>SYKE01000078.1 GCA_005798285.1 Actinomycetota bacterium
AACGCCCAGTCCTCGGGCACGTACGACGAGCAGATCGATCGGGCCGCGGATGGCTTGCGTCGGCTGTCCGAATTCGGGGCGCAGCACGAAATAGCCGTGATCGTGGAGAACCACGGTGGATTGTCCTCCAACGGAGCGTGGCTCTCGGCGGTGATGAAGAAGGTCGGCCACAAGAACTGCGGCACTCTGCCGGACTTCGGCAACTTCCGGGTGAGCGAGACCGAGGAGTACGATCGGTACAAAGGGGTCACGGAGTTGATGCCGTTCGCGAAGGGCGTCAGCGCGAAGTCGAACGATTTCGACGCGGAAGGCAACGATACCAGGACGGACTACCTCAAAATGCTGAGGATCGTTAAGGATGCGGGCTACCGTGGTCACGTCGGGATCGAGTACGAAGGCAAGATCGTTGATGAGTACGAAGGCGTTCGCCGAACCAAAGCGCTCCTTGAGCGAGTCCGCACTCAACTTGCCGGATAGCATCGCGCCCAGGAAGAGTTCAGGATGACGCCTGTTCGAGTTGGAGTGATCGGCCTCGGCGGCTTCGGCCGTCAACATGCTCAGACGCTGGCGGGGATCTCCGAGGCGGATCTGGTGGCTCTGGTGGCCCGTCGACAGGCCAGCCTGGATCTCGCTCACCAGCGGCTTCCAGGTGTTCCCGGCTACCTCGATCTGGATGAGGCCATTCGGACTTCCGGCGCCGAGGCATGGGTGGTGGCGACCACCACCCCGTCTCACGTCGAGATCACGCGACGGCTGTTGGAAGCCGGCAGCGTTGTGCTGCTGGAAAAGCCGCTCTCCTCCAGCAGTGAGGAAGCCGAGTCGCTGGCTGACGTGGTCCGGGCGGACTCGTCCAACCTGATGCTCGGGCACATCGTCCTGTTCAACAGCGAGTTTCTCGCGCTGCAAGACGAAGTTCGAGTCCGCCCCCCGCTTCGCTTCATGGACTGGGTGCGGCACCGCCCCACCTCGCGGCTGCGCCAGTTCCCCGGCGAAAACCCGATGCACCTCACGATGGTGCACGATCTCTACGCGACTCAGGCCCTCGTGCAGTCGGCCGATCCCATCCGCGTCGAGGCTCAGGTTCACCACAACGCCGAAGGCGCGGTGGATCTGGTTCAGGCCCACCTGACCTTTCCCGGAAACCTCCTGGCGAGTTTCACGGCGGCGTTCATGTCGCCTGACGGCGGTCCCGCGAACGGCTACGATCGTGCGGAGTTCTTCGGCGACGGGTGGTGGGCCCGTATGTCGATGAATCCCCGCCCGATCGAACTCTGCGACGATCAGGCCCGCTGGCCCCTGTCGCTGGAGATCCGTGCCCATCCGACCGCTCCCACGGGGATGATGGCTTCCGAGCTTCGTTGCTTCTGTCGGGTGGTTCGGGAGGTGGAGGACGTTCCTGCCGGCGCCCGCTACCAGGATGCGCTCCAGGTTCAGCGCTGGATGACGCGGATCGAGCAGGCCTACTCCGGATAGTCCCGCAGTGTTCACCTTCTTCCATCATCTGCTTCCGCTGCTCGGACTTCTGGCCGGAGCAGCGGTCGGGTGGAAAACCGGTTGGGTGCGGGGCGGTTTCGGTTTAGGGATTCTGGGTATCGTGCTCGGCGCCATTCTCGGTGGACTTGTGGCACGGCTTCCCGGGTTGTGTATCCTCTGGACCATCTCCCGCCAGATGCGTGCGCAGTCTACCGCCTCGCTCCTCGAGGATCTCTACGGGCCTTTATCGGCTCCCGTCAATCTCATCCTCCTGGAACTTGACCGGCGGGGCGAGCGAGTCCACTGTTTCCTTCCGAGGGTCGGGGAGCTCCTGATGTCGCCTGATCACGACAGCCGCTGCCGGGGGTGGGCCGCAATGCTCTCGGCGTACTCGGATCTCGCGGAACAGGTTTCCAGCTACAGCCCCGTGTCTCCCGCCGAAGAGCGCCGTGCCGCGCTGAAGCCGCTTGCCGAGCAACTGTTTCCGCGTGGCGCCCCGGTCGAAGCGGCTGCGAGATGGCACTCCACCGGAACAGCGCCCGGGCACAGCGCGCCACCGAGCGGTGTAGACTTGCGATGATACGGCCACCGGCAGCCCCACGCTCCCAGCGCCGCTCACCCACACGAGGCCGTCGCTGAGGCTGAGAAGGATCGCGCATGGACCGCATCACCCAGATCACGATCAAGAACGTCCGGGCCATTGAAAGCCTGACTCTGGACCTGAGCCGATCCCTCAGGGTACTCATCGGGGAAAACGGCTCGTGCAAGAGTACGGTCATTGAGTGTTGCGAACTCCTCCGCAAGGCATCGGAGCCCAACTTCCTCCAGGAGTTCTACGGTACCCATCGGGGCATGCCCGGCCTCCTCCGCAAGGGCGCGAACTCGTTGGAGATGGCCGTTCTTGTCCAGGACGACACCGACCAACTCCCTACGCTCCAGTACCAGTTCGCACTCGCATCATCCAATGGCTACGCACGGGTTGACACAGAACGATTGACGGTTCAACCACTGCGTGAACCGTCGGGTGTGCACAAGGCGTTTCTCCGCCGGGAGAGCGGGTGTGAAGTGTGGGACGTCGAAACGGAACGGCTGCTCGCAATACCAGCGGCAGAGGTCCGGCCCGATCAACTGCTGCTCTCCAGTCTGGGGAGGTACTCCCCGCAGGCATCACTGAACCGCATGCTCACAGCCCTCAATGGCATTGAGGTGCACCTCCCTCTCGAAACCGTTGCGTCCTGGGCGGCCCGAACGTATCAGCGCCCGGAAGGTGTCCGGGCTGCCGCCACCCACCTTCCGGCAAGTCGGCTTGGTCTGCTCGGAGGCAACCTTCCGAACGCCTGGTCTGAACTCAAGAACCGCGACCAGGCGCACTGGGACTTCACCATGGAACTGGTGCGGCTCGGGCTTGGAGATCGAGTGGACAATGTGGTCGTCACGCCCGATCCCGGGGGCGGAAACGTCTATCTCGGGCTCAGGTTCAGGGACCTCCCCGAGCCCGTGATGGCGGGAAACCTCTCCGACGGGCAACTGGCATGGCTGGGTTGGGTGGCCATGACCCGACTCAATGCGAGTCGCTCCCTGCTCGCAGTCGATGAGCCGGAGCTTCATCTTCACCCTGCTTTGCTCGGACGAGTGATCTCCCTCCTCTCCAACCTCGACGGGGGCGCACCGGTGATCCTCACGACGCACTCAGATCGTGTGCTCGAGATGCTCGACGATCCGGTGGACTCAGTCCGAGTCTGCAGCATGGAAGGCAATCGCGCGGTGGTCTCTCGCATCGACGCGGAGGAGTACCCCCGGTGGCTGGAGGAGTTCGGTGACCTGGGGCAGATTAGAGCGAACGGGTATCTGTCCCGCATCCTCTCTTCGCCGAAAGGGATCGAGCCGTGAGCGAATCCAGAATTGCCACGGTGCTGTACGAGGACAAGCAGCAACGCGGGCCAAATGGCTTCCCCCTGCACACTCTAGTTCTTGCAATGTTGAGTGATGAGACCGGGATCGAGATCCACAAGCTCAGTGGGCTGGTGGACGGGATTCCCAGGAACGGAGTCGATAAAGCGATCGCAGATCTGAAGCGAACATCCTCGAGGGCAGGTTCTGGTCGGCTGATCTTACTTCTGGATCAAGATCGCATCTCAGAGCACGTTTTCCGGAGGAAGGGCGCCAGTGAGGATGAAATCCGAGAGGCGCTTGTGAAGCTCAGCGACGCTCCGAGCCAGGTCTCCATCTATTTCCTGTACCCTAATCTCGAGGGTCTGCTGCGAACCATCCAGGAATGCGGGGCACCCGACCCTGCCCCCACCGCGAAGAATCATTCCGCGCGTGACATCTACCTGAAGCACACTGCCTACCGTTGGCGGCACACTGTCAGCGACTGTTTGCGGCGGCAGCAAAGCGGTGCCGGATCCCTGGTCGAAGAGCTCCGCAGCCTTATCTCACTACGATGAATCGAGATTGGATCGCGATCTTGTCACTCAAGCTGAACCCGCTCCGCATCACACTCGGTATCGCAGCCGTAGGGGTCGGGGCCCGCTGTCTGGCGGGGCCGACAGCGGCTGTCCGGCCGGGGGCGCTCCCACTGTTGGAGGAGGCCCTGAAATCGCAGACCGATGTGTGGGGCGAGGCGGCGATGCGGCAGCCGAACGGAGCGAGCTATCGGTTCTTCGAGAAGCTCTTGCCCCCGCCGCGCTACGTCCATGCCGACTTCAAGGTCTATCCCCTGGTTCTCTCGGCGCCGGGCGCCAGGGTCAAGGCACGCCTGATCTCTGATGGGAGCGGCGTCAATCTCCGCGGTGGGAGCCGGAGTTGGAAGGACGCAGGCGTTCCCATTCGCTTCCGAGTGGGGCCGGACGAGTTCCGTTTCGGAGGTATCCCGGATCGCCTGTCGGAGCCGATCCCGGCCGAGGGGTGGCTCCCGATCTACCAGATCTCGTACCGGCATGCCTTCCCGGTGCAGTCCGAGGGAATGGTGCCGCTCAACCACGAGTTCAAGAAGCGCCCCCATGAGGTCTATCGACTGGAGGCGTTTTGCTCCACCCAGCCGGAGCTCGCCGAGAGCGCGGTGGTGTGCGTGAAGTTCGATCTGGCGGTCGGGGCTCGGGGCATCGTCTCGGCGGAGATCGACCTGCCGGCAGGCTCGCGTCTCGAGAACGGCGCCCTGCACGATGCCGGCGGAAAAGTGGTGGCGTTTGCGGGTCCGGAGTGGAAGATGGACCGCGGCGCCCTTCGAGCCAACCTGCAACCGGGCGGGGCCGCTGTGCTCGCGATCCCCACACGATCCCTCGCCGGCCCCCCGCCCGTCGTATCCGATGCCTGGTATGCGGCGCAGCGGTCCCAGTGTGCAGCCACCTGGAAGGGACTGCTCGCACGGGGCATGCGGATCGAGACGCCCGAAGATGTGGTCAATCGCGCGTGGAAGAGCAGCGTCATGCAGACGCACGCGCTGTTGAATGGAGATCGGATCTTCTACAGCGCTGGAAATCAGTATGAGTCCCTCTACGAAGCGGAGGGCAGCGACGCCGCGCTGACGATGATGACGTGGGGTTACGAGGACGAGTTCCGAAGGATGCTCCCACCCTTGCTCGACTTCACTCGCCGGGGATTGGAGGCGCACCAGGCCGGGACGAAGCTGATGAATCTCTCCCGATACTTCTGGCACACTCGGGATGCGGAGTATCTGAAGTCGATCCGGCCGAAGTTTGAGAGTGAGATTCGGCTTCTGCTGAACGGTCGAGACCGGGAGAACGGCCTCTATCCCAAGGAGCGCTATTGCTCCGACATTTCGACTCCGGTCCACTCCCTCAGCGTGGCTGCCAAGGCGTGGCGTGGACTTCGAGACTTGCCCCCGGTACTGCAGGCCATGGGCGACCCCGAAACCGCACGACGGGCTGAAGCCGGAGCTCGGGAATTGCGGCGCTCGCTCGATGCCGCCCTGGCGAAGAGCATCCGCCGGGAGGTGCAGCCGCCTTTCGTGCCGATGGCGCTGCTCGCCGACGAGCCCGTTCACAGCCCGATTCTCGGCAGCCGCATCGGCAGCTACTGGAACATCATCTGCGGCTATGTCATTGCCAGTCGCTTGTTCCCTACCGGCACACCCGAAGACGAGATGCTTCCGCGCTTTCAAGAGCGTCACGGCGGCGTGTTCATGGGGATGCTGCGCTCAGGCGCGACGAATCACGCCTTCTGGACGGGCGCCGACCGGGTGAACCCGCTTTACGGCACGCGCTACACCCTCGACACGCTTCGCCGGGACGATCCCGAGCGAGCGCTGGTCAGCTTCTACGGAATGCTCGCCCAGGGTTTCACGCGAGAGACCTTTGTCGTCGGGGAGGGCTGCACGCTTCGACCCGTCGACGCTCAGGGCCGGTTCTTCTATTGCCCGCCGAACAGCGCCGGCAGCGCGCACTTTCTCTCCATGCTGCGGAACCTGCTGGTTCAGGACGCGGATCTCAACGGGGACGGCGAGCCGGAGACTCTCAGGCTTCTGTTCGCCACTCCGAAGCGCTGGTTGGAAGACGGGAAGCGGATTGAGCTGAAGGGCGCGCCAACGGCCTTCGGTCCGGTCTCCGTGGAAGCCCGATCCAACCTCGGGCAGGGAACCGTCACGGCATCGGTCGCCCTTCCATCCCGGCAGGTTCCCGCGCGAACCGTGCTCCGCCTCCGAGTGCCGGAGGGGTGGCGTATTTCGGGCGCCGAGACATCCGGCAAGCGGTTGGTTGTGGACGGGATGGGAACCCTGGATTTGACGGGACTTCAAGGAAGCGTCGTCATCCGATGTCGGGTCGAGCGCGTCAAGGGTGAGTGACGATCTTCGACTGACGGAAGCCTGTTCGGGGCCTACTCTGCGAGTAAAGGTGATCCCCGGAGACGGAGATCGTAGGACCTTTGATTGGGGCTGTCGGCCTGCAGCCGACAGCTCGCGAAAGGGATTAGTATGAGAACCAATCGACGCACGCTTCTGGCGGGCGGACTGGGCTTGATGGCAACCCCGGTTCTGGCCGCCGACTGGCCGCAGTTTCGAGGACCGGGACGCACCGGCATATCCACCGAAACCGGTTTGCTGAAGGAATGGCCCCAGGGTGGCCCCCGTCTCGTGTGGCAGCGCCAGGATCTGGGCGACGGCTACTCGTCGGTTGCCGCGAGCGGCGGCAAGCTGTACGCCATCAGCAACAAGGGCATGGACAACGAGATGGTCCACGCGCTCGATGCCGCTACCGGCAGGACGCTCTGGTCCACGAAGATCGGCGTGGTTGGGGCGCCCATGCAGCAGCCCGCCTACCCCGGCTCGCGATCCACCCCGACCGTCTCCGGCGGGATGGTTTATGCCTTGGGTTCGGACGGAGATCTGGTTTGCCTGGAGGCAGCCGGCGGCAAAGTCGTGTGGCAGCACCACGTCCGCAAGGAGTTCGGCGGCGCTCACGGGGTCTGGGCCTACTCCGAGTCTCCCCTGGTGGATGGCGACCGGGTTATCTGCACGCCGGGCGGTGAGACCACCCTGCTCGCGGTGGATAAACGGACCGGCGCCGTGGCCTGGCGCTCCCAGGCGCCCGGCGGCGATCAGGCGGGATACAGCTCGGTGGTCGCGGCGACCGTCGCAGGCGTCCGACAGTACGTTCAGTTTGTGCAGAAGGGCGTCATCGGCGTCGAGGCGGCCGGTGGGAAGTTCTTGTGGCGGTATGATCGCACCGCCATGAATAGCCCGGCGAACATCCCCACACCGGTGGTCGATGGCGATCTGGTCTACACGGCCAGTGGCCGCGGCGGCTGCGCCCTGATCCGCATCCGCGCGAACGGAGGCGCCCTGGCGGCCGAGGAAGTGTACTTCAACCCACGCCTGCCGAGCGCCATCGGTGGATCGGTAAAGGTGGGTGAGAACCTGTACGGAACCAGCGGCACCGGCCTGATGTGCGTTAACTTCGCAGACGGCGCCATCCGCTGGCAGGATCGCTGCGTCGGAGCGGGCGCCATCGCGGTGGCCGACGGGCGGATCTACGTGTTCGGGGAGAACGGCGAAGCCGCACTCGTGGAAGCCGCGGGCGACGGCTATCGGGAGAAGGGCCGGTTCCGACCCTCGAATCCGCCGGAACGGGGCCAATCCAAGTCCTGGGCCTACCCGGTGGTGGCCAACGGACGGCTCTATCTCCGAGAGTTGGGCTGCCTCTGGTGCTACGACATCAAGGCTGCCTGATAATCGGTGAGACGCCAGAGGGGGGGTGGGCTGCGACCGCGCCCCCCTCTGAGATGCTTCGGCTTGCGGCATAATAGTCCGGGAATAGTCAGCCCATCCCCGGCGGGCCGGCCGATCGGTTCGCCCGCAGACCGGAGCGCTCCATGAATCGCCGTGCCGCCCTCTCATCCGCCGCCCTCGCGTGGCTCACTCGTGCCGCCGTGGCCCAAGAAGCCGGGTCGGCGGCGAAGTTCACGCTCTCCTGCAACCTGGAGCTGATGTTCCCGCGCTCCATGCCCCATGCGGCGCGCATCGATCTCATCGCGGAGCAAGGATTGAAGGCGTTCAGCTTCTGGGGAGCCGGCGGCAAGGACCTGGCGGCGATGGAGGCAGCCCAGAAGCGGCACGGCATGGCTTGCGGCAGCATCACGGGGAACGGCAAGACGGGGTGGAACACGGGCCTTACCAAGCCCGGCTCTGAGCAGGCGTTCCTCGACGACATCACCGAGCACTGCGTCACTGCCAAACGGTTCGGATGCCAGAACCTGATCTGCTTCGTGGGCGCTACGCAGAAGGACGTTCCGTGGGAGGTCCAGTACCGTCAGATCATCGACGGTCTGAAGCGTGCCGGAGACCTCGCCGAGAAGCACGATGTCTACGTCGTACTGGAGCCCCTCAACCCGGTGGAGTCCCCGCAGATGAGTGTGCTCACGGCCAAAGATGGCTTCAAAATCCTGGCCGAGGTCGACCATCCCCGGGTGAAGCTGGATTTCGATATGTACCACCTCCAGCTCGGAGAGGGGAATCTGATCAACAATCTCCGGCTCGGCATTTCAAAAGGCTGGATTCGGTTTGTAGAGATCGGCGACGTACCCGGCCGGAAGGAGCCCGGCACGGGTGAAGTCAACTACGCCAACATCTTCACCGCCTTGAAGGGGACCGGCTACTCCGGTTTCGTCGGCATGGAGCACGGCTCGTCGTCCACCCCGGAACATGCCATTCAGGTCGTAAAGAAGGTGGCCGGAGTCGGCTAGGGCGCTAGACAGCCGGGCGCCAACCCGGCGGCGCGCTCACGAGTTCCTTCCGGTGTCGCGACCTACCCCCGCTGCCGGCCCGCCGTCAACCGGGGCTTCAAGCGGGTGAAGAGCTCTAGCCAGGAGCGTTGAACCCCCTCCGTCAAGGTGAGCGTTCCGGCACGGCGTCGTTCCTCTAACTCCGCTGCCGACTTCCCGAAATAGTGACCCATCCAGCCGTCTACCCGGTCCGCAACGGCGACCATGAACCGCTCCAGGTCGGCGGGACCGCAGGAGAGCGGGAAAATCTCTTCGATTACGAGGGGCTTTCCCACGTCAAAGCGCCGGACGGCCTCTTCTGCTTCGTCCAGCTTTCCGGTTTCCGGGTAGATGTGCAGACTTACAAAGTCGAGTTCCGGCGCGACCGTTTCGGGAATGAACCCCGACAGGTGTCCCCATGTGCGGCTCCACGGCAGCAGGCCGACGGTGATGAGCGCGTCTTTGTCCCGGCGGCGAATGGCGGATGTCAGGCTGCGGATCCACTCCACCGCCAGTGCATCGCGGTTGCGGCCGGCGGGATCGAGGGCGATGTACTGGACGAAGTCAAATCCACCGAAGAGATTCCCGGACATCCACTTGCCGGCCGGCCGACGCTCAGCGGGAGACACCGGTTCGTTCATCAGGTTGTAGCAGAACACCACGCCACGACCGGCGCCGCACCCCGCCACGTTATCGAAGAAGGCCCGCTGCGCCTGCCATCGTCCGGCCTCATCCAGCGCGTCGTACCAGGCCGGCGTGTCCGAGGGACGGTAGCATCCAAGTCCCGTGATGTCGAGGTAGACACCTGCCCGCTCGGCGCTGTCCATCAAGCGGCTCAGTTGCCGGAGCCCGTCCGGATTGGGGAGGCGGGGAGTACGCATGATCCGGTTGAATTGCGGGTGAACTCGCACCACGTTCGCGCCCGTCGCCGCCATCTCCCGAAGATCGCCATCGAGTTCGCTCCAGCTTCGATCCCACACATCCTCCAGCAGCACGCCTTCCGGGCCGTAGTTATGCCCGTACGGGACGAACCTTCGTCGGGTTGCAGCACTTTCAAAGCCCTTCCGGTCCGAGGTCACCCGAATGCGTTCCAGACCCGCAGAGGCCCCCCGGGTCGCCGAAGGCGACAGGCTGCTGATGGCTCCCGCCAGCAGGATCGCGATAACCAGCACTCGAGCGCGGTGAATCATGCGCATTCGTGGCTCTCCCTCCGCCCAACCCACCCAGTGGTAGACAGTTGGACCCGGCCCGCCTGGGCGCCTGCGAGCCCAACCTCCGAACCGCTCTCCCGCGGTCGACTTCACCGGGATCGGTCCGACCGGTGTCCAACAAGGGCCACTGTCGATTATCCTGATTCATGAACGTTGACCGTCCGTGCTCGGACGTGTCTCCCTCGCTCCGCGAATGTTGGGGAACGGGGGCGTGAGGAAGATTGGGTCAGATGAGTAGGGCGCCGTCGGCGATTGTTATAGGACTCGGCGCGGTCGGCTCTGCCTGCGCCGCAGCCCTCGCGAGTGTCGGATGCCGGGTAACGGCGATTGGGGACCCCCGGCGATCTACCACCCGCCGATCCGGCGGATATCTCCTCTTGCAGTCCAAGTTTCCTGGGCCCCTCCTGGATCTGGCAGCGCGCAGTCTCGAACTCTTCGACGATCTCGCGAGAGAGGCGCCGCACCTGGGATATCGGCGCACCGGCAGCCTGCTGCTCGCGGCCGACGAGAGCGAGGCTGCGCGACTCCACGTCCGCGTGCGGGCTCTCCGCCAGGCGGGGGTTCCCCTTCAGTGGTTGGATGGCGACACCCTGAGGCGAATCCAACCGGGACTGTCGACAGCGGTGGATGCCGGAAGCTTCTGTCCGCTGGATGGCCAGATTGAACCGTCGGCGCTTGCCGAGCACTGGCGGCACGTTCTGCTCAAGCGCGGCGGCCAGATCGTCGAATCCCCACTCTCCGAACTGGATGCCGAACCCGCCGGGGGCTTTCGTGCGGTCGGACCCGAAGTCGATGTCCGCGGCGAACTCGTCGTGCTCGCGGGCGGTCCCTGGTCGCCACCCCTGGCGGCAAACCTTGGTCTTACGCTCGACATCCAGCCCCGAAGAGGCTGGCTCTTTCGAGCGGTGGCCGATCGGCCAATCGCAAGCTGCCCGCTCCTGGGAGGCGACTACCTCGCGGCCAAGTCATCCACGCGAGCCTATGAGGTGGCGTTCAACCTGCAGCAGTTCTCGTCGGGAGAAGTGGTGCTGGGCGGCACGCGGGAGTTCGTCGGCTTCTCGGAGGCTGGCGGTGAAGAGGCTCGTCGCGAGGTGCTCCGGGTAGCGGCGCGCTACGTCGAGGGTCTGGATCGGCTCGAGTGGGACTCGGGCGCAGCGGGATTCCGTCCGTGGGCGCCGTGCCCCTACCTCGGCCGGACGGAGGTCGCCGGGTGCTATCTGGCCTGTGGCTTCGAGGGAGACGGCGTCACGCTGTCCGCCGCGGCGGCGGAGAGGATTGCCATGCAGGTCGTCGAGGACGGTCTCACAACGGCCTGAGTTCGCCTGCGGTCAAGAAGTGCCCAACCGTCTCAGATCGGAACCGGACGCGTCCAGATAGCGCACGAGGCGTTCCGGATAGTCCGTTTGAATCCCATCCACGCCCATCTCCACCGCGCTCCGCCAGCCCGCCTCGTTGTCGACGGGTCCGAGTCCGTCGACGAAAACCTGTGCGCCGCACCGGTGCGCTTCGGCGACGAGATCGCGGGTCCACTCCAACTGGTGTCCGTCCAGCACCTCTGCGGGGAGACGGCGCATGAACCGGGAGATTCCTCCCTGCACGCGGTTCTCTCGCGGAAGCGACGGCATCACGGGGATGCCCGGCGCCACCCGCTTCCATTCCAGGAGCGTCTCGACCCCGGCGTAGACCACCACCGACTGCGTCATGGATGCCGCGAGGAGCGCCCGCAACAGCGCCGCCACCGATCCGGCCTTGTGATCGAGATAGAGGTTGATCCGCCCCCGGCAGAGTTGCAGCGCCTGCTCGAACCGAGGCACGCGATCCCCTCCTCCGCCTTCGCTTCGCACGCGAAGTCGTGCGATGTCATCCCAGGTCAGTTCTTCAACGGCGCCCTTGCCCCCGGTGGTTCGATCCACCGTGCGGTCGTGCATCAGCACCAGCACTCCGTCTCGAGTCGGGCGAACGTCCAGCTCCACATAGTCGGCCCCCGCTCGTATCGCGTGACGGATGGCGCTCAGCGTATTCTCCGCCGCCTCTCCGCCGCCGCCCCGGTGCGCCGCCACCGCCACCGTGCGCTTCGCCTTCGGCAGAGCGGCAGGCCCGAGTTGCGCCGGCACGGCAACGTTCGGTGAGACCGAACCCAGCGCGCCCAGGGGGAGCGCCAGAGTCGACCTTCGAGTCAACCTCATTGCGGCCCCACACCGGGCAAGCCGCCGAAAACGCTGGGGGGGCGGTCGAAGGTCTTCAGGGCAGCGGCATAGGTGGCGAAGTCACGGGCGCCGTCGTACCGGCGACGGACTTGCCCGCCGGGGTCGATGAGATAGGTCACCGGCACCTCGTGGGGCTCGCCGTAAGACGCCATGATCGCGTCGGATGCCTGCCCCATCGGAAAGGTGATCCCGTGCTCTTCCGCAAAGCGCTTGAGGGCGTCCGGTCCCTTCTCGTTCACGCCCAGCGCCAGAATCTGGGTGTCCGGGAACGCTCGCTGCACGGTTTGGAGGGTCTTCATCTCCTCAACGCAGGGCGCACACCAGGTGCCGAAGAAGTGCAGCAGCACGGTTCGGCCGGCCATGAGATCCATGTTCCAGCGCTCGTGACGAATGTCGATGAAGTCGAACCGGGGCGCCGGATCCGTGCGCTCCGGTGGCGCCGCCGCAGGAGGAGCAGGCAGCTTCGGGTAGTGCGCCTTCAACCAGCCGGCCATTCGAGCCAGCGCCTGCTCGCGACCGGCCGGACCCTCCGTCAGACGGAAGCCGAAGTCCTGCCCTGAGAGCTTTCGAAGCGCCGCCACCGCCAGCGATTGGATGTCGGGACTGGGATCCTGCACGCGAGCCGCGACGGCGCTCACGAGTTCGGGAGAGCGAAGCTCGGGACGCTCCAGACGGCGGCACACCGCAGCCAGTCCCTGGAGCCGCACCACCTGGTCCGGGTCCGCACTGGCGGCCAGAAGCAATCTCAGCGCTTCAGGGCTTTCGACTTCCTGCGCCTCTTCCACCACACGCTCCCGAATTCGAGAGTGATAGTCGGCAAACATCGGAAGCAGCGACGCCGCGGCGGGCTTCCCTTCAATCTCCAGCACGGCCTCGAAGGCCTGCAGCCGTGCCCCGGGGTGGGGATCCTGAAGCAGCTTCCGAAAGAACGGCGCGGACTCGTCGCCGAGCGCCTCGATGAGCTCGGCGCGAGGACCGGCCCCGTGGCGTTCGCAGCCGTTCAGTTCGGCTATCAACTGCCGCTTCTTCAGGCCCGGGTAGGCCGCCAGTGCGCCCCCGACGAGGACTACGCCCACCGCAAGAAGAATGCCGAGCCGTTTGACCGGCGCGGCGCCTCGTCGAAACAGGAGTCTCGCGGGCGCGGCGGGTCTGGAAGGCATCTACTCGCCGCCCGTCAGAAACGCCAGGACGTCGGCCGCGGCCTCGCCCCCTGCGCGGGCATGCGCCTCAAGGGGGATGCCGTGCGGACCCGGAGCGTGCCTCGCCGAAGGCTGGGCGGCCAGCACCGAACGAACGATTTCGACATACCCCATCATGGCAGCCGAGAAGAGGTCCAGTCGGGCCCCTCGATCCAGGAGGTACTGAGCGATGTCCCGCCGGCCCATATGCGCCGCTGCGCCGAGCGCCGTCTCCCAATCGCCCCCGCCCCAGTCCCAGGCCGCGTCCAGCAATCTCGGCTCCTGATCCAGCAGTTCTCGAACCCGGTCCAGGCTGCCGTGAGCCTGCCCCACAAACTCGCAAACCAACTCATCTGCCAGCGCCGCAGGTTTTGACACGCTCATCATCCTCTTTGCGATTGGGGTTCATCCAGCCACTGCAACTCTTTCATCCACGTCTGCTCGCCCTTGCGCCTCGACACGCGGGTAGCCGGTGGCTCGAACACCCGGGCGTAGTGTTTCACCACCGGATGGTCCGGCCGCTTCGCCAGCATCCGGGCGTAAAAGCCTACAACTCCCGGACACTCCCCGCTGCATCCAACAGCGCACGATGTCCAGAGCGGAAGCCCGGTGCGGGGCTGCCAAGCCAGAGTCGCCACATCGGGCACGGACTCTTGTTGCAGAACCGTGGCTCTCGGATGCGTCTCCCAGGACCATTATAGCGAACGCTGGCGATCTCCAGGCTTCGCTGGGCCGATGGGAGAGGTCATGCGCCGTTGTGCGCGGCGCCGACGTTATTCTCGGCGCCGGGACGACGCGCGGCTCCGTCTTTTCGTTGATCCCCGACCTCGGTCAGGCCCGCTCGGTGACCCGCCGGTATCCCCTGCTTCGAGGTTGGAGCGATGCCCTAAGCGACAAATCGGCCGAGCGTGAGAGCGCCCCCCGCATCGACATCGGCGCCCCCGGCCACCACGACGCGATCGGCGCCCTGCCACACTCCATGGGTCCAGCCCGATCCGAATCCGATGCGGGTCTTGATGGAGCCTCGCTTGCCGAACCGCAAGAAGGGCGTTCCGTCTGGAGAAAGCACGCCCACGTGCCCATCGTACACACGAATGTCTCGGACCTTCCGCCCGATCAGCCCCACCACGAGCAGGCGGCCATCGTCGGCGCAGTCGCTAACGACGGCCACAGATTCCACCCCCGGCAGCGTAAACGTACTGGCGCCCCCCGATCCAAACGCGCCATCCGCAGCGCCCGAGGCCAGCAGCCGTGCGACGCGAAACCCGCTGGCCCCGTCCGGCAATCGTCCCGAAACCACCATCGCCCCATCCGGCGCCACTCGAAGCAAACTCCCCTTGATGGGAATATCGACGCTGCCATCCGGTCCAAAACCGCGGTCGGGCTCGCCATTCGGCAAGAACCGCGTGAGGCGGCCGTGGCCCGCGCCATCGCTGAGCACCACGATCCGGTCGTCCTCGAGAATTCGCATGTCGCGGATCACGTACGGCGTGTTGTCCGACTGAACGGTTCCTCCGTTCCCGAAAGCCTCATCGAGTGACCCATCGGGCCGCAGTCGCGTGAGCGTCACCGTAGGCTCATACTCTTCGGGGGACGCAAATCGAAGGAATAGGATGGAGCCATCCGATTGGGCGCCCATCGACGTGACGTAGCCTCCGAAGGGGATGTCCAACTGTCCGTTTGCCTGAAACCCGCGGTCGAGTCTCCCATTCGACGTGTAGCGCTCCAGGACCAGGCCGGGCAAGAAATCGGCGCGGGCCCCCCAGCTGAGGATGAATTCCCCCTTCTGCAGAACCGGGATCCCGTACGGGCGTACCCCGGTGCGGGTCCAGCCGAAGTCGCCAAACGTCGGATCGACGACGCCATCGGCGGTGTAACGTCTGAGTTGGATCTCGGATCGAAAACCTCGGCGATTCAAGAACGTGCAAACCAGCAGCTTACCGTCCGGCTGCACCAGCAGTTCCTGCGCCCGAGCGCCGGGGCCGATCACTTCGGTGACAATCCCACGGCGACCAAACGTACGATCGGGAGTCCCGGGGCGGGGTCCAGCCGCCTCCGAACGAGCCGCCAGCGCCAGCGCGCCCCCCGCAATCGCCTGTCTCCGCGATATCGTGCCGACTTTCCTCATCGGATTCCTCATCGGATTGCTCGAACTGCGCCTCGATTCTCCGGAGCGAAATCCCTGAAACCATCCGGATCGCGGAGAAGGACGGAACGCAGCGGAGTCAGGACTCAGCGATCCCCCGCAGCCCAACCCGGTCGCTGATGGCTGCGGCCAGATCCTGAAAGCCAACTCAATTCTTTGCTCCCAACGGGGGTTTGGGCGTGGCCCACTCCGGAAACCCGTGGAAACGGCCCAGGACGAAGCTGCCGCCTCGCGAGGCGGCGCCGACACCCACCGCAATCACTCCGCCCCTCGCATCCACACGCGTAAGGCGCCATTGGGCAGACGACCCCAGGCGTGTGACCACCAATCCGCGCTTTCCGAAGCCACGATGAACCGCCCCATCCGGACGGAGCGCCATCAGGAACGCCTGATTGCCGGGAAGCCGAGCGGACCCGTACGCGCCACAGGCGAGCAAGCTCCCATCGGGGGCCGCGCCGGTCACAAACCCGACACTGTTGGGAAAGGCGAGAGGCACGGCAATTTCTCCGCCCGCTCCGAAGCTCGTGTCGAGAGCGCCATCCGCCAGGCGTCGCTGCACCCGCAAAACACTGCGCGATGTTGGGTCATAGCCTGAAGCCACGAACCGTCCATCCGACAAGGTCAACAACCGGCACGCCCGCGTCCTCAGCCCCAACTCGAGCTGACCCCCATCTCCGAATGTCGGGTCGAGGGCGCCGTTGCCATCCAGCTTCGTGACACGGAACCGACTGGGATCGGGGAACAGCGAGCGGCTCAGGATCAGCGCTCCGCCGTCTGGAAACGCATGAATCTCTTGAGGCTGTAACCTCTCATTAGGAAGCTCAACGATTCCCCCAACGCCAAACTCCGCCTCCACCTGACCATCAGAGCGAAAGGCAAATACCACGAGATTCCCATGTTCCAGATCCGACTGGGTGCGTGCGAGAATCAAGATGCGACCGGAAGTGTTACAGGCCATGTCCTCGACTCCACGATTCAGGGGCAGCAGTGCTGACCCCTTCTCACCGAACGATGGGTCCAGAGTTCCCTCTCGCATGTACTGATCGAGACGAAGCGGCATTTCTTTGAAAGAGTCTCTTCCCACCACCAGAGTGTGCCCTCCGGGTCGCACGGAGATTTGCGTCAGGACCACCATCCGAGTATCAATAAAACCATCGTGGCCAAATGATGTATCGATTCTTCCCTCGACTCCGAGGCGACACACCTGATACGTTTCTCCATCCTGAAGGACAGGTACAGATAGACTGCCGTCCACGGCAAACCACTCGGGTCTCAGAGACGACAAAGCTCTCAACTCTTGCCGCATTAACCCTTTGCTACCATAAGCGCGATCAAGGGTGCCCGCTCGGGGCGACGCAGCCTCAGCCAATTCCGCAAGCCCCGCGAGAAGGCACAAAGCCGCCCCTGCGAAGCCAGCTAATGACCTCCGCAGGGAAGCACTACTAAGTGAAGCCCTCTTCAGGACCGCATTCCACCCGCTATCCCGTAGCAGATTTGCCAGAAAACAAACCAGCTCTTTCATGCTAGTGTGCCGTCCCCCCCGGATCCCGGCCCTCCTTCCAACTTGTAACTCATGCGTCTTCGTCATAACGGTCCCCCAGTCGGAAGCGTCCCGATAGCACAGAAGACGCTGACTACTGTGTCGGATGCGGCCAGCCGTAAGTGTCGCCAATCACCGTTCGGACAGCGGCCAGCGCTGCCAATGACCGAGCGGGATAGCTGGGATCATTCGTCGGCTCCGATGGTGTTGCCCCCGGATTGAAGCCTTTTGCTGTCGGCTTATCGAAGAAGTCCGTCTCTTTATCCACTGTGAAAAACCATGTGCCGTAAGGCTTCGCTCGGACAGACGGACCGACATATTCGCGAAATGTCTCCACTGAGTCGCTCCGAAACGATGCCGATGAACCCAGTCCTAACCCGAGCACAACTTCGTTTCTTGCACGGCCGTTGTTTCCGAGTGTGGAAAGAACTCGAGCCTTGAACGCTACGGCATTCTCAGTCGGGCGCGCTTGCCGATAAGTGAAGTCATCCTCAGTGAAAACAACGCTATGGCCGAATGCCCCAAAAACTCGCCTCCAGTACCGCCTATAACTCTTCGAAAACCCCTCTGCGATCACAAGATGGCAGTACAAGCAACGTGTCGAGACTGCCACAGTGTTCGGTTGACACGCAATCGGAGCGCCAAAACCCGCTAATCAGTTACCTAAAAGCACCTGTCTCCGCGAGAACTCGAATCGGGAGTTGGAGAACTCCTCGACCCTTCGGCCGAGAAGTCCCGCGACCCAGCACGTCGCAGCGTAGCCCACCAAAGGAACTCGAATCGTTGGCGAGGCTCGATGTGGCAACGGCACCGACTCATTGGATGATGGGACTCCGGCTCGCCGAGTCGATCGCTACCGGAGATGCTCCTTGAACCAGGCCATGGCGTTCTCGATCATTTTGGGATCGATCCGGTGCGGCACGCCAGGGTGGAGGGTGACTCTGAGGAGCGGACTATCCTTGGGGTAGATCCCCTTCTCCAGCAGCGCCGCCACGAAGCGCTGGCCGCCGTCCGGGGGCACCTGCATGTCCACGGCTCCGCTCTCAAAGGTGATGGCCGGATGGTGCCGAAAGTCATTCAGGTGGGTCAGCGGGTTTCGTCGGTCGTAATCCTTCTGAGCAGCCTCGTCGGGCTCGCCCGGCGGTTCGAAGGAGCCCGGTCGCATCCAGTCGGGCGTGCCCACCAGCGCCGCAACGGCCCGGATGCGCCGGTCGACACCGGCGGCGGCCACCGAGATGTCGCCCCCCATCGACGTTCCGCCGATGCCCACGTTGGCGCTCACGCCGAGTTCCCGAATGCACCAGTCAACGACGGTGGGAACTTCCTCCGCTGTCTTGGCGAGGATGGGCCAGAAAAACCGGCGGATGTTGCCGCGAACCCGAGTCCGAAGCTGGTCGTTCGGCTCGATGCGGCGCTCGCCATGCTGATAAGGATCGAAACAGAGCCCCACGAAGCCCTGTTCCGCCAGCGCCTTCAACTGCCCCTCAGTGCCTTCCTTGGCGCCGCTGAAGCCGGGAAGCCAGATGACCAGGTTCTTGCCCCGTGTTTCTCCCTTGCAGGCGTAAATGGCCGGGAGCTCGCCGATCCGGACCTTCTTCACCACCACTTCCTGCTGGGCCCCAGCGGGTAGTCCGATCAGCCCACCCAGCACAAACACTCCAAACTGTCTTCGTCGCATCCTCAATACCCCGGCGTCTTCCTCGGTGATCGGTGTTCGCACGCCCCACCTTCGGGACAGTTGGTTCGCAGGGACAGCTTTACCTTTCGACGGCGTCCGTCTGTCGCGGACACGCGAGGGAGAAGTCTTCCGGGGCGGTCGAGGGTTGTCTACCGGCGACAGGAAAGGGATCCCACGAAGCACGGACCAATTACTGGGTTGGACAATCTTTTTGCCGAAGGAGGCGGATTTGATCTCACCCTGGATTCTGGCGCTCGGCGCCCTCGGTCTCTGTGCGGTCTCCGCCGGAGTTGGAGAGGCCGCACAGGAAGCGCCCCTTTTCGAGATGCGCACCTACTACGCCCACCCGGGGAAGTTGGATGCGCTGCAAGCCCGGTTCCGCGACCACACCGTGAAGCTCTTCGAGAAGCACGGCATGAAGAACGTCGGATACTGGGTGCCGGTCGAGAATGCCGAGAACAAGCTCATCTACGTGCTCGAGCACCGAAGCAAGGAGGCCCGCGACGCCTCCTTCAAGTCCTTCGGAGCCGATCCTGCCTGGCAGGCTGCGCGGGCCAAGAGTGAAGAGAATGGGCCGCTCGTGCAGAAGATCGAATCGCAGCTCATGGTGGCGACCGACTACTCACCGAAGCTGAAGTTCGGCGGCGAAAACCGTACTTACGAACTTCGAGTTTACACCGCCAGCGCCGGCAATCTCGGAAACCTGAACGCGAGGTTCCGAGACCACACCCTGAAGCTTTTCGAAAAGCACGGGATGACCAACATCGCCTACTGGAATCTCGCCCCGGGACAACCCGGCGCCGAGAACATGCTGATCTACATCCTCGCCCACAAGAGCGTGGATGCCGCCAAAGCCTCCTTCGATGCCTTCCGCCAGGATCCGGCATGGGTGGCCGCGCGCACGGCATCCGAGCAGAAGGGTGGCGGATCACTCACGGCACAGGGTGGCGTGAAGTCCACCTTTATGCGACCCACCGATTACTCGGCGCTGAAGTAATCGCTGTTCGCTTCAACCGGGAGAGACCCCATGAGCATCCTGGCGTCGCTTCCGGTTGAACCCTCGGGCCGCATGTTGCTCTGCCACGCGGATCTCGGTCGCCTCTCCTACGATGATGCCGAGCGCCTCCAGGAACGGCTCGTAGAGCTCAGGCGAAGCGGAAGTATTCCCGATGTGCTCTTGCTCCTGGAACATCCACCCACCATCACGCTGGGGCGGGCGGCTCACAGGGAACACCTCCTCCTCGCTCCCGAAGAACTGCACCGGCGAGGAACGCACCTCCGAGAAGCCGCCCGCGGCGGTGACGTGACGTTTCACGGACCGGGGCAGCGGGTGGGCTACCTCATCCTGGACCTCCGGGAGTGGGATCGGGACGTGCGAGGGCACCTTCGAAGGATCGAGCAGGCACTGATTTCGGCACTCGGTCGTCTCGGCGTGCAGGGAATGGCCCGGGTAGGCCGAACGGGTGTATGGGTGGCGGATCGGAAGATCGCGGCGATCGGTGCGGGAGTTCGAAGCTGGGTGACCTGGCATGGCTTTGCCGTCAACATCGCTTCAGACCTCAGCGGTTTTGACGCGATTGTGCCATGCGGCATCTCCGATGCCGGCGTTACTTCGTTGAGCCGCGAACTCGGTCGGGAACTGCCGCTCCACGTCGCGGATGACGCAATCCTGATCGCCATGGCGGAGTGCTTCCAGCGGACTCTCACCCGCGTGAGAGGGGTGGAACTGCTGGAAAGCTGGCAGCGTGAAAACGGGTGATCCCTGAGGCCCTCGGCGTCGTCAGTAGATAGAGACGGGCGTTGTGGGAGAGGACTTGTACGGTATGCGCAGACGATGGTTGATGGGATTGGCGTTGGGACTCCTGGTCTTGCCATGTGGAACGTCCGACGCCGTTCAAAGGACCACTGAGCTCTCCGGGAAGGTTCAGTCCTACAGCGCAAACACCGCGCTGCTGGCAGTGCTCACCCGGCTGGGTCTGAAGTCTTTCTTGATCAACGACGGCACGATCATCACCCTCAACAACCACAGTGGGACGACCGCCGATCTGCGCTCCGGCGATGAAGTCACCGTGACGTACGAGTTCACCACGGCCCGAGCGGTCCGTGTGCGGCTGGTCCGTGAGAACAAGTTGAAGGGGAAGGTCCGCACCGTGACAGCCGCCGCCATTGAAGTGGGGGCGGGCGCCGGATCCGCGCTGTCCCTGCGGGTGAACACCTCCAGCAAGATCAACCTGGATGGGATCGTGCTCACCGATCGAAGTGTGCTGGTGGGCATCCCCGCAACGGCCATCTACGAACCGGGAACGCTGACGCTTCTTTCGCTGCGAGGAACCGCGACGGTCTTCTCCGGGAGGATCAGCGCGATCGATGTTGCGAATCGACGGGTGACGCTCGTCAACCGGGCGACTCGGGTCATCACACTCGATTCTCGCGCCACCCTTCAAAGAAATGGAACCGCAGCGGCCATCGGGGATCTTGTAGTTGGGGATCTCGTTCGCGTGTCCTACGTGAATGATGGAACCGTGTTTCGAGGCTTTGCCGCAGAAGCAAGCAACTGAGGTTGGGTTGGACAGGTGGATTGAACCGTCGGTCAATCGGTTCGTCTAAGGTAACAACGGCGCTCACTGCCGTGTGGGTCTCTTTGGATGCCCGTGGAGGAATGATGAAAGCGATCAGGTTTGTGGCCTTCGGGTTGGCTCTGGCGCTGAGCGCCGGTCCGGCTTCCGCGCAGGGACGAGGTGGTTTCGGCTTCGGTGGACCGGGTGGACGCGGCGGCGGGATGTCCGGCCTCGTGCAGATGGAAGAGGTTCAGAAGGAACTGAAGCTCGACGCCGCACAGGTCGACCTCTTGAAGCAGCTCGGGATGGAGATGCGCGAGAAGATGCGCGCCGTCTTCCAGGGCGCCGGCCAGGGCGGCAACCGCGAAGAGATGCAGGCGAAGATGCGCGCCATGTCGACCGAGAACGACAAGAAGGTCGCCGAGATCCTGGATAAGAACCAGATCAGCCGACTGAAGCAGCTCTCCTACCAGCGACAGGGCCCCCGAGCGTTGGCCGAAAAGGAAGTGCAAACGTCGCTGAAGCTCAGCGCTGCGCAGGTTTCCCAGGTCGACGGCATCCTCAAGGCTGAGAACGACGAGCGCCAGAAGATGTTCCAGGGTGCCGACTTCCGGAACATGACCGACGAGGCGCGTCGGGCGATGTTCCAGAAGATGCAGGACATGACCAAGGTCAACTCCGACAAGCTGACCGCTATCCTCACCGAGCCGCAGAAGGCTCAGTGGAAGACCATGCTGGGCGCACCATTCACCTTCCCCGAAGGTGGCCAGGGCCGACGCCGCAACAACAATAACAACTAGGTGGCTTCGAGGTTCGGGGAAGGGTCTTCCCCGGCTGCCGCGAAATTAGGCGGGACACTCGTGAGAGTGTCCCGCCTTTCTGTTTGTCTGAGTGTCGGGGCAATCTGTGTGGAGCCTACCTGAACCCATTCCCTACTTCCCTCCCGGCTCCGGCAGATACGAGGTGTCCGCGGGATTGCGCCCCCTCGGAACCCCGGCCGGCGGCGGCTCCCGGGATCGGCTGGTGTTGCAGTTTGATCGTGAGTTCTCGCGCTACCGGCTCGCCAAGCTCGCTGCCCGCCGAGAGTGCCCCGGCAAGTACGTGGCCCGTCTCCCGGCCCACGCCGACGTCTGCTCGGCGATCGCGTTGGAGTGCGCCGAACTCGTCGCACGGGAGTGGCCACGACTCTTCGAACGGACCGGCACGACCTATGGCGTCCGGCTGGACTGCCGTCTCACGGGCGAGCGCCTGGCGTTCTCGCACACGGGCCTTCTGCTGCCTCACCACTCCATCGCGTCGGCGGACCCGCCGTACGATAGCTCACTGGATGCCGTCGCCTGTCAGCTTCAAGAGGATCTCGCGATTCTGGCCCACACGAGAGAGTTCGGCTCCGCGGTCTGCGGTCTGCACGTGTGTCTCCCCAGCGATTGGGAGCCTCGCTCCAAGCTAGGTCTGAGCTTCAACGATACCCATCTACCCGTGCCGCACTTCGAGCGACTTGCCCGTGCTTCGGAAACGCTATCCAGCGCAGCGACCTACCGGGTGCCCCAGGTGCGCTTCGGCTGGGGGCTCACGTCGGACAACATGCTGAACCGCCACCCGGATCGACCCATGCGGTCCGGTTATCGATCCTGGGCGGAGGCGTTCGCGGCATCGAACCTGGGGGAGGCGTTTTACCTCCGGGTTGAGCGCCAGGCGCTGGTGGGATTCTCCGCCTGGAACGCGACGCTCTTCACCATCCGCGTCGGTTTGCTGCCGGGCTCCGACATTCTTGCGGATCCGCGGAAGGCGGGGCGCCTCGCCGGTGCGGTCCGTTCCATGTCGCCTGAAAGCATCGCCTACAAAGGGCTGGCGCAGGCTCGAGAGCCCCTTCTGGCGATGCTGGAGGGCGCAGCGAGGCATGTGCAGGAGGGGACCTGACCAACCCGGAGATCGCATCTCCCATCAACGCTCAACTCGGAAGCGCCGCCCGCGGCGGGTGGCCCAGCGAAACACTACGAAACGCTACGCGCCCGCGCGCTTGAGAACCGACGCAAGGGCAACAGACTGCCCGGCGCGGCGCTTGCTTTCGTGCGCCGCCTCCATAAAGGCAAAGATCTCCAGAGTTTCGGCTGACGAAACCGGTGGCTCGCCGGTCTTCCAGAACTGGGCGATGCGGCGGGCGAGAGGCTCGTACGCGGCATACTTTCCCTGTGGATACACCCCCTTGATCGGGGCATAACCGCCGTACTTCCCCGACGGCACAATCCCCTTCGACCCGAACACCAGCGCCTGGTACTGGATCGCACCGCGATGGATGCCGCGATAAGTCCCAACCCGACCATCCGCCCACACGCCGGTCACGTACTCCGTAATGTCCGTCTGAACCCGCGTAACCGACTTGCAGCCGGCGCCCATGATGGTAAACAGAGTCTCAACGCCGTGTACTCCGTGCCAGAAGAGATCGGGATGGCTCGGCTCCAGCGGACAACCGCCGTACACGTCGCAGCCCAGCACATCTCCGACTTCCTCATGATGACGCATGTCGTAGAACCCGGGGCTGAAGCGGTGTTGAGAACACGAGAAGACCGGCGTCCTGTTAGCGGCCGCAAGCTGAAAGATTCGGACCGCGTCACGCATCGAGGCGGCCAATGGGCGACCTATATAGGTGGGCTTTCGGGCCTCAAGCGCCGGCCGGGCAAGTTCATAGTGGGCACGGCCATCCATGCTCATCACCATCACCACATCCACCTGCGCCAGAACGTCCGCCGGGCTTTTCGCGACGGTAACTCCAAGCGGCTGAATCTGCTGTATCCACTTTGGAAGCACCTCCCGGCTTTCCGCGATGTCAGGGCTGCCGCCGGGAAACGCCGAAACGACGCGGATGCCCGCCAATTCTCCCGACGCCTTCGGATCGTTCATCAGCCGTGTGAAGTCCACGGCCTGGTAATTGTCGAAGCCGAGGATCCCCGCGCGCAGGGGTTTGGCGGCTTGCGTGGCGCTGGCGGAAACGTCGGGAACCAGCAGCGCTGCCGCTCCCACACCACCCAGCAGTTGTCTTCGTCTTGGATCCATCATCGCTCCACTCCGTCCGCCCACACCGAGGTGCCACGGGCTCTTGCCCACGAGGTCATTCGGGCGGGATCTCCGGACCACAGACGGTCGACAGCCCAGTCGGCGGCGGCCGGCGCAGCCTCACACTCGATCCGGATAACCGGGAACAACGGGGTGGGCGAGTCAGCCGGCAACCCTCTCAGCACGAGCTCATCGGCCGTTTGGGTGAAATCCAGGGGCTGATCGGTCGTGAGGAGGCGTGCGCCCAGCACGCGGGTCGCAAGTCCTGCCAGCCGCAGAGTCCCGGTTCCGTTCCAGAACCGAATGATCAGGTAAAGCCGATTGCCACGTCGAGTCTGCCGGCCCACCGTGACGAACTCACAGACCTCTCCGGCTTCCGAGCCATAGATCGCCTCGCCGTGGATACGCATCCAGGCTCCGATCTCGGCCATTCGCTCGACAAACTCATCCGGAAACTCGCCATCCGGCGTCGGTCCGACATTCAGCAGCAGGTTGCCGCCCTTCGACGCCGACTCCACCAGCATATCGAGCAACACGTCGGCCGGACGCCAGCGCTCCCCGCGCGTATAACCCCAGAGGCGCCACGTCGTCACCTGGCATGACTCCCACAGCCGGCTCGTCTCGGCGGTGATGTGGTGCTCCGGGGTGCCGAAGTCTCCCATCGCCGCCGAATGTCCGGTCCCCTCCCCCGCGGGGCCTGCAGAAACACGATCCTTAGCGCCGACTTTTCCCAGCCGGTTGTTGATGAGGATTCCGGGCTGAAGTTCACGCATCATGTCGACGAGCTCCAGACTCCGCCAGTCTTCCGCGTTGTGGGGCCAGGCGCCATCGAACCAGATCACGTCGATTCGCCCGTAGTTGGAGAGAAGCTCCCTGACCTGTGCGTGAACGTACTCCCGAAACCGCTCCCAGCCCTTGGGATCGGCCTCCGGTCCATCCCAGTACGCGGGAATACGCCAGTCCGCCAGTGAGTAGTAGAGCCCGACTCGAAGGCCGGCGGCGCGGAAGGCCTCCACATATTCCCTCACGAAGTCCCGCTCTGGGGCCTGACGAGCGGAACTGTAATCGGTGACCGCGGAGTCCCAGAGGCAAAAGCCATCGTGATGCCGCGTGGTGAGAACGGCATACCGCATGCCGGCCTCTACGGCACACTCAGCCCACGCTGCCGCGTTGAAGGCGCGGGGACTCCACGCGCAAGCTCGCTTCGAATAATCTGCCTGATCCAGGTGCTCGCGAAAGAGAACCTGCTCACCGCGCTCCCACGCGGAATAGGGACCCCAATGAATGAACATCCCGAAACGGGACTCAGAAAACCAGCTCCACTCAGGCCGCATTGGCATCGACGTTCCAGCCTCCGGCGGATCGTTCAGCAGCGAGCTCAGCACGGCCTGCCGAAATCGAGACCGTCTCCCGGAAACGCGGCTCTGCTGCCGAGTTTCCGGGAGACGCGAGGTGTCGCTACATCGCAGGAGTGGGCGCAGGCGACGCGGCAGGCTTCGCTTCCCCTTTGGCGCGGAAGCGGTGGGTCAGCGAGAGGATGAAGATCTGATCGGGGAAAGTCGAGTCCCGATCAAATCCGAGCGACCGCTGAACGTTGCGTTGAGTGGCGATGGGGACCGTAAACGAGACGGTGGTGTTGCCCCGGGTATAGACGAGCCCCGGCTCCACGGAGATCGTGTAGCCCGGACGCCGAAACCCGATGGTCTTCCCCATCACGTCATTAATCGGTACGCCCTCGATTCGGCCGGCCAGCACGAGTCCCAGACCCTTCACTCCCGGCACGGGATGGGTCACCCCAACCCGACCGAAGTACTGGTCCGAGATGCTCAGAAAGCGCTGGCGCGCCGCCACCGCTCCCGGTCCCGCCGGGGCGAGGAACGCCGGCGGAGAGAGCGTGCTGCTCTGGTCATCCGGCTGAATGATGTAGCCGCCGGAAGCGAACCACGTCATGCTGCCGACCCTCTTGAAGGTCTGCAGGTCCAGGATCATACCAAAACCGCCGTCGCCAGGCTGGATGGAGGGGTCCACCACCCGGAGTTGTTGGGCAGCCCCAACGCCGTTCGGGAACAGATCTCTGGCCTTATTGTTCCCGGTGGGAAGCTTCATCCCGACCCCGAGCGAGAAGTTGCCGGTTTTGCCGCGCTCCACAGGAAGCATCCATCGGCGAGCGACCAGGGAGATGTCTCCCAAGCCTTTGGTGCTCTGAACAAAGCGCGGGCTTCCGGCAACTCCGGCCGGGAGAGCTCGAGAGGAACTGGCATACAGCGTGATCGGCACGTTGAATGACAGGCTCCATTGGGGGTCGATCTGTCGGGTCCCGCCAAAGTCCAGTAATTGGAGCTTGGAGATGACGTTGGTTCCGAGGCGGGTCACCGGCTGACTGAGTCGAGTTCCACGGTACTGCTCGTCGGCCCGAAACCAACGATAGGACGCGCCGATCTGCCAGTCACCGGGCGTGAGATAGAAGGTTCCTCGATCCGCGCCAATCACGGGCGCGGCTGAACGTACGACGATTCAGCCCTGGGCGAAGGCATGCCGCGGCGGAAGCGTCGCGGCCACTCCCACGGCGAGCCAGAAGCCGATGCGGAGACACTTTGAGGACACTGATGTTTTCCATTCGGCCGGATCGACAGGTCGACAGTGCGGGCCCGGCCAGGGAGCAGATTGGCGAGCAGACGCAGTGTATTCCTTCTCGCCATCCAATACATCGAATAATTCGATACTAGTCCCCCCATCCATCGAGGTCGTTGGGTCATCTGGAGAGCCGCTAATGCGGTTCCACGACTTCGGCCTCCCCCTCCTTACGATTCATCAGCACGGCGGGAAGGAACGGTACGGCCAGCAATACAAGAAGCGTGGTGCCCGAGTTCACCCACACCAACTGCTGAAAGCTGAGCTTGTATCGGGCGTACAACTCGGAGCCGGCCCAGTTCGAAGCCTGTGTGGTGAAGTTCCAGACGCTCATCATGAGCGAATAGCCCAGCGCCTCGCTCCCCCGGGGCGTCGCTCGGGCAGAGAGATCGTAGAGCGGGAGGAGCGCAAGCACGAGCGTCATGCCCTCAACACAGGTGATGATCAGCGCCGTCTCGCGGTTCCGATAACCGAGGTAGCAGAGAGTCATCACTGCATGGAAGAGGATGCTCACCGCCAGCAGCCGTCGAAGATTCCAATGGCGACAGAAGGCCGAGTAAACCAGCGTACCCAGGACCGCGCCCACCGCTTCCACGCTCTTCAGCGTCCCGATGAGGGTCTTGTCAAACTTCAGAACATCGGTTTGGAAGTAGAGGAGCGGCGTTCCAAATCCCGGCGCAGCCACCACCAGAATCACCAGCCCGGCGGCCGCCCAGAGGGTCTTGCTCTTAAAGAGATCGGCGGACTGACGCCGGAGGTCGGCCATCACCTTCGCCCGATCATGCTGCTTCGGCACTTCTTTCAGAGTCTTCGCGAAGAACGCCGTGAGTCCCAGATACAGGCCGGACACGATGGAGGCAGGAACCAGGAACGGAAGAATGGAGAGGTAGCCGCCGAGCGGGCCTGTGATGAACTTGACCGCACGTGTCAACGCCTGCCGCTGGGCACTTAGCCGTCCGGTCGCCTGAAACTCATGACCTACTTCCACCATCACGCCGCCCAGAACGGTGCTCGTCATCGTGGAACAGCATGACCATAGGAGGTAGATCACCAACAGCGGGCCAAACTGCCGCGGCACGAGCGCGAGCGAGAGCCAGACCACTGCGGCGAGAAAGAGACTGATGACCAGATAGCTCTTTCTCCGCATCCCCAGTAGCGGCACAGCATCCGTCAAAATGCCCGCAAACGGCTTGAGATAGATCGGAATCAAGGCAAGGAACATGAATTCGCTGAGCGCGTTCGCGTCCAGCTTCACCTGTTCCTTCAGCAAGAACTGCACCGGCAGTTCCATGATCTCCATGCTGAAACTGGTGCCGAGCCAACCGAGGTTGACCATCAGCGCCGCCTGGAACAGGGCGCGATCTCGTGCCCGGGCGTCCAACGCCGGGGTTACGGTCGTTTCGAGAGCCGTTGCTTCGCCTGCCGCCATGAGCCACCGCCCGTCGAGTGAGAGTTGTTAGAGACCTATAGGACTACAAAAAGGGCGGGCTGGTTTCGAGCAGTCCCGAGACATTCGGACAGCCCGAAACCGTCACGTCAGCGCTTCGGGAGAGCCCGAACAGCGCCCGTCGAAATGCCGCCATCAACCAGGATAGTTTGACCGGTAACGTACTCGCTGGCATCGGAGGCAAGGAACACCACCGTTCCCTCCAGGTCTGTCGGGCGACCGGGCCGCTTGAGCGGAATCCGATCTGACAGATACGCCACCCATTCGGCATCCTCGTACATCACCTTGTTTTGCTCCGTCCGGAACCATCCCGGCGCGAGGCAGTTGACCGTGATGCCGTGGGGACCCCAATCGTCCGCCAGGCTCATTGTCAACTGTTTGACCCCGCCGCGACTCGCGCAGTACGGTCCAAGCCCGGCATAACCACAGACGGAGGTCACGCTCCCGATGTTGATAATCCGGCCGTACCCACGCGGCACCATCCGGCGGGCTATGGCCTGGGCCACGAAGAACGTGCCGCGCAGGTTCGTATCGAGGATGAGATTCCAATCGTCCCAGGTGACGTCCAACGCCGGTTTGCGGACATTGCAGCCGGCATTGTTCACGAGAATGTCGATCTCCGGGAACACCTCAAAGGCGCGATCCGCCATGGACTGGATGGACTCCTGGTCCCTCAGGTCGAGCGCCAGAGGCAAGACATTCCGGCCCAGCGACTCGATCTCCTGGGCGAAGTCGGCAAGTGACTCGACGGTACGGCTCGTGATCACGAGGTCCGCGCCCGCTCGGGCCAGGGCGCGCCCAAAGATCTGACCCAGCCCCCGGCTCGCCCCTGTGACAACAGCGACCTTGCCGGTCAAGTCGAAAAGTGAACTCACGGCTGGAGCACCACCTTCATCAGTCCGGGTTCGTGGCCGTAAAGCCGCTCGAACCACGACGGGCCCTCCTCCAGGGGCGCCTTCGCAGTGATCATCGGCTCGACGAGCACTTTGCCCGCCGCCATCGCGTCGATGCAGGCCGGATACTCCCCGCAGGAGCCGCAGGTTCCATTCAGGCTGATCTGACGCGTCACCACGGCCTGCAGGGGCAGCTCGACCTGTTGAGCCAGGTTTCCCACGAGCGTCACCGAGCCACCCTTGCGCACTGCCGAAATCGCGGTCTTGAGGGATGCCGTGGCGCCAACCACCTCCATAGCGAAGTCTGCGCCCCGGCCCTCGGTCAGGTCGGCCACCGCGGCTGCAATGTCGACGCTGCGGGAGTTCAACCCGACATCTGCCCCCAACGAAGTCGCCTGCTTCAGCTTGAAGTCGTCGATATCCACGGCGATCACCTTGCTGCAACCGGCGGCCTTGAGGGTCTGGACGACGAGCATACCGATCATGCCGCTCCCAACCACCACCGCCGTATCTCCAAGATGTATCGGCGTGCGGGCCGCCGCATGGAAAGCAATCGAGACCGACTCGATCAGCGCGGCGTGCTCAAAGGGAAAGCTCTCAGGGAGGGAGTAGCAGATGTGCTCCGGCACGGAGATGTATTCGGCAAAGGCGCCGTGACGGCGATAGTCCTCGCACGACACCCCCACGACGTTTCGGTTGTCACAGAGGTTGATCTCCCCCCGCCGACAAAACCAGCACTTGCCGCAGTAAACCGTCGAGTCGAAGGTGACCCGATCGCCTTCCTTGAAACGGCGGACGTTTTTCCCCACCGCCGCCACCTGGCCCGACGCTTCGTGCCCCATCACGAGCGGGGGAATGCGGCGACCGCTTCCGCCGTCGTAGCCGTGCACGTCACTCCCGCAAATTCCGCAGGCCCGGACCCGAATCAACACCTCGTCATCGCCGACTTCCGGGTCCGGAAATTCCGTAACCGTCAGCTTGCGATACTCCGTCAGCAACAGTGCCTTCATCTCGCTTCTTCTCCTTGTTCTCGCCCCGCCAACTGCTCCCGGGCTCGTGCCTCGGCCCACGCCTTGAGGGGCACGTCATCCCAATTGAACGGGATCCACTGCTGCGAGGCCGGCTCCCACAGAGGGTCCGATCCCATCAAATCTCCACCGGTGGCCAGTTCGCCCAGAAGCTGGCGGCGTATCGGCGATGACGCATCCACCAACTTCGGATCCTGGCGAACGTAGTCGGTGGGCCGCAGCCACCGATAATGGTAGCCCACATAGATCACCTTGCGAGTGAGGGGTCCCAGGTTCGGTGTAACGCAGTGCCAGGTCGCGGTCCTCCAGAGGAGCGCCGTACCCGGTTCAACATTCAGTTCCAGCACCTGGTCATCCGGTACGCGACCGCCCATCTCCCGCAATTCCGCCGGCTTTCGACGGTAACTCCCCGGCACGAGCCGGATCGCGCCGGAGTTGGGTTGGGTGACGTCCGAGAGAAAGTACCCGACCTTGATCTCCATAAACGGCACGTGACCGTCGAAGGAGGGCGCCTCAAAGAGGTAGGGGCCGCAGAGATCAGCGTGCCACACCAGGTTCCGATACCCCGCCGCGTGATCAGCGCCCTTCCCCACTCCGACTTCGCCGGCCTGAATGTGCTCGGGATAGGGCGGCCGGTAATCCAGGTGAGAGGTGCGAATCTGAATGTTCCAGCCGATCGCGTCCACCACAAGCGGCAGAACCCGCCGGTGATCGATGAGGTCCAGGATCGCCTCGTGATGCGCCAGCGCGTTTCTCACGGCGAAGTGGTCCTGATCCGTTAGGCCCTTCGCCGCACGAACCCGCCCGGCTACATCCTCGACGGCAGCGAGCAGCCGCTCAAGTTCTTCGCCCTTGAAGAAGCCGGGGAGGACGAGAAAGCCGTCCCGCTCAAAGTCCTGCCGCTGCTCGGGGGTCATCCCGAGCAGGATCCGGTTACCGTCGAGATCCATGTCGATCCTCCCGCGGAGACGAAGGCAACCCACTCCAATCCACCACCAACCGCGCTGTCAACACCGAGAGTTCCCAGTTGAGCGGGCCACCACCCGACGCGTACCCGGTGTAATAGAGCCGAAACCCGTCGCCCTCGGGCTGCAGAAACGGGTGCCCCACCACTCGCGCGTCGGACGCCCCAGGTTCGCCGGGGAGAAGAATTGGTCGTCCCTCGTTCAAAGCTGTCCAGTTCAGCCCGTCCCGACTCCAACTCGCGTGCAGCCCGGGCCGGCCCAACGCCATGGTAAGCATCAGGTACCCACCGGCGTCTCGGGCCACGGCCGGACCGTACGCAGGATCTCCTGAGATCCCCGACAGGGCCCGCCCCCCGTTCAGTCGGGTCCAGCGGACACCGTCTCGACTCTCGGCCGCGCAGATCCGATGGCTGCCTTCGGGCGACCACGCCGCATACCACATCCGGTAACCATCGCCGATCCGAAGGACGCTGGGGGTAGCCGCCTGAACCGAGTCGGCCGAGCCCGCCGGTCCCACATCCAGCACCGGCTTGCCTCCGTTGGCGCGCGTCCATGTGATTCCGTCGCGACTCGTCGCCAATCCAATTCGATAGTACCCGATACCGCTGGAGTGTCGCCCGCGATCCATCCCCGTGTACCACATCCGGAAGAGACCGTCCGCATGGAGGATCTCCGGCGCCAGTACCTGACCGCCATCCCACGCGTCCGGCGACGACGGGGCCAGAATGGGCCGGCCGGCATTCTCACGACGCCAGGCGCCGCCGTGCTCGCTCAGGGCGCCGCCGATGCCGCCGGAGCCCATCCGGGTGTCGTACAGCGAGGAGTACCACATCCGCAATCCCTCGGGCGTGCGAATCACCGACGGACAGGTCACCCAATGCTCATCGAACGCACCGGCCCGGTGAGACGGAGCGATCGCCGGGGTCGGCGTTCCTGCATCCCGAGTCACGGTTAGCCGGGGTCCCTTACGACTCCAGCCCGATCCATCCACCTCGACGGACAGCGACGTCACCACGACTTCTGCATCCAGGCCGGCTTCGGCGGGGAGGCTCATTCGCAGCGTGTTCGGCGCGAACGATTCATCAACCGGCGGCATTGAGACGACGGCCGGCTCCCCGTTGAGGCGGAAGTGCACGCCGCTGCGGCCCCACCGGCACTCGAGCGTCCACTCGCCCCCGCCGCCGGCGGCATTCAACCCAACCTCGGCGTGCATCGGAGCAGCGTCGTGAGCCCGCCGATCGCCGGCGATGGAGAAGTGGTCCGCCAGCGCAATCCGCACGGATCCCAGGCCGGCTGGCCGTCGCCCGGTGATGCGGAGTTTTCCCGACCGACCGGAGGGGAAGTTCCACACCATCGCGGCGGGGTCGGCGGGGTTCGATTTCCTCAGGCGCACCCCCTCGGACGTGGAACTTACCGCGGGGCACCCGTACCAGGTGGCGCTCGCCGCAAGTTCCGCGCCGGCTGCCCGACCGGTTCGCGATTCCAGCCAGTCGGGATCGAAGCAGACGATGGACTTCCCGGTTTCGCCCTGGCCCGAAAAGAGGATGACCTTTCCGCCTCGGGTCTCAACCGCCGAGGGATAGGCAGCGCCGCGATCCCCGCGAACTTCAGAGGTCTCCCCCGCGTGCACCACCTCTCGAAAGCCACGCCAGGTTCGACCGTCATCCGACGAGATGGCCGCGTGCAGCACCTCTCGCCCTCCGAGCGCATAGCTCCTGGGATCATCCCAGCGCTGGCAGGCATTCCAGAACAGGATCAGCCGCCCGTCCCGGAGCCGCAGCGAGCAGGCCGGTGAGTCGGACGACGTGAATGCGCTCACGCGGGGCTCTGACCACGCCTCGCCACTCTCGGGTCCCGCCGGTGAGAACGACTCATAGAGCCAGCCGGCCCGGTCGCGAATCAGCATCCAGAGGCGGCCATCCCGGAGCGAAATCACGTGAGGCTCGGTCGCGCCATAGCGGCTGGGGCCCGGCCCCGGCAGGAGGATCTTCAACTCCGCCTTCGACCGAACCCAGGTGTCTCCCCCGTCGTCGGAGTAAAGCGCAGTGGCATTGAAGAAGCCGTAATCCGGGCCGGATGCGGGCGCCGCGTCCCGTCCCGAGGGAGTGTAATAGATCGGGAGCACGATTCGGCCGGACGCCAGTTGAACCACGCCCCGAATCGAGCCCACGTAGCCCTTGAAGATGCGTCGGAAGCCCGAACTGCCCCGACGGTACCAGACATCCCAGCTCCGATCCACGCCGATCCGGCGGCCCTCGCCTCGCTGCTGGTGAGTGAAGAGGTGCAGCGTTCCGGCGCGATCCCGGAGAGCCTGAACCGCATGGTAGGCCGATCCCGGCAGCGGGATCCGTTCCTGCGACCACTTCCATGTCCGGCCGCCGTCGTCGCTGCGATGGGCCAGGAGCGCTCGCCCTTCGGGTCGCTCGACCGAGTACGACTCCAGCGCCGAGCCGGAGGCCGCGATCACCACCGCCTCATTGTCTGGAGACGGCCCGAGCCGGACCGGCGCCCACACGCGATCCACGGTGTCGGGCGCCGAACGGAGCCGCATTCCAAAGCGGGCGGCCTCACTCTGACCGGCGGCCGGACCCGGCAGCGCCGACGCCGACAGCGCCAGGGTGAGACCGGCGAGGATCGTCGAAGTCCCCCAGAGTCGCCGCTCTCGGAGCCCTCGGAACCGGCGGACGGGGTTGGGAGTGTCGAGCATCAATACACGTGCATCGTGCCGTCCTGGCGTCTGACCAGGGGCATCCACGCCTGCTTGTACGGGTACCGAGCACCCAGTTCCTCGTTGTAATCGATGCCCAGACCGGGAGCCTCATTGGGAACCGCGAGACCGTCGGAGAACCGGCACGGCGACGGGAATACCTCACAGAGCAGATCGCTCTTCCGGAAGTCGGTCCACTCCTGAACGCCTGAGTTGGGGATGGTCATCTGCAGATGGATCGAAGCCGACTGCGCGATCGGGCCGATGTCGGCAGCACCGTGGAACGCACTCCGCACGTTGTAGGGCTCCGCCAGCATCATGATCTTGCGGGCTTCCGTGATTCCGCCCACGTGGAGGGGCTTGATCCGGATGTAATCGATGAAGCCGCCCTGGAACAACGGCAGACAATCCCACCGCCCGCTGAAGATCTCCCCGATCGCCAGCGGGGTGGTGGACGCCTCCCGGACCAGCTTCCAGGAGTTCCGGTGCTCCGGTCGGAGCGCATCTTCCAGGAAGAAGAGCCGGTACGGTTCGAGCTGCTTCGCAAGCCACGCGGCCTCGATCGGCGTGAGTTGCTCGTGAACATCGTGGAGGAGATCGACTTCCATCCCGAGCTTCTCTCGCAGGTGCTCGAAGAACCGGGGTGTGGAAACCAGGTACTTTGCCGGTTCAAAGAAGTGGGTCGGGGGCGTCCCCTCGGTGACCGGCGGTTCGTGACCCACGATGCCCAGGCCGCCGTAGTTTCCGAGTTGGGCTCGTACCACCCGGTAGCCTCGCTCCAGGAAGCTTCGTACGCTGTCTTCGATCTCCACCTCATCGCGGCCGCCTGCGTGCCCGTAGCAGAGGACGCCGCGTCGAGATGCGCCACCGAGAAGCTGGTAAACCGGCAAGTTGGCGATTTTGCCCTTGATGTCCCACAGCGCCATGTCGATAGCCGCCAGGGCGGTCATATAGATCGGCCCGCCCCGCCAGTAGCCCCAGTGGTAGATCAGGCTCCAGAGATCTTCCGTGTTGCGGGGATCGCGGCCGATCAGGAGTGGCGATACGTGGCGAATGGCTTCCGCGACGATCGGCTCGCTTCCGTTCAAAGTGCCTTCCCCCACTCCGTAGATGCCGGCGTCGGTGTGCACCTTCACCACCACATAGTTGCGGGTCGGACAGGTCAAGAAGACATCGATCGCAGTGATTTTCATTCGGAGGCTCCCTTCGCGCTCTCGCCCGTCTGACTGTCAAAAACGGCTCGCGCCGTTTCAAGGGCTTCCCAACTGGCGGGGAATCCGGCATAAACGGCCATATGCAGCAAGACTTCGATAATCTCTTCACGGGTAGCGCCGTTGCCGAGCGCAAGCCGGACGTTCAACTCGAGGGCATTTCGCCGCCCGAGCGCGGTGGTCGCCGCGATGGTTACGAGGCTGCGTGTTCGGAGATCGAGGCCCGGACGGCTCCAGACAGTCCCTCCGACGAACCCCACGATGAGGTTGGCCAGGTCCGGGTGGAGTGCTGACCAGACGGCTTCCGCCTCGGCTCCACGACCTCCGCTCATCTCATCGAACAGGCGCCGACCGCGCTCGAGAGCCTCTTCATCCATCACTACGCTGCTCCCTCACGACCCCGCCACACTCATGTCCAGACTTTCACTTCGATGCAACCTCACCGGCAACGCCGAGCGGCTCAAACACGAGAATTCGGCGTCGGTCGAACCAGTCCTGCGTCTCTCAGTGACCGCAGCTTCTCACCGCTACCGGTTGGATGACTACATCGCCGAGCGAGTGCCCGAACTGAGCCGAATGCGCCTGCACCGGCTGATCGAGGAGGGCGCCGGCATCGTGAACGGCGTATCCCGACCACCCGGTTACCGACTGGCCAAAGGAGACAGCGTCTCGTTCTGCGCGGATCTCGACGCCCCAACCTCCATGAAGCCCGAGCGAATCCCCATCGACATCCTGTTCGAGGATGAGTGGCTCGCCGTGGTGGACAAGCCGGCGGGGATGGTCGTCCATCCGTGCGGTCATCACCGGGACGGCACGCTGGCCAATGCGCTGGCGTATCACTGGAACGTGGCCAACAAATCGGGAGAGGTGGTGCGACCGGGGATTGTGCATCGACTGGATCGAAGCACCTCCGGGTTGATCGTGGTCGCCCGTACCCAGGAAGCACTCTCGCGCATCACCATTTCCTTTCAGAAGAAGCAAGTGGAGAAGCGCTACATCGCCCTGGTTCACGGCTCTCCAAAGCCGCCCAACGGCGAGTGGCGAGCACCCATCGGCAATGATCCCAACGCCAACCCGAGATGGGGCGTTCGGCCGGAAGGACGACCCGGCCACACGCGCTACGAAACCATTGATCGCTTCGCCGAGTACTCATTGATTCGGATGGAGCCGGTGACGGGACGGACGAATCAACTCCGGCTCCACAGCGCCCACTTCGGGTGCCCCATCGCCGGTGACGATTTGTTCGGCCGCGGATTCCTGCGGGGCCTGGAACGGCTGTTTCTACACGCTCATCGACTGAAGTTCCGCCATCCCGAGAGCAATGACTGGATGGAATTCGAGTCCGCGCTTCCGCCCGAGTTGCAGACCTTCCTCGACGCACTGGAGCCGGCTGAGGCGTGATCGCCGGGTCCCGCATCCGGTGCGGGACCCGGCCGAGACTCACTTCGCGACGGGAGCGATGATGCGCGAGGCGTGCGCCCGGTCATGGAGCACGGAGTTCACGGCAATCCGGCTCTTCGCGGGCCAGTCCACCGTAAGCGGCTCGCCGGTGTTCGGGTTTGGCTCGTAGAAGGGGGCTCCGGTGCTCGCAACCGTCACTCGAATCCGATGTCCCTTGTTGAAAACCTGGCTAAGCCAGCCCACCTGGAATCGGACTTTGTAGATATCCCCCTCCTTCATGAAGACCTCCTTCTCGAACCCATCGCGGTAGCGGGCTCGGCGAACGTAGTCGATCAATAGGATGCTTCGCCCATCGGGATACACGTCCGAGACACGGACGATGAAGTCGGTATCGGGCGCGTTTGATGTGACGAAGAGCTCGGTCTCCACTTTGCCGGTCCACTCCAGTGGCGACTCCAGCACCGGTGAGGTGAAGGTGCGGACTACCTTCTGAGCCTCATAGGCGCGGGCATCCTTCGCGCCCGGGAACGCCCGACCCGGAATCTCCGCCGGCTTCAGCGGATCGGCGACGAACCGGGTCGCCGACTCCCGAGCCACTGGACGACCCGTACTCAAGCCGCCACCCTCCTGGAGGTAGAACGAGGTGTTCGTGTGGGAGACCGGCCAGTCCGATGAAGTGCGCCACACATTGCCGGGAGCGCCCGGCTCACCGACGGCTCCCATCACGTAGTAACTCACTGTGGGCTGGCTATCGACTCCATTCCGAATGCCCTTCAAGTGGTAATCAAACCACTTGAGCATCATGTCGTTGAGGTCTATCGTCGCGTTCTTCGGAAAGGTAAGATCCCCGATCTGGCTTGCTTTGGCTCCGCCATGGAGCCAGGGACCGATCAGCAATTGCTGCCTTCCCCGAGAGTTGACATCCGCCCGATGCTGCCGCCCGATGAAGCTCTCTACGGAGCCCTGGTTCATGAAGTCGAACCAGCTTCCAAGCGTGAAGCACGGAACGTTCATCCGATCGAAGTGCAGCGCGCAGTCTTCATCGCGCCAATAGTCATCGTACTTCGGGTGGCGGAACCACTCGGCGATCAGATTCCGGTTGTCTTTCGGATCCCGACAAACCGCATCCATCTGGGTCTTGAACCGCTCGGGCCGCGTCGTCCCGCCGATCCGGTAGCCCTCCTGGTAGAGACTCAGGCCCGTGTCCGTCATGAATTGCGCCACGAGGTGAGGCGGCCGTGTCACGGCGAGAAAGTTCTGGGCATAGCCACCCTGCGATCCGCCGAAGGTTCCGACCTTGCCGTTAGACCACGGCTGCACTGCGAACCACTCGCAGAGATCATAGCCGTCCTTCAGCTTGCCCCAGCCCAACGCACGGTAGCCCTGATACGTGCCCTCGGACTGATAGCAGCCCCGGAAGTTGGCCGCCGCCACCACATAACCGGTTGCCGCCAATCGCGCCTGGACCTGCTTCATCCCGGCGCCGGAAATGTCGCCATACGCTTGCTGAAACAGAACCGGCCACTTGCCCGGACCGTTGGGAATGGTGATGAACGCCGACAACCGCTTGCCGTCCCGCATCGGGACCATGACATGCTCTTGCCTCGACGAGAGCAACGTCGGAGAAGTCTGTGCACGTCCGGCTCCCATCACCGAAAGGGCCGCGACCAGTACGCAAACCGACCCGATGCCGCCCCTCACTCGCTTCAACATCATGCTTCGCTCTCCCCTGTGCCGACGCACTGGGCTCCGGCCCCGAGCGCGCGGGACGGCAGTCCGACTGCAGCCACCTGGCGGATTGGTCGGGTGCGGGTCGGCTTCCTGCCCGACCTTGCTCCGGACCCACTCCCATCCCCGGCTCGCTGGAGTGGTCCAGCCCGGATAGAATGAGGGACGATGCTTCCGCTTCGCGACGATAATCCCACGACTCTCACGCCGATCATCACACTCGGCCTGATCGGCGCCAACCTGCTGGCATTCCTCTGGCAGCTCTCCTGGGGCCTTCAGGCGTCGGCGCTCGCGTACGGTCTGATCCCCGCTGAGCTCGTCCGTGCCGCTGATATCGAGTTCCTGCTCCGGAACCGGTTTGAGGGGACGGAGACGCTCGTCAGGAATCTTGACCCCGCCGCGCTGACCATTGTCACCTCGATGTTCCTCCACGGGAGCTGGCTCCACGTGCTTGGCAACATGTGGTGGCTCTGGATTTTTGGGAACAACATTGAGGACCGCCTGGGACATGGCCGGTTCATCGTGTTCTACGTGGTGTGCGGCGTGGCCGCGGCGGCGGCGCAGGTAGCGATGGGCGCAGACTCGCGCACGCCGATGGTAGGAGCTTCGGGTGCGCTGAGCGGTGTGCTCGGCGCCTATCTCGTCGTGTATCCCCACAGTCGAGTGCTCTGTCTCACCACGTTTTTCATTATCGGAACCGTAGAACTGCCGGCCAAGCTCGTGCTCGGATTCTGGTTTGCACTTCAGATCTTTAACGGGCTGGTTTCTCTCGGACCCAGCGTATCCGGCGGCGGAGTCGCCTACGCGGCCCATGTGGGAGGATTCATCGCGGGCTGGATGCTGATCCGGCTGATGGAGCCGAACTCGTCCGGCCCAACACGATGGCGAGAGAGACCGGACTTTATGGACCGGTAGTCCGTAAACTACGCCGTCCCCATGTTCAAACGCATCCATCCCGCACTATCACTTCTGCTCGCGCTCGGCCTCGTCAGCGCAGTCGTCACGCTGGTCGGGCGCTATTCAGTCGAGGCCGGCTTTCGTGCCGTTGAACTGGTGCTGGACCTGAACCAGGTTCGTGCGCTCGCGGCCGGCAGCGGCGGCTCGCTCGTGGGAACTCTCACCCACCTGAAAGAAGCGGGCGCTACCGGCGTAGCCGTCACCGAGGAGTCGATCGGCGATCTGGTCGACTCCGGCGCTCTGGCGCTGTCGGTGGTCCGAAAAGGCTCCGAGCGGCGCTCCGAGCTGCTTTGCAGAGACCCGGTGCTGTTCAACCGCATTCGGGAACAGCTTGAGGGGGTGCATCCCGGCTTCAAGGCAGTGCAGCCGGAGGCCCCGTGGGTGGAGTTCAGGCTCGACGCGGGTTCGGAGGGCGCGGAGCAGCCGCCGTTCTTTCTTCCGGGCCGGTTCGAGGAAAACCGGCTTTACCCCACCGGGCTCGACACCGAGGCGCTCACCAGCGTTCGAGCCGCCCGGTTGCAGGTCGCGGCGAGAGTGTGGAACCCTCCCACGATCTCGCAGAGCAGCATTCGATTCATCGTGGGTAAGCTCACGGACACACAGGTGGACGCTGTCATCTTCGCCGGAGAGGAAGTTCTCGGCTTTCGCGAACTGCTGCCGGCGGCGAGTGACGCACTGCTGGCGTCGGGGCTGCGTTACGGAAGTGTCGAGTTCGGAAAACAACGCGGCGACGATCGCATGGCGAGGGCCATGGGATCCAGGATGCTGAGGGTACACTCCATCTCACCGGGCGAAATGGCTCGACTTTCCCCCGCAGAGGCGGTGGAACGCTACGCGAGGGCCGCGTCGGAGCGAAACATTCGGCTCTTCTACATCCGGTTCCCCGCCGGCGCATTTGTAGACGGCACGCGAGGAGCCGGTCGGTTTGTCTCGTCGGTTGGCCAGGCCACCGTTCGGTACGGGTTTGGCCTGGCGGCTGCCCACGAACTCAAGCCAACCTGGGATCCGGGACCGCTGAGGTTGGCCCGGGGCTGCATGGGTCTCGGTGCCGGAGCGGCCGTCGCCCTGCTGCTGATCCTGCTGATCCCGATCCCCACTCACCGCCACGGCGTGCTGGGAGTCGGGTTCGGCCTCCTGTTCTCCGCCGCTGCGGCATCGGGAGTCGGGATCGGCATCGAAGCCACGGCGTTGACCGCGGCGGTGGTCTTTCCGTCACTCGGCCCTCTACTGCTGCCGCAACCCGTGGGCGCCTTTGACCGCCACGAAAAGCTTGCTGCCAGAGATCGCTCCGCCGGCATCCTGTCGGCGAGTCTCGAGTTTTCCGCGCTCGTCGCCATCACTCTCTGTGGCGGCGTACTGGTTGCGGCGCTTCTGGCGGACGTGCCCTACATGCTGAAGACCGACTCGTTTGCGGGAGTGAAACTCGCGACCACCCTCCCACTCATCGTGGTCGGGATCAGTTACCTGGTGGGCGCCACAGGATTGTATGAGCACCCGGCCGAGGAGTGGAAAGCCATTTCCACCCGGCTCCGATCTATTCTTGAGGATCCCGTTCGAGTGGGCACCCTGGTTGCCGGCGGCGCCGCGCTCGTGGTGCTTGCCATTGTAGTGGCCCGCTCGGGGAACGACTCCGGTCTCGATGTCTCCTCCGCCGAATTGCGGTTCCGTGCGCTTCTGGATCGCGTGTTGTTTGTGAGGCCGCGCACCAAGGAGTTTCTGCTCGGACACCCGGCCATGCTGCTGGCCCTGCTCCTTGCCGCAGTTCCGGCACGGCGAGCCGTCGCCTTCCCCCTCATCCTGGTGGGGCTCATTGGTCAGGTGGGAATGCTGAACTCGTTCTGCCACCTCCACACGCCATTGAAACTGACGCTGATCCGCACCTTCAACGGCGCGTGGACCGGCATACTGATCGGTATCGCTGCCTGTTTGGTCTGGGGCATCCTCGACCCGGCACTCCGCCATGAGCGGTTGAGGAGACGTTGACGTGTCGAGGATTCTCTTCTCCGGCTATTACGGCCTGGGCAACGCCGGCGATGAAGCGGTGCTCGCAGCATCCATCGACCTGCTCCGGACCGAACTCCCCGGCGCCGCCTTCACGGTGCTTAGCGGCAACCCTGCGGCCACAGCGGCGGAATTCAAGGTGGATGCTGCCCCGAGAATGGCGCCCGGCGCGGTTATCGCTGCGATTCGGTCGAGTGATCTGGTCTTGAGTGGTGGCGGCAGTCTGCTGCAAGATCGCACCAGCATGAAGTCGCTGCTCTACTACCTCGCCATCCTGGCTCTCGCGAAGCGAATGGGAAAGAAGACGATGGTCTTCGCCCAGGGGATCGGACCCCTCCACCGACCCGCAGCGCGGCGACTCACGGCACGGGTCCTCAGAGGGGTCGACGCGATCACCGTACGTGACGCCGACTCGGCGGACCTGCTCACGTCGATCGGCGTCTCCCAACCCGCTCCCGAGGTCACGGCGGATCCCGTTTTCGCGCTCCGCCCCAAAGTTACCGACCGTGTTCGCGCGGCAGCGGCTGAGCGTCCCGTGGTCGGTGTTTCGCTCCGACCGTGGCCGGGGGTGGAGGGCATCCTGGAACCGTTGGCGCATACGCTGAGCAAGTACGACGGGGAGTTCCGCGTCCAACTCTGGCCACTCTTTCCAGAGCAGGACTCTCCGCTCTGCGCCTCGTTGCAGTCCCTCCTGCCCGGGGCCGGCGCCGTGCCACCCGGCCTGACTCCGGGCGAGTGGATGTGCCTGGCAGGCTGGACCGATGCCATCATCGGAATGCGGCTGCACTCCCTGATCTTTGGCGCCGCGCGGGGAACCCCAATTCTGGGTATCAGCTATGACCCCAAGGTCGACGCCCTGCTGGGAAGGCTTCGGGCTCGGGCGGTCGGAACTGCGGCAAGCCTGGACACCGCCGCGCTGGAAACGGCGCTGGATGCGGCGTTGTCGGGCGATGAGGCAAAACGTAGAGATCGAGAGATGCGCTCGGCCCACCTCCAGGAGGCGGCTATTCGGAACGCCAGACGTGCCGCAGGGCTCCTCAGCCCAAAAAGTGCATGAGCATCCGAGGAAGATGGCAACCTTCGTCGAACGACCTGACGTCCCTTGGAAGAGGGACCGGCGGTTCGCAGCGGGAACCTAACGCGAGATTGATGTAAGGAAGGCAGCAGGTAGACGGCAGCGTGGCCGCAGCGCCCATGAGTGTCTATGAGTATCTTCCGCCGTACTATCGGGTGGCGGAAGGCCAGGTCTATTCGCCCGAAGAGGCCCGACGCTACACCGAGCGTCTGGCGCGCACTCACTACGAGAACTTTACCGTGGTCTCGTGGTTCCTTCCGCGCGAACTTCGGCGGCACATGTTTAACATTTACGCGTACTGCCGGTGGTCGGACGATCTCGGCGACGAGATCCCCGATCGGGCGATGGCGCTGGATGCGTTGAACTGGTGGCGCGGAGAACTCGATGCCTGTTTCGATGGCCGTCCCGGGCACCCCGTGTTCGTCGCCCTGCGGGAGACCGTGACCCAGTTCGACATTCCCGCCGAACCGTTCCACCATCTCCTCGATGCCTTTGTTCAGGATCAGTCCATTCGGCGGTTTCGGAATTACGATGAGGTCGAGCACTACTGCCGGCGCAGCGCCAATCCGGTGGGTCGACTCGTGCTTTACCTCTTCGGTTGCCGCGACAAAGAGCGCCAACAACTTTCCGATGCCACCTGCACCGCACTGCAACTGGCGAACTTCTGGCAAGACGTGACCGTGGACTGGGAGAAGGACCGAGTCTACCTCCCGCAAGACGAGATGGGGCGTTTCGGCGTTTCCGATGACCACATCGCACGCCGCGAGTTTACTCCCCAGTTTCGGGACCTCATGGAGTTTGAGGTGAAGCGAGCGCGACGCCTGTTCGCGCGTGGCCTGCCCCTGGTCTACATGGTGCCCCGGCGACTTCGCCTCGACATCGAACTCTTTACCCGCGGCGGCGAAGCGATCCTCGATCGGATCGAAGCCCAGAACTACGATGTGCTGTCATCTCGGCCCGCACTCAGCAAGTCCTTTAAAGCCGGGCTGATACTTCAGCGACTCCTGGGTTCGCCGCGACGATAGAGCACCCCCGGGTCCTGCGACGCTTCCGTGGGAGCGTAGGCCGGCCCTGATCGAACTCCAACCCGAAGCCGGCAAGCCCGGTTTCCCCGATGTGAAACCGAACATGATCCGATTGATCCGCTATACCCAGAACGGCCGCGCTAACTGGGGCGCCGTGCTGACCGATGGCTCTGTTGCCCGCCTCGCCGTTGAGCAGGAGACACCGGGCTGGTTCCTCAGCGCGCTGCTGCAGTGGGATCGACCCGCGGCAATCGTTGCATCCGCGGCGGACACGGCTCCGCGCGAGGCGGCTACCTTTCAGGCAATGCTCGAGGCAGGCGCCCTTCTCGCGCCCATCGACCGCCAGGAAGTCTGGGCTGCGGGCGTGACGTACCTTCGAAGCAAGGTGGCCCGCATGGCGGAGAGCGAGGGCGCCGCGCGCTTCTACGACCTGGTGTATGACGCTGAGCGCCCCGAACTCTTCCTGAAGGCGACGCCCAATCGGGTGTCCGGTCCGGGCGCGCCCATCCGTATTCGCGAGGACGCCCGCTGGAACGTGCCGGAGCCCGAGGCCGCCGTGCTTGTGGCGTCGAATGGTCGGATCGCCGGGTACACCATCGGCAATGATGTGAGTTCGCGAGACATTGAGGGTGAAAACCCGCTCTACCTGCCCCAGGCCAAGGTGTACCGCCAATCCTGCGGGCTGGGACCGGCGATCCTGCTGGTGGACGAAGACCAGCCGCACCGGACACTCCCCATTCGACTCGAGATCCATCGGGACGGAGCCGAGGCGTTTTCGGGCGACACCGGCACCGACCGGATGAAGCGGACCTTTGGCGATCTAGTCTCCTGGCTCTGCCGCGAGAACGAGTTCCCGCACGGGGCGTTCCTCTGCACGGGCACCGGTCTGGTTCCCGGAGATGAATTCACGCTTCAGGCAGGCGACGTCGTGCGGATCTCCATTGAAGGAATCGGCTGTCTGGAGAACCCGGTGGTTCAGGGCGGCTGATCCGGATCGAGTCTGCCGCGAAACACAACGGGCGGAAGCATCCCGAGGGATGTCTCCGCCCAGCTCCTCAGCGATCGCAAACCGGTGCGGCTGGGATCACTTCTCCAGAGGGAACAGGAGCTTGTGGATCTTCGTGTCGGTCATGTTGTCTTTGCGAACGACCGTGGCGCCCGTGTCGATGCGCTTGTCCACAGTACCCTCGCCCCGGACGATCCTGGCGATCGCCTTGACGCCTTCGTAACCCATCTTGAACGGGTCCTGAACCACGATCGCCTGAACGGCGCCCTTCTCCAGGAACTCGAGCTCGCTCTTGCTGGCGTCGAAGCCGACCAGCTTCACCTTCCCCACGAGCTTTCGCGTGTCGAGCACACCGGCGGCGCCCACGACATTCGGCTCGTTCGAAGCGAAAACGCCCGCCAGATCGGAATGCTGCGTGAGCAGGGTTTCCATCTTGTCCGCCGCCTTGGCGGAGTCGCTGTCGGTGTACTCCACGCCGACGATCTCAATTCCGGGGAACTCCTTGATGCCCTGCAGGAAGCCCTTCTCTCGCTCATCTGAGGTGCCGGCTCCCTTCAAGAAGGACAGCACGGCGACCTTGCCCTTCCCGCCCAGCAGCTTGCCCATCTCCGTCGCGGCGAGGGCTGCCGCCGCCACGTTATCCGTGGCGATGAAGGAGCGAGACTTGTCGGGATCGATGCCGGAATCGATGGTGACGACCGGAATCTTCTTCGCTTCCAGGTCCTCGACGGTCTTCACGAGCGCGTTCTTATCGGTCGCCGCCATCACGACCCCATCGACGCCCTGGCTGGCATAGCCATTGATGATGTCGATCTGGTCCTGAATGTTGGTTTCAGCCTTCGGACCGTTCCAGAGCACTTCGCAATTGAGCTCGGATGCGGCGGCCTCTGCACCCGCCTTGATCGTCTGCCAGAACTCGTGGGTGGTGCCCTTGGGGACCACGGCAACCTTCAGACGCTTCCCGCTCGCCGCGCCCGAGGAAGTGGGGGCAGCACCGGTGCCGCTGGTCGCGCCGGGCGCCGGTTGGGAGCCGGAGTCGCTCCCCGTTTCCTGTACGCAGCCGGCCAGCGCAAACATCGCCAGTGGCGCAGCCAACATGAGTCCCCATCGCAGCCTGCTCATCGTGTGACCTCTCTCGCGGCATCTCCGCCGCCTGAAGGCGCCGAGCGCTCACCTGGAGCGGGCGCGGCTAACTCGATCGTAAACGACCGCCACGACGATGGCCACACCCAGGGCCACCGTCTGCCAGTAGGAGTCCAGTCTCAGCATTCGAAGCCCGACCCGGAGCGACGCCATCAAGAGGGCGCCGAGCACGGTGCCGAGCACCGACCCGCGTCCGCCCGAGAGGCTCGTGCCGCCGATCACCGCAGCGGCGATGGCTTCCAACTCCATGCTCTCTGAGCCCGTCGGCTGGCCGATCCGGATGCGGGCCGCCTGGACGACGCCACCGAAGCCGAACAGCAGCCCCGCCATCACAAAGTAGCGGGTGAGCCACGCATCCACCTTCACCCCGGAGAGTCGCGCCGACTCCGGGTTGCTGCCGATGGCAAAGCAGTATCGGCCGCCCCGGGTGTAGGTCAGAAAGATGTGGGCTGCCACTCCGACGATGACGATGTAGAGCATAAGGATGCTCGGAATGAACAGCTTGTGCCGTTCGTCGAGCGGAAACTCGCCGCTGGCCAATCCCAGAAACATCGGGGGCAGCAGGCTGGTGTTGCGGGCTCCGGTAAGTGCAAGCGCCAGGCCCCGGAACACCATCATCGACCCGAGCGTGATGATGAACGGGTGTAGTTTGGTCCGAGTGGAGACGAACCCGTTGAAGAACCCGATCATCCCTCCGGCAAGGGTTGCCAGCAGCGCTGCCAGCAAGGGGGGGACGTTGTGCTCAAGCATCAACACCGCGGCCAGAGTTCCCGTGAACGCCACCACAGCGCCCACCGAGAGATCGATGCCGCCCGACACGATGACAAGCGTCTGACCGACCCCCACGATCACGATGATCGCAGCCTGCTGGCCGATATCCTGCAAGTTCTGCGGAGTCAGGAACTTCCCGCCCGAGCCGAGCGAGAAGAGGACCGCCATCAAGACCAGCACCCCGAGCGGCGCCGCGAAGCGCAGCAGGGCTTGACTGATGCGGGAAGCTCCCGAAGCCGATTCGCTCAAGCTAACCTGCCAGACCGGGCTTGTAGGCGACGCAGTCGATCTCTACCCGAATGACGGCCGGCGGATGGGCCTCCACGGTGGTTCGGGCCGGGGGCTCGGATGGGAAGAACTCGGCGTAAACCTCGTTCATGGCGCCGAAATCGTGACGGCTGGCGAGGTAGACGTTGCACTTCACCACATCCGCCATCGTGGCGCCGGCCGCCTCGAGGATGGTCTGTATGTTCTTGAGCACCTGGCGGGTTTCAGCCTGGACGCTGTCTACGATCATCTTGCCGGACTGGGGATCCTTGGGACCCTGCCCGGCGACGTAGATGAAGTCCCCGGCGATGACGGCCTGGGAGTAGGGCCCGGAGGGTGTGGGCGCTGCGTCGGTTCGAACTGTCTTGCGCATGGGTTTCCGGTCGATGGAAGTTGGGACGCTCGATGCGCCTCCGTAGCTTTTAGCCGCGCCCCACGAATTCCCCTCGTGAGGCTGCGCCCGCCGGCGAACGCGGAGCCTGCCGGAGGAGCATTCGAGTACGCGGGCGAATTTCGGCTCGGGCAGGAACGCATCCCCACCCACACACCACGCCATGCCGGCATAAGTCGTCGGGGGAACATCCCGTTTTGAGCAGCACCCCACCCGCGGAACTATCGGACTCCCAACGCGCCCCGCGGCGCCGCATCCGCATTCGGCGAGAGTACGGGCTCCTCATGTTGTTCCTCGTTACGGGTGGCCTGCTCAGTGCGCTGGTCCCCTACTTCCTCACCCCGGCAAATCTCCTCGGTGTGCTGACGGACCAGGCTGCGCTAGGGGTTCTCGCGGTGGGTATGACCCTTGTCATCCTCACCGGCGG
>SYKE01000079.1 GCA_005798285.1 Actinomycetota bacterium
ACGGCGCCGGCAAGACCACACTCCTTCGATTGGCCACCGGCGAGGAGCAGCCCGACTCCGGCCGCGTGGTGCTCGCGCCCAATACGCTAATGGCTGCGCTGGCTCAGGAACCGCTCGTCGGCGACGCTCGAACCGTGCTCGAAGCCGCACAGCGTCCGACTCTGGAATTGCAGCACACCTGGCAGGAACTGACGGAGCTGGAAGCCGGCGGCCTGCACGATGAAGCCGTGATCCATCGCCACGACGAACTCCACCATCGGTATCAGGACCTCCGCGGCTACGAGTGCGAAACTCGAGCGCGAGAAGTGCTGGGCGGCCTGGGACTTCCCGAAGCTACCTGGAACCGGGAGGTGCGCGTGCTGAGTGGCGGTGAACGCACTCGCCTCGCGCTGGCGCAGGTGCTGGTGCTCCAGCCCGATTTGCTGCTGCTGGATGAACCCACCAATCACATCGACTGGGACGCCTCCGAGTGGCTTCAGGAATACCTTCAGCGCTATCCCGGAGCCGCGCTGATGATATCGCACGATCGCTATTTCCTGGACGCCACGGCCGAGGAGATTGTCGAACTGGACGGCGGCAAGTGTCGTACCTACAAGGGAAACTACTCGGCCTACACGCGGAAGAAGGCCCTTGAGGTGGTGCAGGCCGAAGAGGCCTACCGTCGCCAGAAAGAAGAGGTTGCCCGACAGCAGGAGATCATTCAGCGACTGAGGAGTCATCGTAAATACAACTCCATGCATAGCCGCGAACGAACGCTGGAGAAACTTCAGGACGACCTCGCTCCCCCTCCGCGCACCGATGCTCGGGGCATCAAGATGCGGGTGAAGGAGGGAGCCGCCAGTGGACGCGAGGTCCTCTCGATCAGCGGGTTATCCCAGGAGTTGGGGGGACGGGTGCTGTTCTCGGATCTGGATCTGATCCTGGAGCGGGGAGACCGTCTGGCGATCATCGGCCCGAACGGCGCAGGGAAGTCCACGCTTCTCCGGACAATCGCCGGTGTTTTGCCACAGAAATCCGGCAGCGTGGAGTTCGGCTACCGGGTGCAGCCGGCCTATTTTGCGCAGGATCTCTCCATGTTGGATCCCGACGTCACCGTGTGGGACACGCTCTACGATACCGGCATGCTGGATATCCCGCAGACTATTCAGGCGCTGCACCAGTTTCTCTTTGTGGGCGATGCGCTCCAACGCCCGGTGGGAGCCCTCAGCGGTGGGGAACGGACCCGGCTCGCGCTTTGCACGCTGATGGTGACCCGGCCGAATCTGTTGCTTCTGGATGAACCGACCAACCACCTCGAGATCGCCTCGCGCGAGGCCGTTGAGGGAGCGCTCCGCCGCTACCCGGGCGCCATGGTGGTGGTTAGTCACGATCGATACCTGCTTCAGGCCGTCGCGACCCGCGTGCTCGAGATGCAGGACGGCCGGCACCACCACTACCTCGGCGCCTATCGAGATTACCGAATAGCCCGAGATCGCGCCGAGGCGAAGCAAAGCGTTCAGCTCCGGGCGGCGCCGCCCCGTCCGGGGAAGTCGAAGTCGGTCTCGCCGGCTCGCCAACTCCAGCGAGTTGAAGCGGAGATCGCCCGTGTGGAAGCCCGGCAGAAGGAACTCGCTCAGCTCCTCGGAGACGCGGCCGCATGGCAGGCCGGCACGGCGGGTCCGGATCAGCAGCAGGAGTACGACGCGCTGGAGCCGGTGCTCATCGATCTTTATGCGCAGTGGGAAGAACTGGCGGAAGCTGCTTCGGCGGTGCTCGGGTAACGCCGTCCGCGCAACGCTCCCCGATCCCCTCGCAGCCTCCTCAGCTTTTCTCAGTTGTCGGCCAGCACTCCCAGCAAGAAATCGCGAACAGGGGCGAAGTTTTCTTCCGTGACGTACTCGATCACCAGCGCCTCGACGCCGTGGCGACGGAGCAGCGACACGTAGTGGGGGTAGTCCAGATCCCCCTGGCCCGCGGCGGGATAGACCGGCTTCTCACCCGAGAGAGTGACATCCTTCGCGTGACCCTGGAAGATGGCAAACCCCACTCGCTCGAACATCTCGTCGAGCGACTCGCGGCCAAGCGTGTTGGCGGGATCGATCATCACCTTCAGATGTTCGGTCCCGAACTCATCCAGCAGGAGGCGCGCGGCAGCCGTGTCGGACAGCACCTGTGCCCGGCTGGGTTCCAACCCGATCGATACCCCCTCCGCGGCGGCGATCGGCAGAAGTTCCGACAGCGCCGACCGCAGTCGATCCCACGCCGCGCCCTGCTGTTCCGGCTCATCGGGACGTCGTCCGGACTCGGTGACGAGCACGCCGCCACCTACGGCATTCATCATTCTGAGTCGGGCGGCGAAATAGTCGATGTTTGCCCGGCGCTGCGCAGGGTCGGGATCGGTGAGCTCCATGTAGGCGCCCTGAGAGAGGATCTCCACCCCTGCGGCCTCGAAGGCCAGCCGGATTCGCCGGAGTACATCGGGCGTACAGCCCTCCAGGGGAACAGCGCTGCCGTAGCGACAAAACGGCATTCCCTCGAATTCGGGGGTGAGCTGCGTACACGTGAAGCCGCCTTCCCGCAGACGGACCGCAGCCTGCTCCACCGCATGGCGGCGGAACACGCTGGACATCATTCCCAACTTCATTGGTTCAACGACTCCGGAGGATCGCGCAGCCGCGGCGTCACGAGCTCCCCAATTGCGACGAATCTCAAAGGGCTCACGTCAGGGGCTAAGGAGGACTCCGAGCGCCTGATCGGGTTGTTCCACCAGCAGGTCACAGGCGGCGGGCGCCTCTTCCAGGGAGCATCGGTGCGTGATGAGCGGCTCTGTTTTCATGCGCCCCATCGCCATCCAGCGAAGGCACTCCTCCACGTTGCGGCGGGTGGTCCAGGGCACGAACACCGGCGGATAATCGGCGCCATGTTCCCAGGCATCGTCGTGATAGCCGGGGCCCGGCCGGGCGCTGGAACGCACGTCGACATTTCCCAACCCCGCCGCGAAGAGGTGCTCGATCCGGGCGCCCCCAACCACCACCACTCGGCCCATCTTGTGGCCGTCCGGCGACTGTTTGAGGATGCGGACCAGACTCTTGAACGCCGGCACGCCGTCGCCTCCGAAGGCGATGACGCCGCCATCGAACCCGTGGCCCCGACAGAGCTCAGCCGCCCGGGCGTCGAAGTCCGGGTCAAGCGGGTCCAGCACGAGTTCCGCCCAGCCGGTCGCCAGAGCGCGCTCCCGGCGCAGGGGGTATCGATCCACGCCCAGCACATGCGAGCCCGCCATGGAGGCGATCTGCGTCGTGAAGTGACCCACAATGCCCAGCCCGTAGACCGCGACATGCTCCCCGAGCGTGAACTCTCCACGCCGAACGGCGTGGAGCGCCGTTGCAGCGAGATGATTGGTGGCCGCCTGCTCAAACGTGACGCCGTCGGGGATGGGGACGCAGAGGTTCCGCGGGACCACGGCATGCGTGGCGTGCAGCGCATACCCGCCTCCCATCGCGGCGACCGGTGTTCCCACCTGCAGCGGACCGCTTCCCCGGACCACCGTGCCCGCGTTGCTGTAGCCGAACGGACGCGGCGGCAGATCGAGGTTCGGCTCTTTTCGCCTGCCCGGCACGCTCCCCAGTTCGGTGCCCGGGCTGACGCAGCACGCGCGAACCTCGATCACCACCTCGCCCTCTCGAGGTTCCGGGAGGGGCTGATCCTCTACGGAAAACCTGCCGGAGCCATCCAGCATCAAAACTCGGCGGCGCATCCCGGCCTCCCCATGTGTCTGGCGTTCGACGGCGGCCCTGGGATCTCAGTCATCCATCACACAGCCGGCGGCGCGATAACTCTTCAGCGTGCCTTCGATCATGGCCTTCACGGTGAACGTCTCACGGATCCACTCCTCGGCCGTCGTGCCCATGTGCTCCCGGAGTCCGGGATCTCCGCAGAGGGTGTCGATGGCCTCTGTCAGGGCTGCGGAGTCGCCGACAGGAGTGATGAGTCCGGTTTCCCCGTTTCGAATGATCTCTGGAACCCCGGACAGCCGCGAGCCGATGCACGCCCGACCGAGCATGCCGCCCTCCAGCAGCGCTCGGGGTAATCCCTCTCCGTCAATCGAGGGCAGCACAACCAGATCCATGGCAGCGTAATACGGCAGGGGGTTTTCCTGATACCCGGCGAAGATCACCCGGCCCTGGAGGCCCATCGCCGCGACCCGCGCTTCCAATGCGTCCTGTTCGGTGCCCTCTCCAACAAAGACGGCCATCAGGGCCGGATACTTCTGGTGAAGCGCCTGCAATGCGTCGAGAAAAACCGCATGCCCTTTCTTCGGAGAAAGGTGCCCCACCAGGCCGCACATGACCGTATCGGTCGGCAGACCCATCCGGCGCTTCGCGTCCTCGCGGGAGCAGGGCAGAAAGTAGCGGGCGGCGTCGATCCCGCTGTACACCACGTCGATGCGTTCCCGCTCGATGCCCTGGGCCACCATGTGATCGCGAACCGCCTCGGAAACGGCGATCAGCCGGGTTGCCCGGCGGAAGCAGAAGGCCGAGTTGAGCGCACGGACGTGGGAGACGACGGGCAGCCCGGTCAGGAAGGATGCCGTCGCTCCATGCATCGCCGCGGTGCTGAGGTGGGTGTGAATGACCGCAGCGCGCTCCGCTCGAGCCAGAGTGACGAGGCGAATCGGCGCAAGCAGGTTCGCTTTGCCCGCAATTCGCAGCGCCCGAACATCCACGCCGGTGTACTTCATCAGGGGAATGAGGGGGCTTCCCACCTTGCAGGCGACAACGACGTGATGTCCTGCCGCCTGAAGGTGCTCGCAGAGGCTCGTGGTGGACCGCTCCGCGCCGGAAACTCGCTGGGGGGTAATGACTTGAAGAATGCGCACGCTCAGGTCTTCCGAGGTTCCGCCGGAAGGGCTTTAGCCACAATCAGGGCCGAAACGATCGCAACGGCGCCGCCGCCCGCACAGATCAGGAAGGCGTTCCCCGCCGCCGAGCCCCAACCCGCCATGACCGAACCCATCTTCGTTCCCGAAAGAAACCCCGCGCTCCAGGCGGCGTGCGTGAGACCCAGCAGCCGGCCTTTTGTCTCCGGAGAGGAGAGCCGCTGGATGAGGGTGGTCATGGAAATCGAGAGCGACCACGCCGCGCCCGCCCCGAGCAGTGCGAATCCGACGAGCGTGGGAACGTGCTGCGCTCCCAACCCCTGCCCCAGGCTCGCGAGTGTGACTAATGTAATGGAAACGAGAACCGGTGCGCGAGGTCCGATCCGGTCCACCAACCTCCCGGCGCCCAACTGGCAGACGGCGGAGAGTGCGCCGCTGGCCGCCAGGTAGTGGCCCGCCGGGATTTCCGAACGAGTGAGGCGGAAGAGCAGCAGCGGCATCAGAAAGGTGACGGCGCCCCAGTAAACGGTGGGAAGAAACCTCAGCACCAGCAGCGCCAGGATGGCGGGCCGCCGGAGGAGCTCTACAAGACCGATCTGTTTCTCCGCGCCATCCACTTTCTTCTGGGGCGCTCCCGCTGCGGGCATCAATGCCATGGCCGCAAACAGCAGCAGCGTGTGGCCGATGACCATCCCCCAGCCCAGCAGCCGGTACCCCCCCTCCACGTTCGCCGCAATCACCGCGGAGCCCATCCCGCCAACCATGTTGCCCACGGTGCCGGTGAGAAAGTAACATGCGGTGGCCAGCGCCAGCGAGCGGGTGGGGACGAGATCGAGCAGGTAGGACTGGCCCGCCACAGACCCCATGCCGAACATGATTCCGCCATAGATCGCCAGCGGAAACATCCAGCTAACCTGGGGAACCAGAAAGAGAAACCCGCCCGCCGTTACGCCCGTCATGGCGAGGAGGTAGATCGGCTTGCGGCCGAAGCGGTCGCAAAGCGCCCCGCCGATGACGGCGATGGCGCCGCCGCACACCACAAAGAGGATTCGGATGTCGCCCGCAACCTCGGGCCGCTGCCGGAGCACTTTCTCCACGTAGATCGGGAACAGGCCGAACAGCGGAGACACCAGGACGCCGCTGAGGACCTGAAAGATGAGGAGAGCAAGGATGGGTGGCAGCAGCAAGTCGCGAATCGGAGACGCCTTGTCGGCCGTTTCGGCCGGTCGGGTTGCGCTCATGCCGCGCCCAAATGGGGTCGGTTCATGGTTGAATCACCCGTGCCACCCGTGAAAGCGGATGGCCCTTGGCTCGAATCTCCAGCGTGTTGAACCAGCCGAAGGGTGTTCGGGATGTCTCCAACCCGGCTTCGATCAAACGATCTTTTGTAGCATCCAAAATAGGAACGGCCTCTGCGGGGGCCGCCAGTACCGCAAACAGGTGTGCGAAGCTGTGCAGCAAGATCCGCCGGGCGCCTACCTTTCGGGCGATGTCCGCCAGCTCATCGGCTGCCCGAGTCGCAACACCCTCCGAGTTCGCTTCATCCCCTTTTTCCACGCTCACAAGTACCAGTAAACCATCCTCAAGCACGTGCGACTTGCTGTCATACGGCTCAACCAGTGAAGATCGCCCCTTCTGAGTGATCTCACTGCGGAAATAATCGACGTGCATCGCAAGGAAACGCATGGGTCGCAGAGGTTCTCCATCTCCGACTATTACCAGGGGTTTGTTATGGGTGTTGACTTCGCTCTCCTTGGCTGTCGTCATCCGCATTCGGCGGCACATCTGAACACACTGCGTGCGTCACCCGCCGTGGAGCGGTTCTGGCTCTGGGATCCGGATCCCGATGCAGCCCATGCACTGGCGGCGGATGCGGGTCCCCGCCTGGCGGGGGTCGGTAGTTGTCTCGAAGACATCCTTGATACACCGGCACGGTTTGCCCTGGTCTGCCGGCAGAACGATGACGCGCCCGATACGCTGGTTGCAGCCGCGCGGGCCGGCAAACACGTTCTCACCGAAAAGCCTGGGGCGCGCACCGCCGCTGAGTTGCTTCCGGCGCTTCGTGCGGCCACGGCTGCGAATGTTTCCCTTGGCGTGTATTACTGCTGGCGTTCGCATCCCGCTGCCGCCAAGCTCCGAGAGATCATCGCGGGGGGCGCCATCGGCTACCCGATGGCGGTTGAAGCCCGCATGGTCACCTCCCACGTACGCTTCCGAGATCCCTCCCACTGGCTCTTTTCTCGAGAAAAAGGCGGCGGCGGAATTCTGCACTGGCTGGCCTGTCATTGGGTCGATCTGCTTCGATTCATTCTGGGGGACGAGGTGACCCACCTCTCCGCGCTGGGTGGGACCCTGACGGGTACGCCGATCGACGTCGAAGACACGGCCGCCGTTACCATGCGCTTCGGTTCCGGCGCCATCGGTACGCTCACCGCGGGCTACCATCTCTCGCGCAGCACGGCGGGATACACCGGCGCCTCTTACGACACCTTCATCACGATCCGGGGCAGTCTCGGCCAGGCAACCTGGATTCCGGTGCCGGGTCCCGGTCCGGTGGTGGTTCAGGGAATCGGTCCGGGATACGAAGACGTGGGGACTCGCACCTTCGAGTTTCTCAACCCGCCCGCCGAAGGCTACGGCGGCGCCCATGGGGTCGACTTCTTCCACCGCTGGATTGATGATGCGCGTGCCGGCCGCCGGCCGCTGGCCTCGGGTGAGGACGCGCTTCGTACGCTCGAATGGCTCGACGCGGCCTACCAGTCCATGGAGTCGGGGAGCCTCGCCTGCGTGGATGCGGCCGCGCTTCCATGATCGTCGTGGGCATCGATCCGGGACTCGGCTGCACCGGCTATGCCGTGTTGGAGGGAGAGATGGGCTCCACAGCGCCGCGTTTGATCGAGGCGGGCGCCATTCGGAGCATCGCCACGGACGCGCTTCCGCTCAGGCTGCTCCAGATCCGCACGGAGATCCTCTCGGTGCTGCAGGAATTCTCACCCGATGCCATGGGTCTGGAAGATCTCTACACCGAGTATCGCTTTCCTCGGACCGCCCTGCTGATGGCGCACGCCCGCGGCGCCATCTGTCTTGCCGCCGCCGAGCGGGGGGTGCCGGTGTGGGGATTTGCCGCCCGGCAGGTGAAGGCCGCGATCACCGGATATGGCGCCGCGGATAAGTCACAGGTGCAGCAGACGGTGGCGAGGCTGCTGGGCCTCGCCAAACCGCCCACTCCCCACGATGTGGCCGATGCCATGGCCATCGCGCTCACTGCGTTCCGGCGGGGTGGGCCGTAGCGCGATGTGCGGATGGCTGCGGGCTATTGAGCCTTCAGGCTGTTCACCAGCCCCTGGATTCCGCTGACCACCGAGGCCGGAACGCCGAGTCCGAACACGTCCTGTTTGGCGAAGTAGCCGTCGACGAAGTTGATGTCGTCGGTGGCATGGGTCTTCAGGTCCAGCCCGGTGAGAGAGCAGGAGAACGGAATCGTGGCCGTGGTGTTCCGTACGGAGCCATTGACCACGCCGTTGTCTTCCAGCCGCTCTTGAATGGAGTTGTCGTAGGCCGCCACGACGAGAACGCCCACGTTGGCGCTGTCGCTCACCCGCAGGAGCGCCGCGACAAGCGTGCCTTCCTCGGGGACGCCGGCGGGGATCACGTTGTAATCCACGATGACCTGCTTCCCGCTGACGGTCGCGGTGCGGTTCTGGTCGAGCACCGCCTCATAGGTGGTCCCATCCAGCGTGAAGCCCACGAGGTAGTCGTCGGTGAAATTCAGTCCCCCGGTGGTGAAGGGCACGATCGCGGCGGCGATGCCGAAATCAACATTGGGTTGACTGACGGCGGCGGCGCCCGGCAGAGCGCTCCGCTGCGAACGGAGCAGCAGGTCCGAGAACAGATTGTTGACGAGCTTCAGGTTGTTCGAGCTGAAGCTGCGGGCTCCGAGGCGGCTCTTGGCGGCGTTTTGCAGGAGCTTCGAGAAGATGCTCTTCAGCCTGGTGTTCACCTTGCGGACGGATGTCGTATTGGCTCTTGCGATGCCGACGATGGGCGGATCGAGGGTCGTGGCGACGAGGCCCTGTTGGCCCGCAGCCACCAACGGCAAGATGATCTCTCCTCCGACGGCGGGCCGAGAGGGCGTCAGCGATCCCAGGATGACGGCGGCCGCCAGCCCGGCGGCGAGGGTAACGTGAGAGAGCAGCTTCTTCATGGGCTTCAGGTCTCCAGAAAGTGGGAGCGACACAGGAAGTGGCCGTTTCGTCGGGCCGCCCCCCAGTTTGGGAGATGGAACGCACGTGTCCTTCGCGGCCACAGCCTTGTTTTCGGCTACCCATTTCCGGCGTCAAATGAGATCATGCGCTGGATCGGTGGGGCGAAAGCACACTAATCCTCAACTTCGAAGCGTCATCGGGAGATTTTCGCGGCTCAGGCTGCGTATTGAAGGTTAAGTCTGCGCCTCTGGTCGAACAGAGCGCCGTCTAGGAGGTCGTGACACATGGGTAGTATCTGGACTATCGCCCGCACCACGGTGGGCGACAGCATCCGCCGGCGGGTGATTCTGGTGTTTCAGCTCGTGGCGCTCTTGATGCTGGGTTTGGCGATACTGCTCCAGTACTATGCGGCCGGGCGGAATGAGCTCTTCACCCCCTATCAGATGATCATCATCCTCGTGTTCGGGGGGATGATCTCCATCACCACCTCCGTTTTTCTGGTGCCGACCGAGATCGAGACCCGAACGGTCTACGGCGTTCTCTCCAAACCGGTTCAGCGCAGCCAGTTCTTCCTCGGGAAGTTCCTCGGCGGGCTGCTGACGACCACCCTCATGGTGTCGGTGATGATCGGGGTGTTGATCATCGGTCTGGCGGTATTCATCGCGATGCCGTCGAACCCGGACTTCGCGTCCGAAGTGAACCCCGGCACGCTGGCGCAGCAGATCCTGGCCATCATTCAGGGCGGGGTCATGATCCTTTTACAGCTCGGCGTGCTCACCGCTCTGGCGACCTGTCTCTCTCTGGTGCTCACCCCCACGGTGAACTTTGCGATGTCCACGTTCATCTGGATTGTGGGCTCGCTCCAGTGGGTGATCCTGGCGTTGGCGAACCGGAACGAGCAGGGCTTCGTGCTCATTCCGTGGATCCTGAAGAGCGTGTACTACATCACGCCGCACTTCGAAGATCTGAACTTCCTCGCCGGGCTCACCCGTCCCGAAGTGGCTCCGAAGGTCAGCGTGTTCACCTTCGCCAGCCAGATTTCGGCGTATCACCTCCTCTACGCGGCCATCGTGCTGCTGATCGGCGTGATGCTGTTCGAGAAGAAGGAATTCTAGATCCGAGTTTCCGGGGGGCCCACCGACCCCGGTCACCGGCCCGGATCTCGGCTTAGTTGCCCGGACCTGCGATGCCGCGTACACTTTTGAGGAATTCTCGAAAGGTCGCGACCGCATGCTCCGGGCAAAGTATTTGATCCCTCTGGCGCTCTTCCTGGGCGCGGGCTGGTTCTTCCTTCAGAGAGTTCAGCCCACCCGGGTTCGGGTCGACGACATCCGCACCGGCCAGGTGGTTCGGATCGTGTATGCCACCGGCGCCGTTCGCCCCGACACCGAGACGCGGGTGGCGGCGGAGGTCTCAGGTCGCATCGTGGCGCTCCTCGTGGATGAGGGCGACATGGTGCGGGCCGGCGAGTTGGTGGCGCGTCTGGATGACGCCGCTGCTCGCAGCCGTCTCCAGGAGTGGGAAGGCCGCCTCACTACTGCCCGGGCCCGTCTGAAGCAGATGGAAGCCCCCACCGACTCGTTCGTGGTGAGCGGACTGGAGTCGCAGGTGCGCGGCGCCGGGTCGAAGTCTCAAACGGCCGAGGAGCGAGTCCGGCTAGCCGAGGATCGGGTGACCACCGCCATCCAGAGCGCCCTCGCCGCGGAAGCGGCAGTTCCGGCGGCGGAAGCGCGCGTGAAAGCGCTGGAGAGCAGCGCTCGGGCCGCCCGGAGCGAGATTGAAACGGCGCAGCGACGGGTGGAGACCAACCGGGCCGAACTGGAGCAGGCGCGCGCGAATGCGGCTTCGGCTCGCGATCTGGTGGAGCGCCGCCGTCAACTCCTGCGGGAGGGCGCCATCGCGGAGCGGCAGGTGACCGAGGCGACCACGGCGCTGCAGGCCGCGGATGCCGCAATCACCGCTGCTCGGGGTCGGGTGGCCTCGGCCGAACAGTCCGTTGCATCGGCCCGCGCCTCCGCGGATGCCGCCGCCGCACAGGTGGAAGATGCCCGTGCGGCCATCGCCGGCGCACGAGCCACGGCCGCCGCTGCGCGGAATCAAGTGGCCGAAGCGAGAAGCTTTGTGAGCGAGCAGAAACGGATGGTCGACTCGAGTCGACAGGATGTCGTGACTCTTCGGAGCCAGCTCGGTCAGGCCCGGCGCGGCGCCCGGCAGGTGGATCTTGCGGTGATGCGGGCGGATGTCCGCACCCAGGAGGCTGCGGTTCGACAAGCGCGGACGGAACTCGCCAGGTATGCGGTGATTTCCCCGGTCACCGGTCGGGTCACCGATCGTCCCGTGGATCCCGGCGATTTCGTTCAGCCGGGGAACCGTCTCTTTGTCGTGGCGCAGGAGCAGCGGTCCTACGTGCAGGCGGATGTGGACGAGGCGGACATCGGTGAGGTGCGGGTCGGATCGGAGGCGCGCTTTCAGGTGGACTCTCAGCCGGGAGTCAGCTACCTCGGTCGGGTCAGCCGGATCGGTCGGGATTCCAATCCCGCCACCAAGACCTATCCCGTGGACATTCGCGAGATCCAGGCGCCTGACGGTCAGAAGACCGACCTGAAGCTCGGCATGACGGCGGATGTGAACATTCGCGGGCGCACGATCCCGGATGTGGTGCTGGCTCCGACCGCAGCCCTTCAAACCGATGGCGACAAAACGGTGGTCTGGGTGGTGGAGGCGGGGAGTCGGGTTCGCAAGAGAGTGCTCCGAATTCGGGCTCGCGATGCGAAAACGGTGCAGGTGGTGGAGGGTCTTCGGGCCGGCGAGCAGGTTGTCCTGGAGCCGGTGGGCCTCTCCGATGATCGAGTCGTCCAGATCGTTCGGCCTTAGGACGGAACGATGATGCTCGTGATTACCCTGGCTACGCGCTACCTGGCGGCGCGTCTGCGGCAGAGCGTTCTCACCATCGGTGGGATTGCGCTGGGCATGGTGGCGCTCACCGTCATCCAGTCCATGATGGGTGGGTTCCGAGCGGAGTTTGTGAAGAAGACGCTGGCCACGTCGCCCGAGATCATCGTTCGGCGCCGTCCGCCGGAGAAGTTTGATCCGGTGGGTCCCACGCGGCAAGCGCTCGCCTCCGCCGCAGCGCCGCTGACCCCCACCCTCCTCGAGGCGCCTCGCCCGCCGCTGCCGGATGAAGCGGAGAACATTCGCTCGGTGCAAACGGTGGAAGCGGCCCTGGGAGAGGTGACTGGAGTCGCCGCCACGGCGCCGCTCATCACCGGACAGGTAATGTTTACGTTTTCCGGCGCCAGTGAGCCGGTGAACGTGAATGGAATCATCCCCTCACGGCATTCTAGGGTGGTGGAGTTCCGCAAGAAACTCACCGGTGGAACCGATGAAGAACTGGAGCGCAGCACCTCCGGAGTGGTTCTCGGCAAGTTCCTGGCCGATCGGATGCGCGTGCACGTGGGTGATCGAGTCGTTGCTCGCGGGCAAGACGGCGCCGCCGTCTCGCTGCGTGTGGTGGCCTTGCACGACTCCTATGTGTACGAGGTGGACAACACGACGGCGTGGGTCAACCTTCGCCGGGCGCAGTCGCTCCTCTCGCTATCGGGTCAGGTCAACGCGGTTCAGGTGCGCACCACCGATTACAATCGCGCCGAGGAGATTGCGCGGGCCATCGAGTATCGGGTAGGAATGGATGCCGAAAGCTGGATGGAGGCCAACAAGAACGTGTTGGGCCTTCTGAACATGATTGTGTCGATCATGACGATGGTCACGGTATTCACCATGAGCGTGGCGGGATTCGGCATCGCGGGGAACCTCATCACCACCGTGGCGGAGAAGACCTTCGATATCGGCGTGCTCAAGGCGATGGGAATGACTTCGGGCCGGATCGTGGCGGTCTTCCTGCTCCTGTCGATGCTGATGATGTCGCTCGGCCTGATCCTCGGAATGGGGATCTCCTACGGCGTGGTGGAACTGCTCTCGAATGTGAAGAGCGCCATAAAACCCGGTCCTGGAGTGATCGTTGCATCGGAGAATATGCCGATGATTCGATCATGGACGATTTACATCACGTCGGGCCTGTTCGCGGTGGTCGTGAGTCTGATCGCCGGACTGGCGCCGAGCTTGAAGGCGGCTCGTCTGGAGCCGTTGGGAATTCTCCGCAACGCCGCGGGGTAGTTGACGCAGGCGGACCTGGATCGATTGTCGAATCGTTACCCTGGTTTCGACCCATGAGAAAAAAGAGATTGACTGGAATACCTGCCATCGTCCTGGCGGGCGGCCGCACGTCGCCCGAGTTCGCCGCTGCCGCCGGGGTGGAACCGGTGGAGGGCGCGCGCGCCCTCGCCGAGATCGACGGCATCCCCATGATCGAGCACGTGGTGCGGGCCTTGCTCGACGCCACCCGCGTGAATCGCATTGTGCTGGTGGCCCCGGCTCATTTCCCGTCGATCTACGGCGTCGATTTGCAGATCGAGAGCGGCGACGGCATCGTGGAGAGTTTGCAGCGAGGGATGAGCCACTGTCAGGGCTCGGTCTTCGCGCTGGTGGTGACGGGGGATGTGCCGTTCCTCACCGGTGATGCCATCGACGACTACATTTCCCGCTGCTCCGAGTTGGAACTGGACTGCGGCTATTCCACGGTGTCTCAGGAATCGTGCGAGGCGCAATTCCCGGGGATGCGACGCACCTATTTGAAGACGCCGAACGGCCAGTTCTCCGGCGGAAATGTCGTCTACCAGCGGGTGGATGCCTTCGCGGATCAGGCCGCGTTCCTGAGGGAGGCTTATCGCCGGCGAAAGAACCCCCTCTTCCTGGCGAAAATGATCGGGTTCTCGGGCATCCTGCGCTTCCTGACCGGACAGCTCACCCTGAGCGACGTCGGAGCCGCGGCCTCACGGCTCACGGGCGTTCGCTGCCGAATGGTCGTCACGCCGTACGCCTGCATCGGCACGGATGTGGATCGGCCGGAGGATCTGGCCATGGCCCGGGAGACGCTGCGCCGGTCGCGCGCTGCATGACGGGCCCACTCTCCGAAACCATTGCCGCCCTGGCCACCGCGCCGGGAGAGGCGGGCATCGGGGTGGTGAGGGTGAGCGGACCGGACGCCCTGGCGGTTGCCGGACCCTTGTTTCAGCGTACCGTGGGCCGGGGCCGCTGGGCGTCGTTCGAGGCCGATCCCGAGTCTCATCGCGCTTACTATGGAATCGTCACTCGCGGACCGTTGTCCTCGGACCGGCTCGACGACGGACTCTTCACCTACTTTCAGGGCCCCCGCAGCTACACGGGTGAAGACGTGGTGGAGTTCTCCTGCCACGGCAGCCGGATGGTGCTCTCCACCTTGCTCACCTTGCTGCTGGCTCAGGGCGCCCGACTGGCCGATCCGGGCGAGTTTACCCGACGGGCCTTCCTGAACGGTCGCCTCGATCTTGCTTCGGCGGAGGCGGTGATCGACGTCATCCGAGCGCAGAGCGACTCGGCGCTGCGTCTGGCCAACGCTCAGCGGGAGGGGCGTCTGGCGCGCGCCGTCCGGACCGAACGGGAAGCGCTGATCGCGCTGCTGGCCGAGATCGAGGCGCACATCGACTTTCCGGAAGAGGTGGACCCGATCCCGGACTCCGAAGTGGCTCGCCGCGCCTCCGACGCGCTCTCCGCCTGCCGCGAACTGCTTCGCACGGCGAGCGCCGGCCGGATCTACCGCGACGGCGCCGCAGTGGTCCTGGCAGGCCGCCCCAATGTGGGCAAGAGCAGCCTCCTGAACGCTCTGCTCGGCGAGGAACGCGCCATCGTGACGCCGATTCCAGGAACCACCCGCGATTTCCTGGAGGAGGGCCTGACGCTTGCCGGCGTGCCGCTCCGTCTGATCGACACCGCCGGACTGCGCGACAGCTCCGATGCCATCGAGCAAGAGGGCGTGCGGCGCGCACGGAGTCGCATCGAAGGCGCCGACCTGGTGCTCTGGATCGTCGATGCATCGGACGGCGTTACCGGCGACGATCGTGAGATTCTGGAACTGCTCGGGGATCGTCCACTCCTCGCCGTCGCGAACAAGATCGATCTGAGCGACTCAGGCGACTGGGAATGCGAGGCTGCTCCGGGCATGACGTTTCTCGCGGTCTCGGCGGCCCGTGGAGATGGGATCGAGCGGCTGAAATTGCGCATTGCGGAGATGCTGACCGCCGGAGTCCCGGTGGATGCGGTGTACCTGGGCAACGCGCGCCAGGAATCTCGGGTTCACGAGGCGGTCCGCTGCCTGGAGCGCGCTATCAACGCCGCTGAAGCGGGCTTCGATCAGGCCGCGCTTTCCCTTGACTTGCGGCTGGCGACACAGGCGCTCGGCGAACTGACCGGCGACTCGGTGACGGACGAGACGATCGAGCAGATCTTCGCCCGCTTTTGCGTTGGGAAGTGAACCCTTGGGGCTTCGGCGCGAATTCTTGTGAAGCAACTCACAAGGCCGGATTGCACATCCAAACTTCCCGCTGCATTCCCCTAGTGAACCCGGAACTATCCGACGAATTCAGAGATGCGGCCGGCTCCAGCGAGAGTTGCCGAACCCAGAGTTGGGGCATCGAAAGTCAGATCAGGAAGCCGTGTGCAGGGAAGTGGGATGATGATGAAACGCTTTGCAGGATTGCTTGCCGCAGCCGCTCTCGGACTCGGGCTCACGCTCGCCGGGGGTGTCGCCAGAGCGCAAGCGACCGGGACGACCGTGGTGACCGACCTGATCGCGGGACAGTTCACCAAGGTCGGCACGGTAACCGCCACCTATACTCCGGGCAACGTCCGGGTGACCTACCAGATCACCCAGGGCACCTGGAAGATTGAAGACGTCCACCTCTGCGTGGCCGACAACGCCGCCGACATTCCTCAGAAGAACGGCAACCCGGCTCCCGGCCAGTTCCCGATCAAGGTGACGCTGACCAACGCCACATCCTACAGCGTGGATGTGCCGTTCAATTGTCCGCCGGACCATCAGATCACCATCGCCTCCCATGCCGTGGTGAACGGCTCGGGGGGAACGCTTGTGACAAGCGGTCCGCCGAAGAGCCTGGACGAATGGATCGCCGGATTGCCGACGATTGGCGCCACCACCGTCGCCTACCAGCTTCCTGGGGACCCTTCTTACTTGATCGCCTACATCGAGGGCGGGGAGCTCAGCGGCGCCTACGAGGCCTGGTGCGTTGACGCCGAATACGGCATACCCGAGGACGTGCACTTCGACTCCGCCGTGGTTTGCAGCTACGATCCGCGTGCTGTTTACCTCGTGCCTCGGGGCGAGAACTGGCCGCAGATCAACTGGCTGCTGAACCAGGACTTTGTGGGTCAGAGTTCGCCGAACCGGCTCGGTAGGTACACGATGGGCGATGTGCAGAAGGCCATCTGGGCAATCGTCGACACGACGACCAGCGAGAACTTCGTGGATCCCTACAATCAGGCCCGGGTTGATGAACTCGTTGCGGCAGCCCATGCCAACGGCGCCACGTTCGTTCCGAGTGTGACGCAGAAGGTCGTGATGATCGCGGTTCCCAGCAACTTGAGCAGCGGCCAGAACGTGGCGCAGACTCACATCTTCGCAGTTCCGTGGAGCACCG
>SYKE01000080.1 GCA_005798285.1 Actinomycetota bacterium
ATCCTGCCGGCCACTCCGCTCGACAACGTGATCCGGCTCATCGACGCCGTGCACGAACTGTCAGCCCGGTAAATCCTGAAGAGTCGCCGTGCGGGAGGCTGCTGCTCGGCCTCCCGCCGACGGAGGGCTATCCTGCCGGTTCTTCCCAGAACCCTTCGACTTCAGCCGCCAATGACATCTGCCGGGTCACCCAATCGTTCATCTTGTTCACTTCCTCGTGAGACAAACCCAGGCGCTCGCCGACAGACAGGATGAATCGGTTTTCGTCCGGACAGAAGTTCTCGTCGGCGTGCGCCATTCCGATCAACTCCAGTAGAACGGTCGCCCGAGACTGACGGGAATCGAAAGCTGCCAGAAGCTCGTCCAGGTCTCCATCCGGGATCTCAGCGGAGGGGTCGCCACCGGCCTCGGCAACCAGCAACTCCATCAGATTCTTCTCCTCCGCGCTCAATACCGCGTCGGCGTGCAGAAACTGCTTGGCCAGGGAGAAGAACGACGACTGCTGCTTTTCTGTCAGAGTGTGCACAAACATCGGGCCGGATCTCCAAACGACATCATGACGTGCAGAATTATAGAGTCACGAGAAGGATGGATCCGAAATGCGGGCCGTGCTGGGATGTGTGTTGGGAGATATCACCCAGACTCCCGTGGATGCGATTGTTAACGCCGCCAACAGCGGGCTGTTAGGTGGGGGTGGCGCTGACGGAGCGATCCATCGCGCGGGCGGGCCGGAGATCCTGGCCGAGTGCCGGCGGATCGTTGCCCGAATCGGCCGGCTCGAGCCGGGTCTCGCGGTGGCGACCTCCGCTGGGCGGCTGCCCTGCAAGTTCGTCATTCACACTGTCGGACCGGAATGGAACGGCGGGGATCAGGGAGAAGGGGCCACCTTGTCGTCGGCGTATCGAACCTCGCTTCACACCGCGGACGGCCTCGGCTGCACGAGCATCGCCTTTCCGGCGATCAGCACCGGCGCCTTCGGATTCCCGCGGGCTGAAGCGACCGGCATCGCGGTAGCCGCCGTCCGCTCCGAACTGCCCTCGTGCCGAAACATCACGCGGGTCCTCTTCGTCTGCAGGGACGCGGAGCTGCTCGGGATCTACCGGACCCGGATCGGAACCGGCTGATAACGCGTCTGGTGACGGTGACGGCTACAACCCGCGCGCCGTTCCTGAATGGGAAGCCGGTTCGATCCTCGTCGGGAGAGCGAGCGCCCGGAGTTCCGGAATGTCGATTTCTCTGAGAAGACCGAAGCAGAACGCCTCCGGCAGCGCCTCGAAGGAGGCGCGATCTCGAATGAGCTGTTTCAGGCTCTCCGGCAGCCGATTTAGTTCCAGCCGATCCACCGCCACCTCACCGAGTGAGACCGCAATCAGAGCGGCCAGCGAGGTAGCCGGCCCCTGACAGACGATCTCCAGCTTCGCGGAGGCGTGCGCCCGTCTCAGTGCGGCACACATGGCCCTGAGCTGGCGCACCTGGACGCCGAGGGGTCGCTCACCCGTGGCGGCGACAAGCATCGCCTGCTGATACAGTGCCCCGCCGGCAAGTCCAGGGGCGCCTCGCAGCAGCAGCCGGCCATCCGCCATCAGGGTCCCCGGCTCGTCGGAGACGGGCGCCGACGCGGGTCGGACGTCCCAGAGGCGCAAACGGACCCGTCGCACCCGGTCGATGGGCGCCCACTCCGCCTGTGCGACCGGGAAGGCGCTTGATCTCACTGTGAGCCGATTCGTCTCCCACTGCTCCGTGATGCGGTCGGAGTGGGCGAGAGCGGAGTCATACCGGATTGCGGAGGCCAGCCGCTTGCGGGCGTCCCGCTTCCAGCGCCCGGTCATCCGTGCCGGATCCGGCCGCGTGTGCACCGGAAGCGATTCGGCGAATCGAAGAGCGAGCTCCGCGAACCCGGCGTTCCCCTCCGGGACGCCGCACTTCAGCGCGGACTCGGGTTGAACATCGCCCGGACGACTGGTCTCAATGGGAGCGCCGTCCCCCCCGGTCAGACGGCGAGAAGCGAAGCGGTAAAACTGAGATCGGTTGTCGGCATCGTAGTTGTGCGTGCCGGGGTCGATGTTGTTGTGAAACTCGAACCGGTCCGCCGCGCCGCGAGAGCGGAAGTACGGGCGCACCGGATCCACAACCGACGGAATCACTCGGGCCGTCTGGAAGCAGCAATCATCCCGCTGGTTGTAGATCAGGAGTGAGGGACGGGGCGCCAGCAGCGTCGTGAGCGCCGGGTAGTCCGTCACGGTGAGCAGGTCCTGCGGGCACTGCTCCAGATCGCCGATGTCGCCGGGGTGACCGTAGCGGACGTCCATTCCCACGTAGCCCGCATTCGGCGCTGTGGCGGCAATTCTCAAATCCAGGGCTGAGAGCCAGATGGTTTGCCAGCCGCCTCCCGAAAGTCCGGTCATCCCAATTCGATTCGGATCAACGGCCGCGTGCGCCGCCAGCACGTCGAGTCCACGGCGCATCGCCAGATAGAAAACCGAGACTCCGCTGACCCCACAGAGATCGAGGTAAGCCAGCCGGTTGTGGGCATACTCGGGTGAACTCAACTCCCCGCAGGCAAGCCACTCGGGGTGCAGCGAGACAATGCCCTGGCGGGCGAGATTGGCGCAGCGAATCTGCTCATACGGGGTGGCCTTTCCGGGGGCGCCGACATGCCCGTTCACGTTGAGGACGGCCGGTCGGCGGGAAAGGGGGCCGGCGGGCTCGTAGAGAAGCGCGGGGATCCACATCCCGGGCACTGCTTCGTACCTCAAGCGTCGCAGCACGAAGCCGTCCGTTCCCGGCACGACCTCTCCCCACTGAACCTTCAGGGAACCGTAGCGCCACGCCGGCGGGACGCCACGAAACACGAGTTGGTCGAGAATCTTCTCCCGCTGGCGGACCGCCCGCTCCTCCGCAACTGCGGGCGGGGGAGCCGGGGGCAGCGGGGGAGTTCGGGCGCGGAGAAACGCCGAAAGCCCGGCTGTATCGACGCCCGAAACGGGAACGGGGGCGGGAGCGGGGCCGGTCAATGGATAGCCCGACGCGAACGACGCCAGGCTGATCGCCAGCACTCCGGGCAGCCAGACGAGATCTTTCGCACGCATCACTCCCGCCCCCTCAATGGTCTCGGCCTCAGTACTTCACGATGTAGCGATAGCCCTGATCGGCCCTCATCCAGTCGAACGCCTCATTGATTTGCTCGAGACCGATGGTTCGTGTGACCATCTCATCGATCTTCAAGGTCCCATCCATGTAGTAGTCAACCAGTTGCGGGAGCTGGGTTCGGCCGCGACACCCGCCAAAGGCGGTTCCAGTGAGGATTCTGCCCGCGATCAGCATGCGCGGGGTCAGGCTGACCACCTCGCCCGTGTTGGCGACGCCGATCAGCACGCATTTCCCGCCGCCGTAGCGCACCGACTCGAAGGCCTGCCGCATCACGTGGGTATTGCCGGTCGCCTCGAAAGCGAAGTCCGCGCCGCCCCCGGTCAACTCCTTCACGGCGTTTGTGCCGCTGCCGCCGCAGTCCGCCGCGTTGATGAGATGAGTTGCCCCCAACTCGCGGGCAAACTCCAGGCGAGACGGCTTGAGGTCGACGGCAATGATCTTCCCGGCGCCGGCGATGCGGGCGCCCTGCACGACATTCAGCCCGATGGGGCCACAGCCGAACACCGCTACCGTCGCGCCTTTCGGCACCTTCGCGGTCCACAAGACGGCGCCGACGCCCGTGGTGATGGCGCAGCCGAGGAGGCAGACCCGATCCAGGGGCGCATCCTTTCGGATCTTGGCCAGGCTGACTTCGGGCACCACGGTGTACTCGGAGAAGGTCGACGTCCCCATGAAGTGATAAGCGGTCTTCCCACGCCAGTTGAAGCGGGACTTCCCGTCCATCATCACGCCTTCGTAATAGCCCTTGTCGTCGAGGAAGCTGCAAAGGTTGGTTTCGGGGTTGTGGCAATCGGGACAGTCGCCGCACTCGGCGATGTAGAGCGGAACCACATGATCGCCTTCTTGCAGCGATTTCACGTTCTTACCCGCCTTGACGACCACGCCGCCGCCTTCATGGCCGAGTACGCGGGGCGAAAGGGCGGAGTAGTCGACGCTGTCGCCGCCTCCCATGTACCAGATCTCGGTGTGACAGAGCCCTGTCGCATCCAACTTGACGAGACACTCGTCGGGGCCCGGATCGCCGACTTCAATCTCGTCGACGATGAGCGGCTTCCCGATCTCGGTGAAAATGGCAGCTTTGGACTTCATTTCGGTTTCCAGCCTGTAGCGGTCTTCCCGGGGAAAACCCACGTCCATCCGCGGACTCGGAAGGAGCGACTGCTGCGGTTTTCTGCGTGAGCGGTCCCGGACCCTCCGTGGGTTCGCCTACCGCAGGATCCCCCCCGACTCCCGAGGATCGTAGCCCCCGAGCGCGACCACCACTTCTCGGAACCCATCCTCGCAGATGAGTTCCATCAACCGCACCCCCGATTCCGACTCCAGGGCGTCGCTTCGAATGGCGAGATCGTACCGTTCGGATGCGACCGGCACGAAGCCGAGACCCAGCGCCAGCGCCACTGCCCGAATGCCGAGACCCGCGTCGGCGCTCCCGGTTCTGACCGCTTCTCCAATTGCGAGGTGTGTGAAGAGCTCCCTCGAGTAGCCCTGAATGTCGCTCGCGGCAATGCCGAGTTGGGCCAGTCGGTAGTCGAAAAGCTGGCGGGTTCCGGAGCCTCGCTGCCGGTTCACGAAGCGCACGTTCTTTCGAGACAGGCTGTGCAGATCATCCAACCCCAACGGGTTGTCCGGCGCCACGTAGATCCCCTGTTCTCGGTACGACAGGTGAACCAGCCGGAAGTCGTCCGCCAGACCGAGCCGCTCCATCCAGGGAAGGTTGTACTCGCCCGTGGCATCATCGATGAGGTGAGTCCCGGCCAGGTGACACTCGCCGCGCTTCAGTGCCGCAAGTCCGGCCAAACTTCCCACATGGGTGCTGGCGAGTCCGGTCGATCCTCGACGACAGAGCAAGTCCGAAATCACATCGAGGAGCAGATCGTGGCTCCCGACGGCGAGGAGCAGGGTTTCGAAGTCTTCCACCGGGCGCAAGGGATGAATCTCTACGCGGGAGCCCGCGTCCAGACCTTCGCTCTGAGCGGGGATGCGGACCAGCGCGTCGGCCCGGACCACCGTGCCGAGCAGCGAGGCGCCTCTGGCCCGCGGCGCCGCGACGAGTTGCCCGCCGATCCGACCCACCCGAACTCGGACCAGCTCCTCCGTGCCGGCCCGGCTGGGGGTCCGCCGCCCCAACACACCGATCAACGGCGGCGGGGCAGAGGTTCGCCGCAGAGTTCGTGCCGCGAGCAGCGGTTTCAGGAACTCTTCGCACACCGCCCACGCGGAGACCGGATAGCCCGGGATCCCCAGCACCGGTTTCCCATCCACGATCGCGAGGGCCACCGGCTTGCCCGGCATCATGTCGACGCCATGCGCCAGCAGTTGTCCCCGTTCAGCGAGAAGTCTGGGGATGAAGTCTTCGCGTCCCGCGGAGGATCCGGCGTTCAGGCAGACGATGTCCGCCTCCTGGAGTGCCGCATCCAGGGCCGCGCGCAGCGACTCCGGCCGGTCGGGCGTGATGGGCTTCCGCAGGGCAATGCCACCCATCTCGTGCACCATCCCGGCGATGAGGTGGGAGTTGGTCTCCAGAATTGCCCCCGGGCGGTCTCGCAGTTCCACGGGATCGTCGGGTTGGACCAGCTCATCCCCCGTCGGCAAGATCGCCACCCGGGGACGAGCCAGCACCTGGACTCGGTTTACTCCGCACGAGAGCAACGCCGCGACATCGATCGGTCGCAGCGTGTGGCCGCCCGGAAGCACCATCTCGGTGGCTACCAGATCCTCTCCCGCCAGTCGAACGTGCTGCCCGGGTGTCGCCGGCTCAATCAATTCTACGTCGCCGTCCGGCAGCCATCGCACCTGTTCCACCATCACCACGCAGTCGGCGGCCGGCGGCAGCGGGTCTCCGGTGTCCACCACCGCGAACTGGTCTGATGTCAGAGTTCGGGGCCGGACTTCGGATGCGCCGAAGGTGACGTCCGCAGCAAGGGCGATGCCGTCCATCGCAGCGCAGTGGAAGAGGGGGACAGACCGCTCTGCAAAGTGCGCCCGAGCGGTCACCCGCCCGAGCGCCTCGACCGTATCCACCGGCTCTTCCGGTGAACGAGCATTGACCGCCGGGTGGTTAAGCCACAGTTCCCGCACGGCGGGAAGGCTGACCCGGCGAAGAAATCGTCGGCGTTCCATACCGACAGGGATATCAGGTCAGGCGGACTCGTGCGAACGACGGTACGCCATCCATGTCACCCATGCCGCCAGCGCTGCGTGGGATGTCACCCAGGGAAGCGTCTCCACGGCCGGTACGCCCGGCATCGTGAAGCCGCCATGGAGAGCGATCCAGCTCAATTGCACCGCCGCCGCCGCCGAGCTAGCGAACACGAATCGATTCGCCGCTCGCCCGTCGGCCTCCCACAGTAGATAAAGGGGGAGCAGCGCGCTGTGAACCAGCATCTGCCACACCGGGTGGCCGCCAAACCAGTTGTCGGTAAGCCAGGGCGCCACCAGGCCGAAAACCCAGCCGATGGAAGCCCAGGGAAAACGCCTGCGCACCTGGGAGCCCAGCGCGGCAAGGGTCAAGAACAGGAGCGTGCTTGCGGCGCCGAAGCCCACCAGGCCGAGCCGTTCCGTGGCGGCGTCGTCGGCAAGCCTCACGCTTTTCTCCGCGTTCAGGACTCCGGCTCCGTAGTGCACCCAGGGCTGCTTCCTCGTAGCGGCATGCTGCAGAATCCGCACCACCTCGGTCGGCCGCTCCACGCCCCTGGCCATCACCATCGCCGCGACGGCCGCCACGTGGGGCGAAGCCATCGAAGTCCCCTGAAACGCGAAATAGTCGTCCTCGGGCGTCCTCCCGGAGCCTTCGTAGAGGACCGTGTTTTGCAGAATTCCGAACTCTTCGCCCCGGCTCTTGTCGCCGCCGGGCGCGGCGATCGAGAGTTGTCGGCCGATGGAAGAGTACGGGGCCAGCGCGCCGGTCGGGCCCACCGCCGATACCGCCGTGCACTGGGGGAAGCCGGCAGGATAGCCGACCGGTCCGCCACCGGAGTTCCCGGCCGCGCAGACGATCAGCACGCCTTTCCGCGCGGCGTACTCG
>SYKE01000081.1 GCA_005798285.1 Actinomycetota bacterium
GGGCGCCGGTGTGGTTGAGATCCTCCCGCTTCAGGAAGATGCGGGCGCCCCCGCTGTGCTCGCTAAGCCGGCGGGCATAGGTCAGCGGGGTGGGACGCCCCACATAGTCGCGCAGGCAGTCCGAGAGCTCCGTCTGAAACTCCACATCGTCTTTAGCCTCCAGATACGCCTGGGTCAGCTCCTCGAGCGCCGGCATCAGGGTCTCGGGGACGAAACGCCCTCCGTACGGCCCAAACCGTCCACGCGCATCGGGCAACACCGTCGCGGTCGACATGCTCTCTCCCGTCCTCTCTTAGTCCTCTACACTCGCGAGCACCGGCGACGCCGGCAGCTCGCGCTCCATCGAACCGGTCTCCACATCCGGAGCCGTGATCTCCAACTGCGCCGAGGTGGCGCGCCCCCGTCGTTCCACTCTGAGCCGCACGCCGTCGGACACCAGATGGGCCCGATCAAACAGGAGCGGTCGCCCGGCGGCATCGAAGGTGGTGCGAACCGAAACCCAGCCCGGAGCCCCCTCGGCACAGCCCAGCACCCCCGCCTCGGACGCCGGAAGCGGCGCCACGCTCCAGTGCTCCACCGCGCGAACCGCCATGCGGCCGGCCCCCTCTTGCAGCAAGCCATAGAGCGAGTCTCCGGTCCCGCATCGCCTCAGGATCGAGAGGAGCGGCGGTTCGACCAGCGACCACTGCACCGCGATCGCTCGGCCACCGACAGATCTCAGGCGTCGCAGCCCCGCCGGCCTGCTGCCCGGCGGCAGACCCAGGGCCATCACCGCCTCGGGATCGTCCACCGCCTCCCGCACCTCGAGCACCTGGGTTCGAGGCGCCGCGCCGCCCAGCTCCGCCGCGAACCCCGGCAGGTGGATCAGGTCGTCTCCCCGGCTCCAGTCCGCAACGAAACTGCCCACGCCGTGACTCACGCGCACCAGCCCGGCATCCTCCAGCAGCCTGAGCGCCCGCCGAGCGGTGATCGCCGTGGTGCCGAATCGCCGTGCGATCTCTTGCAGCGACGGCAGCCGCTCGCCCGGGCCGAGAAGCCCGTCGAGGATCTCCTGCCGCACCACCGCCGAAATGGAACTAGCGCCCACAACGGTCAGATTTTCGCCCAGTGTTCTAGACATCTACATGAGTATCATACCACACTTCGGCCATTCGGTCGGCCGCATGGATCGACTTGACGTTTCACGGCAGGGACGCCAGCCTCGTGGCTTGACAAATATGGGAAGTATCATTCCGGCAAGCGCCTTGAGCGGCAGCGGGCGCGAGCGGCCGAGATCCGTTCACGCCTGAAGTCGAGACCGGGTTAGCACGGCAAGGAGTGACCGCTAATGAATGACTACATGCTGGATGACTTCATCGCCGAGGAGATCGCGGCTGATCCAAGCTTCGAGGCTTCGCTGGCACGTGCCGAGTCAGAAGTCGCGCTCACGATCGGGCTGGCGCGACTCCGTGAGTCGCGGGGATTCACGCAGCGGATGCTTGCGACTTGCGCGGGCGTCAAGCAGCCTCAGATTGCTCGGATCGAGCGAGGGCAGGCGCCGACCACTTCGACGCTGGCACTGCTTGCACGCGTGCTGGGCGCCGAGTTCGTGATCGGAGCGGAGGGCGGCGTGCGGATCGTGCCGGACCCCAATTGGGTGTGGCCGGAAGACCTCCCCGAGCGGCGGCGGAAGGGAAGCCGGTCGAAACGGCCGGCTTCCGTAACCCGCGGCGAGGTCAGCGCAAAACCGGGCTGAAGGCCAGGTTGTTGCTCTCGTCGGCCTCGGAGACCTGCTGATTGCGGTCGGTGAACGCGATCAACACACGGCCCCGAGCGTCGATCCCTTTCGCAAGGTTTTTCTTCACCGCCAACTCGAGCGTCGCGTTCGCGCCCAGACTGCGGACCTTGAACTCCTGGACCAGCGGACCGGAGGCTTCAAACAGCGGATTGGTGGATGCGACCACCCGCACGATGAACGAGCCGGCGGAGCCGCTCCCCAGGTTTTGGATCCGGAGCTTGCCGGTGATGGAGCTGAGCGCCTGGGCCCCCGTCCCGCGAACCGATACCGCGGATTGGATCCAGGACCCCTTCATGTCCGGCAGCGCCAGACCCGGCGGTGTCACCTCCGCCACGATCGACGCGGAAGAACCCTCCTCGCCGTTGGCGAGGACGCGATAGCCGTACTTCACGCCGGGCGCCACCGTGGTGTCGATGTAGCCGCTCTCGTCTCTGGGCAGATGGGCGAGGGTTTGGAAGGCTCCGCCGGCGGCCTGGCGCTCAAGGGTGAACGACGTCAGGTCGACCCCGGTGTGGGACCAACCAATGACCACGAGTCTGCCGGATTTGGCGTTGGCGCCGACCGGATCCGGCGCCGGGGGCGGGGTGGGATCGATCCGGGCCACGAAGGCATCCTGATTGAGCGGACTCGAATCCACGTCGGCATGCTCCGGCTGAAACCCGTTGGGGGTGGGGAAGTTTGGAAGCAGCGTGTAGCCGGTGATGAACACCGAGCCGTTCGCCAGACCCGCAATTCCGAGACCCTCTTCAACCGCACTGACGCCTGCGTCTCCGGCGCCGATGTACATGAGGTAGGCCAGTCCGGCCCGGTCTCGCTTCACGCGGGCCACGAACGCATCCGGCAGCGGCATCGGCGGCGTAGAAGCTCGCTGCACGGTCACCCCGGGAAAGGACTCGGATGAGGTCGTGCCGACGAGCGTGACGATGCCGTCGGGGGTCGCGGTGACTCCGCCGCCGTAGTCCGCGTCAGGCCCGCCCACCACGCTGGAGAGCGCGAGCATACCGTTTGGATTGTAGGCGACGAGAAACGCATCCGTGGCGCCAGGGATCGGGTCCACCGGCGCCGCCTGGATCGGGTTGAGCTGCGGGAAGCCCGAGCCGCCGGTGGTGCCCGTGACGTAGACTCGCCCCACGGCGTCTGAGGCCACGCCGGAAGCCAGATCGTTTCCGGGTCCGCCGAGGTACGTCGCGCGAAGCAACTGCTGATCCGCGCTGTAGGTGGCCAGAAATCCATCGCCGGCGCCGCCGCCAAAGTTGGGCTGCGCGGCGTTCTTCACGGGAAAGTCCGCAGAGTCGGTCCCACCCGAAACATGGACCTGACCCAGTCCATCGATGCTCACGGAGACCCGACCGCTCTCATTTGCGGAGAAGAGCAGAGTCTCACTGCCGGAGCCGCCCAGATAGGTGCTGAAGAGCAGCGCGTTCCCGAACGGCGTCAGCCGAACCACGAACGCATCGGCAACGCCGCCGCCGTACGACGGTTGGGTCGGGCGAAAGGTGGGGAACGGGGCCAGGTTGACCCCTCCTGCCCCGGTCGTGTAGCCCGTCACCCAGGCGCTCCCCGTGGAGTCGACCGCGATCCCTCGCGCAATGTCGGCTCCGGTGCCTCCGAGATAGGTGGAGTAAACCAGCTCGGCGCCGTTGGGAGAGATGCAGCTCACGAAACTGTCGAGGGGCAAGACATTTCCAGACTGGCTGGGTGAAAGGCGCCGGGCGTGGTGGGATAGTCGAGCGCGTTGGTCTCGCCCGTCACATAGGCGCGGCCCGCGTTATCCACGGCGATTGCCCAGGGGCGCTCGGCGAGATCGGTGCTGCGGAGCACCGCCGTGTAAAGCCGGTTCGATCCGGTGGGGTCGATTTTCGTCACGAACACGTCGCCGCCATCGGTATCGCCCGTGGTGGTTCCCGGAAAGTCGTCCGAGTTCGACTGCCCGGTGACATACGCTGCCCCGGTTGCGTCCACGGCGATCGCATCGCCGATGTCGTTCGCGGAGCCCCCCAGGTAGGTGCCGTAGCGCAGCACCGGGTCGATCACGAGTTCTCGGGAGGCATCGTAATCTCCCAACCGGAAACCGACCTGCCCATTCGCGGCGAGCTCATAGGCGCACGAAACCAACTGCCGTCGGCCGGCGACCGTTTGATACGCCACCGGCGGATCCTGCTTGAACTCGGTAGTTCCCGAGCCGATTTGGAGTTCGCCTCGCGTACCCAGCCGGACGGGCGTCTCCCCTCGGTAGCTCAACCGGATGGGCGCCGGCGCCGCGCCGGGCGCCACCAAAAAGTCGAATTCCAGACCCGTTTCAGAACCGTAGTACACCAGATCGACGCCGGGATACACGCCCTGACACTTCAGACGCCGATACGTCGGCAGCCCGGTCAACCAGCGCTCCGGCTTGTTGCCCTGGAAGTAGCTGACCACGCCTGGAGTGCGCTCCAACGGGGTCACCGCTCTGGGCGAGGAGGCTCCCACCAGACCGACCTTCAGCGAACTGCGCCGAGCCCGATGGTTCGGAGTGAGCGTGAACTCCCCCGCTCTGAAGTAGGCGGTCGAACCGACGCCCCGAGCGATGTAACGAACATCGGGCGATGCCTGACCGCGGTTCTCCTCAAACGAGAGTCCGAGCCGCATGGCGCGGGATGCCCGGTCAAGCGCCGCCTGGGGAACAGGCCCAGAGCCGGCGGAAGAGAGCGAAGCCAGAACGGCGAAACAGACCCCGACCAGCGGGAGTGCCCAGCCACCGAATCGCGAAGCGTACCCCATCGATATCTCCCTCTGCCGAACGGGCGGCCTCCTGCGGTCGACCTCGACCCCACCCATGGCATGAGCCTGTCAGCACGTTCATTGTGCCCCCAAATCAAGGGGCTGGTCGCCCCCTTCCCGAACCGGTGGCCAGTCCCACGCTCATGGCCAGAACCATTCCTTCGGCATCCGGGGCCAGGCGGCGGGCTTCATAGTCCCTCGGCGTGTCAGAGCGGCCGCCCCGCGATCAGGCCCCCCCACTCCCCCTCACCGGGCGCGCCTTCCGAAGGCTCCGTACCCTCACCCGCACCCGGAGCGCCGCGTCCGCGGCAATGGCCTGGTAGGTCTCCTCCCGAAGCCACACCGGCACGCTTGCCAGCGCCTCCTCAAAGTGCGGATCGTCGGTGGGGGCGCCCGCCCGAATCAGCAGCGCGATCGTTCGGATCACTCGCCGCAGCATCAGACGATCCTCCCGGGGAACGCCCTGGAAGCTGCGCCACCGATCTACTTTCCAGACAGAGTCCTCCAGTTGTTGTGCAGATGCAGCCAGCAGACTCGTGCCGAGTGGCCCGGCGACCCTTGGACTCGCGCCGCTGTTCAACAACTCCGCGACCATCTCCGGCCGCGCCCCCCAAACGGCGAACTTCAGGGGCGTGTCGTTGCTCTGCGTTCTACAGTTCGGATCGGCGCCCCATTGCAGCAGCAGCTTCAAGGCCTCGAGCCGGTTGTATCGGGCCGCGGCGTGAAGAGCCGTCCAGCCCACCCGGTTGACATCGGTCACCTTACAGCCGGCCGCATAGGCCTGCCGCATGAGCCCAGGTTCTCCGCTCCACGCCGCCATGATCAGGAGCGTGTTGCCGAAAGGCGTCCTGTCGGTGGGACGAAACCCGCTCGGCAAGCTCTTCAACACACTCTTGGAACTCGCGTACATGTGACCGTTGCCGATGGGTCCCGTCCAACTTGCATCTACCGAAGCATCGACTCTCCAGTAGCCGGGGCGGCGGGCACGGTCCCACTCGAAGACGCTATAGGCGGACGCTGCCAGACTGACGGCGGCCAGCAGAACGAGCAATCGCCGGGTCGTATTCCGCATTACGCGCCAGCCTCCGTCCTCCCCAAAAGCCCGGGAACGGCTTCGCAAGAGCACGCTCAATCCCGACGTATCGTTCGCCCCGGCGCCGGTAGTTCCGGAATCAGACCCCGGCGGCGCTTCCTTCCACCGTCAGGAAACAGCCGGACCCCCAGCTACGGGTTCAATGGGAGGCGTCAGGTTTCGGTGTTGGGCGCAGACAGGTTCACCTCCGCCCCTCTTCCAGCCCGGCAATGCCAGACAGTTCTCGATACAACGCGTTTTGGGCGCGAGTCGTCTTCCCTCCACGAGCGCCCCATCGAAGGATAGTCCCACTCTCTGATGGATCAGAAGGCCCCAGAGCTGTGAGAGTCGTGCGCACCTGGAGCTTCTCCGAGCTGCCCCATCCGGCCGAACGACTCTGGATCAGGCGCGGATCGATGAAGGCCGGAAAGAGCGCTGCCGCCTGCCTCAGAGTGTCACATCGGCTTTCCATCTCGGCTCGGTTGCTCGCGAGCCGGTCCGGCCCCGAATTCGCTTCGATCGCCTCCTTCACCCCACCACACAATGCATCGGTGAACTCGTACCGGAGCTCCGGCACTTTTGAGAAGCTCCTGGGCCTGCTCGCCAGCGCCGCAAGCAAATCCGGGCGGTCCTTTTTTACGGCCAGGGTCAGAGGCACGGTGATTCGATTGTCGGGAATCAGACCCCGATCAGCCTCAGAGCCCTCCGAGGATTGGCCGCGAGCTCGGTCCTCGCATCTGCCGCTCCCCTACAGTCCACCGTTGCCAGGATGTTCAGGCACACCCCTCGA
>SYKE01000082.1 GCA_005798285.1 Actinomycetota bacterium
CATGGAGGTGCTCCTGTGGAGTGAAGTTTTCAGGAGACTCTTCCACGTCTACCCAACTTCGACCTCAGTCAGAGCTAAACGACATTTTCAGCATACTTCCGAATGGAATCTGTCCGGAGCGACAATCAAATCGCCGTGGGTTCTTGCCGCGGCCCCGCGCCGTCAGGCGATGATCTTGTGGATCGGCTCCGCGCCTTCCACGCCGACGAGCTTGTGGTTCAGCCCGCCGAAGAAGTAGCTGAGTTTGTTGGGATCGAGCCCGAGCAGATGCAGCATGGTCGCGTGCAGGTGCTTCACATGGAACGGATCTTCCACGGCCCGGCTTCCGAGTTCGTCGGTCTGGCCCACGCTGGTTCCGCCCTTGATGCCGCCGCCGCAGGCCCACATGGTGAAACCGTAGGCGTTGTGGTCGCGGCCGGTGCCCATGGCGTACTCCGCCGTCGGCTGCCGTCCGAACTCGCCGCCCCACACGATGAGCGTATCGTCGAGCATCCCGCGCTGCTTGAGATCCTTGATGAGAGCGGCGATGGGCTTGTCGGTCTCCCCCGCGTGCAGGTTGTGGTTGAGCACAAGATCGCCGTGGGCATCCCAGTTGGCGTCGTTGTGGTTGCCGCCTGAGTAAATCTGGACGCAGCGAACGCCTCGTTCCACGAGTCGCCTCGCCAGGAGACACTGCTTGCCGAACGGCTCGGAGACCGGATTGTTCAGACCGTAGCTCTCTCGCGTCGCTGCACTCTCCTGTGAGAGATCGACCGTATCGGGCGCCGTGGCCTGCATCTTGTAAGCCAGTTCGTAGCTCGCGATCCGTGCCGCGAGATTGCTGTTGTCGATCCGCTCCAGACCGTGATCGCTGTTGTACTGCTGCAGCGTATCGAGGATCCGGCGCTGCACCCTGCCGGACATCCCGGCGGGCGGCGACAGGTCGAGAATGGGCGTGCCTTGCGAGCGCATGATCGTGGCCTGATAGGACGCGGGCATGAAGCCGCTCGCCCAGTTCCGGGCGCCGGAGATGGGACCGCCGCGCGGATCGAGCATCACCACGAACCCCGGCAGGTTCTGGTTCAGCGTGCCCAGTCCGTAGTTCACCCACGAGCCGAGGCAGGGGGCGCCGCTCAGGATCTTCCCCGTGTTCATCTGGAGCATGGCGGAACCGTGGATCGGCGAGTCGGCCGTCATCGAGTGGATGAAGGCGATGTCGTCGACGCAGGTGGCGAGATGCGGGAAGAGGTCGCTCACCCACTTGCCGCACTGGCCGTACTGCTTGAAGTTCCACTTCGGCTCGACGATGCGACCCTGATTGCGATGTCCGCCCCGGCCAAAGGTTTTGACCTGAACGGTCTTGCCGTCCTGACCCTTCATGTCCGGCTTGTAGTCGAACGTGTCGATGTGGCTGGGACCACCATACATGTAAAGGAAGATGACGCTCTTGGCCTTGCCGCTGTAGTGCGGCTGCTTCGGCAGCAGCGGGTTCGTCCAGGGCGTTTTGCCGTCTGCCGCCACCGCCTGCTTCGCCAGAAAGCCCTCTTCGGCGAGCATCGCGGCAAGCGCCACACCCGCGAAGCCACCCCCCGCCTCCCAGAGGAACTGCCGCCTCGTACGGCCGCAGAAGTTCCTGGGCCGTCCCGAACTGGAGTTGTTGTTCATCGCTCTGCTCCTTCGTCCCGCCGGCGGGTGACGTCTCAGTCGAGGTACAAGAATTCGTTGAGGTTCAACGCCACCAGGCAGAAGGCCGAGAGGGCGGCGTCGGGTTGGAGCCGCTCTCGCTCCTGCAGGTCCCGCATCAATTTGAGGCCCCGCTCCACCTCCGCGGCGGTTGGGGTTCGCTGGGTGGATCGACGGAGCGCCAGGCGCACCTGCGCGGCGGGATCGGCGCCGGCCTGACTCTTCAGGAAAGCCGCATAGGCGCGCGCCTGGTCCTGAACCCACGAACTGTTCAGCATCCCCAGCGCCTGGGTCGGCTGCGTGGTCACGAAGCGGATGGGACAGGTGAAGTCCGGCTCCGGCCCGTCGAAGTTGGCGATGATCGGCACCGCCAGCGAACGCTTCACAAAGATATAGAGGCTGCGGCGCGCCTGCTCCTCGGCGCTCGATCGGCCCCAGTTCTCACCCGGCCGCGATTGGCCCGCGAGCACTTCCGCGGGCAGCGTGGGGTAGAAGCTCGGACCGCCCTCCTTCAGGTTCAACTGTCCGTTCACCGCGAGAATGCTGTCGCGAACCTCCTCCGCGAGGAGCCGCCGCATTTCGACTCGCCAGAAGAGATCGTTCCGGGGATCCTTCGCGAGGGCCCGGCTCGTGCCCTTCGAGCTCATCCGGTAGGTGTTCGAGAGCATGATCACTCGGTGGAGCGACTTCAGTTTCCAGCCGTCGTTCACAAACCGATCCGCGATCCAATCGAGCAACTCAGGATGGGTGGGCCGATCCCCCTGGAACCCGAAGTCGCTGAGCGATCGAACGATGCCGCGGCCGAAGTGGTAGTGCCACACGCGGTTCGCCATCACTCGCGCCGTGAGCGGGTTGGTGGGTGAGGCGAGCCACTTCGCGAGCGCCAACCGCCGCCCACTGGTGTCGCCATGCGGCGACGGCCCCAGCGTGGGAGCGGGAGGCGCCAGGACGGTGGGAAAGCCGGGTTCCACCTTCTCGCCCGGGGCCGACGGATTGCCCCGAGCGAGGACAAAGGTGTCTCGCGGTCGGGCGCCGAGTTCCGTCACGCACAGCGCCATCTCCATGGACGGCGGCGCCGACATGCGGAGCTTCGTACGTTGTTGGATCTGCGCCAGATAGGCGTCGAACTCTGCCTGACTGATCACGCCCCCGATTTTCTTTCGGGTGATGTCCGGCCGCGCGGTCTCGCTCACCCAATCATCGCGCTCCCCGCCGGTTAGGATGGCGCGAACACGCCGCTCCACCCGGTCGATCTCTTGCTGGTTCTCTCGCAAGCGGGACTGGTGGCGTTCGGTCTCCCGCTTCAGGCGCTCCGCCACGTCCGGCGGCGCCAGGGGTCTCAGCGACGCGGCTGCGACCGACTCGTCGGAGCGAACGCCATAGCGGCGGATGCCGTTGAAGAAGGCCAGGAAGCGGTAGTAGTCGCGCTGCGGCAGCGGGTCGAGTTTATGATCGTGGCAGCGGGCGCAGCCGACGGTCATCCCGAGCACGACTTCGCCGGTGGTCCTGGCGATGTCGTCGAGGTCGTCGTAGAGGGCCTGCTGCGGGTCGACAGGTTCGTCGTCCCAGATCCCCAGCCGATAGTAGCCGGTGGCGATGAGACGCTCCGGCGTGCGCGGAGAGAGTTCATCTCCCGCGAGCTGCTCGGTCAGAAACTGATCGTACGGCTTGTCGGCGTTGAAGCTCTTCACCACATAGTCACGATAGCGCCACGCCTGGGGCTTGGTTCCATCTCGCTCGTAGCTGTTGGATTCCGCGAATCGGACCAGATCCAGCCAGTGCCGCCCCCACTTCTCGCCATAGCGGGGGGAAGCCAGCAAACGGTCGATGAGCTGCTCGTAGGCCTGAGGGGAACGATCCTGCTCGAACGCCTCGACCTCTTCCGGGGTGGGCGGCAGACCGATCAGGTCGTAGGTGGCGCGGCGGATGAGCGACCGCCTGTCGGCGGGAGGGTTCGGCTGAAGACCCGCCGCCTCCAGCCGCGCCAGCACAAAGGCATCGATAGGACTCCGCACCCACGCCGAGTTCTTGACCTTCGGGACCGCCGGTCGCTTTACGGGCTGAAACGACCAGAACTTCATGGTCTCCGCCGTCACAGGCGGCGGGCCGTGCTGCTGCCGTGGCTCCAACGACGCGGCCGCCCCCTGCGGCCAGGGGGCCCCCAGGCCAATCCAACGAGTCAGCGCGGCGATTTGTTGAGCGGGAAGCTGTCCCTGAGGGGGCATCCGCTTGCCCCGGTAGTTGATCGCCGCCAGCAGCGAGCCGGTGTCGATCTTCCCGGGAATCAGCACCGGGCCCGACACGCCGCCCTTGAGCATCCCCTCGCGCGTGGTGAGTTTCAGCCCGCCCTGCGGCTTTTCGCCACTGTGGCAGACGACGCATTTCTGTGCCAGGATCGGCCTCACCTCGCGCTCGAAGAGCTGCAACCCCGCGGGATCCGCCCCCTGCCAGGCCGCGGCGACACTCGCGGCAAAGAGCAGCGCCGATCCGGCGACTGCGCCAAACATCATGGGAGATCTCTGCATGCCTCACCCTCCGCGGGCCCGGTTCCGTTCAACCTGGGGCCTCTCATACCGGTTGCGCATGGCTCTCAGACGCCACGCGATACAGATCCGCCGAAAGCATCGGGAGCCGGGCGCTGGTGAGGTGTTCCATCACAGCAGCCACCGCGCCCTGCCGCTTGCTGCCGGAAGCCAGCACGATACGACAGTCGGCAAAATTCGGCCCGAGCGCCCGCTCGCGAGTTTCTTCCACAATACCCTCAAACAGCTCCGGCAGCGCCGAGAACACCCGACTGTGCACGAAGAGCGTGGAGGGATTGAAGAGGTTGATCACCATCGACAGTCCGATGGAGAGGTAGCGTCGCGCCACCGAAAGCTCCTCGGTGAAGTCCGGAGAGCCGGATGTCAGCACCTCCACGAGTGTCTCCGCATCCACCGGCCGCTGGAGCTTGCGAGCCACAAGCCGGCAGAGTGCCCGATCGCACGCCACGGTCTCCAGACAGCCCCGGTTGCCGCAGCCGCAGAGCCGCCCCTCAGGCTGCACCGTAACATGGCCGATCTCGCCCGCCAGCCCGCTGTGGCCGGTCAGCAATTGCCCGCCGCTCATCACGCCGAGCCCCACCCCGGTGGTGACATCCAGCACGGCGAAGTCATCGCACCCCCGCGCCGCCCCGTAGCACCGCTCCGCCAGGCAAAGGGCATGAGCTTCCTGCACCAGCACGCACTCGATCCCCAGCCGTCGGGAAAGATCCAGCCCCACCGTTCGGCCGTTCGTGATGCTCACGTTCGGCGATAGCGCTCCCCGCTGCATCCGATAATCGATCAGCCCGGGCAGGCTGATGCCCAGCCCCAGGGTGCTCACGCCGTCCCGATCCGCCAGCCGCCCGGCGGAAGCCGTCACTTCGTCCAGCAGTTCCTCATAGACATCCGGCGTGCGGAAGCTCACGGCGCGCTCTTCACACAGGCGCCCATCCAGCCCCGCCGGCACCATTCTGCAGAGATCCGCATCGATGGCGAGGCCGAGCACCTGCGCGGTCTCCGTCGCCAGCCGCAGCCGCCGCGCCGGCCGTCCGCGAGCGGTATCGGTGGCGTCGCCCTCCTCCAGCAGCCCGGCCCGGAGCAGCGCCTCCACCGTCTTGGAAGCCGTCGGCGCACTCATCCCCAGATGCCGCGCCACCTCGGCGCGCGAAAGCGGACCCCGAGCCTGGATGGTGCGGAGCACCTGTCGCTCGTTCATTCGACTGAGCAGCGCCGGCTGCACGATGGAACCGTTGGTGAAAGCGCGAAGCATAGGGAACCGGCCTCGGCGGAGGCCCCGGACAATTACCTTAACATCCTTTACTAAAGAATCATCCCATAATCCTTCCCCATTTCCACCGACAGTTCCCCGCCCACGGAGCGCCTACCCGTGGAAGCGCCACCTGGGAGCGCTGCCATCCCGGCGGCTCCGGGCACGCTTACCCAGTGTCGATAGTGTGGCTTTGTCGAGAGCGACTTCCTTACCGGCAGAATCAACAATCCCCATCCCTGCGGAAACTGCGCTGGGTGGAAATTTACTCCACAGACCGAGGCCGACGACGCGAGTGTGCGGACGCGAGGGACATCCGCCCGAAGCAAGGATCCCGGCATCACCAGCCACCTCGGCAGACATCGTCATCCTCGGGCTTGACCCGAGGCTCCAGGAGCACGATTACCGCAAGCAGTTCTCGACCCGCGCTCCCACCCGATCCCACATCCACGGTCCACCGCCCGAGACGAGCCAGCATGAAGCGCAATGTCGCGGCGATTGGATCCCCCGGGAGTGCGAGGACGCCACTCCTCGACTCCGCAACCTGCCATTGAAGCGGGTGTCATTGCGGGGAGCAGCGCGACGCGGCAATCGACGAGAGCCGGACCGTTCGTTCACCGGATCTGTGCTGAGCGTACTCACCGGTTGCATGGCGAGAATTGGGAAGCCCGGTGCTCATAGATTGCCGCGTCGTTCGGTATTACCCGTCCCGGGAGTAAGGTGCTTCGAGCGGAAGACGAGGCTCGCTCCTGCGCGCCCCTCATCCCAATCCATTCCTCGCAATGACGTGTTCTAGAACTGGGTGCTGGAAACCAGAGGTGAGCTTGCACGATCGCAACGACGTGCTCGCTGCCTGAACCGGGAGAACACTCTCTCCTGACCACACACTCACCCTGGAGAGACCGGAACGCGAACCGCCGTCCGAGCCGCAAACGGTCGTCGTGATCCGTCGCCGCCGAATTGGGTTCGCCCGACACGCCGGAGGTGACGGCGCCCGCCTCACCGCCTGGGAGCGCTGGCATCCTGCCGGCTCCGTGCGCGCTAACCCAATGCCATAGGTTTGGTTTCGCGGAGAGCAAGCTTCCTCGCGGGATGAGCCGGCAACCGTCATCCCCGCAGAAGTTGCAGTGCGCGTAGTCTCACCCCATAGGGAGGGGATCCATTCACCAGTACATCGCGCGTCGTCTGGCGAGAGGCATCCGGCGAGAATGCGAGATCACTCACAGCGACGGCGACCCCAGGTCGGCCGTGCGTCACCGTGACGGGGGTTCGCGGCTCGGACGGAGCCTCACCCTTCCGTTCTATCGAGTGTGTTTCTACTATATGGAGTCAATGCTCTTGCGATGCAGGTGCTGAGCCCGCAGGTTCGACGCATCCCCTTGGGAACCGCGGCCGCCCATCCGACCCGCATCGGAAGATGGGAAACCTGAAGTACGGTGATCTACGTCAGAGGGTGACGCGGGAGGAGAGGCTCCGTCCAAGCCGTGCACCGTCGTCAGCGTCCACCTCTGCCGAAATGGGGTCGCCGTGGACGGTCGATGGGACCGCGGCGGCCTCGTTCACCCCGTCGCACTTCTGTAACGCTGGCGCCGAGTGATTCCACCGGCCCACCCCTCGATCATCGTCATCCTCGGGCCTGACCCGAGGATCCAGGAGTTTGATTACCGCAAGCAGTTCTCGACCAGCGCGTCTGCCCAACCCGGATGGCATGTGGCGACGGCCGTGCTGGAGAGCTGATGGCCTCCGCCGCCGAATTGGAACGCCGTAGACCGTCGATGGAACCGCGGCAGCCTCGTTCACCGCGTGGTACTTCTGTAACGCTCGCAGCAAGTGACTCCTCCGGCCCACCCCTCGATCATCGTCATCCTCGGGCCTGACCCGAGGATCCAGGAGTTTGA
>SYKE01000083.1 GCA_005798285.1 Actinomycetota bacterium
ATGGGATCGAGCGCGGAGCAGGGCTCATCCATAAGGAGTACGTCGGGCTCTACCGCCAGTGCCCGGGCTATGCAGAGGCGCTGCTGCTGACCACCCGAGAGTTCGAGGGCTCCCTTGCGGAGCACATCCTTGACCTCTTCCCAAAGCGCCGCCGACCGGAGGCTCTTCTCGACGATCTCCTCGATTTGAGATCGCCGCCGCACGCCATGCAGTCGCGGCCCATACGCGACATTCTCAAAGATCGACTTGGGAAACGGGTTGGGCTTTTGGAAGACCATGCCGACGCGCTTCCGAAGCTCCACCACGTCTACTTTTCGGTCGAAGATCTCCACCCCGTCCAACTGAACGCTGCCGGTGGTTCGGGTGTTCGGCAGCAACTCGTTCATCCGGTTCAAGCACCGGAGAAAGGTCGACTTGCCGCAACCCGACGGACCGATGAGCGCAGTGACTTCCCGGGGCTGAATCGTGGCGTTGATCGCCTTCAGAGCGTGGTGCTTCCCGTAATAGAAGTCCAATCCCTGAACGAGAAACTTCGGTCGTTCGCCTGGGTTGCCCCCTCCGCCGCCAGGCTCTGTGAGTTGGGCCGAGGTCGGACTTCGGGGTACCAAATCCTTGGTTGCTTCTCTCATGGTTGGAAGTGGATCTACCAGCGAATTCTCGCACGAGCGCGGCTGCGAACCACGGAGGCTACCACGTTCAGCATGCATACCACACCGAGAAGTGTTAGAGCCGTTCCCCACGGCGCCTTCTCCGGAACGTCGGGCACCTGCGTGGCAAGAACATAGAGATGATACGGCAGCGCCATGAACGGAGAGTGGATGCTGTCCGGGAGCGACGGAAGAAAGAAGGCCGCCCCGGTCAGCAGGATCGGCGCGGTTTCACCCGCCGCCCGGCTCAGCCCCAGGATCATACCGGTAGCGATGCCGGGAATCGCAGCGGGGAGCACGATCCGTCGGGTGGTCTGCCAACGGGTTGCCCCGAGCGCCAGACTCGCCTGCCGCATCCCATCGGGCACCGAGAGCAGCGCCTCCTCCGAGGCGGTGATGGCCACCGGCAGAATCATCAGGCTCAATGTCAGGGCCGCCCAGATCAGCCCTCCCGTGCCGAAAGTGGGTTCCGGGAGCTTGTTCGCGTGGAAGATTTGATCGATTCTGCCGCCGAAGATCACCACGAACAGCCCGGCCCCAAACAAGCCGTAAACCACGGAGGGAACGCCGGCGAGATTCACGATCGCGAGCCGGAGTACCCGCGTGAACCACCCGCCGCGACCATACTCGGTGAGGTAGATGGCCCCTACCAGTCCCGGCGGGAGCGACAACACACAGGTCCCGAGGATCAGGTAGAGCGACCCGACGAGCGGGGACAGGATGCCCCCCTCCTTCATGAACTTCGCAGGTGGGGTGGTGAGAAACTCCAGCGACATGGCGGGTAACCCACGCCGAGTGAGCTCCCAGAAGAGATAAGCGATCGGCGTCAACACCGCGATGCCGGCGCCGGAGAGCAACACGTATTGCCCGATCTCACTCAGTCGGAACCACGCGGAACGACGGCTTCTCACGAGCGCCTCCCGCTGGAGATCGCGATGTCGGCCAGGGTATTCACCATGAAGGTGATCACGAAGAGTACCACGCCCAGGGCGAAGAGCGCGTGATAGTGGATCGTCCCCTGAGCGGTCTCACCCATCTCGGCGGCAATGGTGGCGGTCAGTGTTCGGACAGACTGGAGCACGCTGTTGTCGGCCACGGGCGCCATGAGCTTCGAGGGCAGGCTCGCGGCATTCCCCGTGGTCATCAGCACGGTCATGGTCTCTCCAATCGCCCGCCCCACGCCCAGCATGAGTGCGGCTAGAATCCCCCGGCGGGCCGAGGGGACCGTGATCCTCCAGATGGTTTGGAGCGGCGTGGCGCCGAGCGCCAGCGATCCCAGACGGTAATCTCGCGGTACCGCGTGCAGTGCATCCTCCGAGATGCTGATGATCGTTGGGAGCGCCATCAGGGAAAGAAGCGCCCCGCCTGTCAGAGCGGTGAGCCCCGTGTTCAGCTTCAACGTCTCCCGCATCCACGGGGCGAGAAGCGCCATTCCCACGAAGCCGATGACGACGGACGGGACCCCCGCAAGCAGTTCAACGACGGACTTTAGAAGCGCCTGAGTCCGCCCTCCGGCGATCTCCCCCAGAAACGTCGCGCACAGGAGTCCCACCGGCAGCGCGAGCAGCACCGCGATCAGCGTCGTCAGGGTGGTTCCACCGATGAGCGGGAGGGCTCCAAACGCTTCATCGGGCTCGAGCGGATACCACTTCTCCCCCCGAAGCAAACTCCAGAGAGATCGTTGCTCGAAGAACGGCGCGCTTTCCCTCAGGAGAAAGTAGAAGATCAGGCCAACAATTGCCACCACGAGTGTGGCCCCGGCGTAGATCACCGCCGTAGCCAGTCGATCCATCGTGGCCGCCGCCGAGATGCTCCCTCGATGGATCGTTGGGGGTTGGGTGGAGGCGAGAGGCGCCGAGGGGCGCCGGATCTGGCTAGGGTGGGTCGACATGGCCATGCTCTCCCGGGCGACCGAACTTCGGCCTAGCGGATGGCGGTGTAGCCGACTTCCTTCACGGTCTTCTGTCCCGCAGGGCTCAACGCAAAGCGAATAAACTCCGCCGCCATTCCCGCGGGTTTTCCAGGGGTGATCAGGTAGAGTGGCCGCGAGATCGGGTACTTGCCGGAGCGGATGTTCGCATCGGTGGGTTGAATCGGCGCAACTCCCGGTTTTGCAGCGACCGGGAGGACCTTAACACCGGCCTGGGACTTGAAGTAAGCCTCACCCCCATAGCCGATGGCGGCCGGGTTCTTGGAGATCTCCGTGGCGATCGCCTTGGTGGACGGCATCAGCAGCGCGTCTGACCGGTAGTTCTTGTTTTGGAGCACGTGCTCGCGAAAAAACACATAGGTGCCGGAGCTGCTCTCCCGCGAGAGGACCAGAATCTTGCCCAGCTTGCCTTTGAGTGCGCTCCAGTCGCTCATGCTCCCGTCGAAGACGAAGGCAATCTGCGGTACCGAGAGTGCCTTCAGCGGGTTCTGCGCATTCACGGCAATGGCTACGCCATCCAACGCACAGGATGTTTGGGTTGCGGTGCGTCCCTTTTGCGCGGCTCGCTGTTTTTCGCTGGACGACAGCTCTCGCGAACACGTCGCAATGTCGCATGTGCCGTTGAGCAGCGCTGCGATGCCGGTGCCGCTGCCGCCTCCGGTGACCGAGATCTGACTGCCCGGGTGCGCTTCCATGAAGGACTCAGCCCAGGCCTGCCCCAGATTCACCATCGTGTCGGAGCCCTTGATGGAGAGGGTCTTCTTCTGCGCCGCCGACGGAAACACCGTTAGGAGAACCGCCGCGGTCCAGATCGAGCAAAGGGAGGATGTTAGAAGTCTTCGCCGCATCGTTTCCGCCAGTCGACGGCGGCGGTGTGCCGCGCCGAGAAGTGCCCGGATCCGGGGAGCGGCGCCGGGCCGAGCCAACGGGCGATTGTGGACTTCCGAAGCTTAACGAGAGACTATGGGAACCTTACATCCCGGCAGCGCGGGGCCCCGGTTCTCACCTTAGGGCCCCGCGAACGAATGGCGCACGGCCGCACATCAGGCAGATGCAGCGGCGATAGCGGATCGGCACGCGTCCAGTCGGAAACACTCGTACTGGTTGTTGCGCATGACATCTGAGGCGACGGATCGGGCCTCGGACTCGCTCAGATACCCTTCCTCGACCTCTGCACGGAGCGCTCGCGACAGCCAGTGACGGCACTGAAGCGCATAAGCCGCCGCACTGGTCGGCCAGCGGGTGTCGCCGCCGAACGCGAACAGCTTGTTGATAGGCGCCTCGTGAAGAAAGCGGCGAACGAACAAGCCCGCCGCCCTGGGATTGATCGACCACGCCCAACAGAGATCGGCGTACGCGTTCGGAAAGTGCTTCACCATCGCAGTTAACTCGTCCGAATACGGGTGAGCGATGTGCATCAACACGAATCGGGTGCCGGGATACTGGCGGAACAACTCGGCGAGGTGTGATGCGTGGATGCGATCCATCACCATGTGCCAGTTGCCGGCGTAGTAGCCGGTGTGGAGCTTGAACGGGAGGTCGTAGCGCCCCGCCAGCTCCGCGCCTTTGGCCCAGCACCAGTCGCCGAGGCAGAGGCGCGACTCCTCGGATCTACCCTGGGGATCGTGGAGATAGTCCTGCAGAGACCGCTCTGCCTCTCCTCGACTTCGAGGAACCCAAGCGAGCGAGCGATTGTACGCGTGCTGGGCTTTTACGGCGATTGCCGTCGGTCCCCACCGCTCGAACAGCGACTCCATGGCAGTATCCAGGGATTGAACCGAATTCACCGTGATTCCGGTTGCGTCGGCCAACTGCTCCAGATCGGGGCGACCGCTGCAGAACGTCCACCAGGAGAGGTCGTAGAGAAAGAAGTCGGGACCGGACTCGTCGGGTGGGCAGGGCCAGCAGAAGTCATCGGTCTGAATGTGGTCCAGCCCCACCACGTCGCGAAGTAGCCTCAGGCGGTTTCCGGGTTCTCGGAGCTCCAACGTACGTCGGGATGCCTCCGCCAGCTTTTCGGGCACGAGCTCTTCCAGCCCGTAGAATGTCGACGCGATGGTCCGGACCGCTTCGCCGTAGCCGGTATGACGAATCGCCCGCCACGCCTTCTCCACGCCTCTGAAGCGGCCCTCAAGGTCCGGATCGGACGGATCGGCCAGCCGCCGGACCGCCTCCGGAGAAGCCCCAGCGGAGATGAGATCCGCCGGCACGTAATTGAAGAACAGGTCCTGAAGAACATCCTTCGGGCCCTCATCCGCCCAGCCCGGCTCCCGCAGCAGGTGTTCGTGCGTGTCCACCAGGGGTGCGGATTGGATAAAGATCTCGAGATCGGTTGCCACGTGTATCCTCCGGGATGACGACTACCCTCCGACTGCGGTGAGTGCCCGAGCGTACTTGGACCGATCGGTTGAAATTCCATTCGCGAGTTTCGCGGCTTCGGCTCCGGCCCGGTTGAGCGCATCCAGATCGTCGGCCGACGGCGGCTCACCACCGACGAGTTCCAACTCCAGTTCCCACTCCCGGCTCTCGCCGTAGGGCCCCCGAAACTCGACCTCATCCAGCGCGACTTCGATCTGCCGACCGCCCAGCCCATCCAGCAGGAGCACTGTTCGCCGGTTCTCGACCTGAACCACGGTCTCCAGGAGATCCGGGGATGGAAGGCCGCGAAGGTCGTGACGCTTCACACACTGGGCGTACCAGTCTCGGGCCGACCACTCTCCTGCGGGCTCTTCGATCTCGATGCGGCCAACGCCGACCCGCTTCAGCTTGAGGGTGTAGAGACGGATCAAGTCGCCATCGCCCTGTACCACTCGACCCCGAAGAGAGCCTCCCAGTTCTGCAATGCCCCGGCTCGGAGAGTCCCAGTAGGTATCGGTCTGATCGAACGAACGGACAGTTAGAACCGGGTGGCCGGCAATTCGAGTTGCCGAGAGAAGCCGATGCAGGGACGCCGCGTCCGGCGCCAAAAACTTGAGTTCGGTCTCAATCACGGGCGCCGCCTTTCCAGTGGCTGTGAGAGAATGGCTGCTAAACGGAGATCGGAGCAAACCTCGCGATGTTGAAGCGTGCCTTCATTATGATGTCCCTCGGCGCTGCCGCCGCACTGGCTGCGGCTCCTGGCGCCGGCGGAGCCCAGCAGGGGGGAATGGCGACCGATGAGTTGTTAAAACGTACTGCGGAAGTGGGCGCACTCCCGGGCGAACCTACTCTGGTGGAGCGCGCCGGAATCAGTCGAGGGGATCGTGTGCTCCCGTCGCTCGAAAGCGCGGAGCCGGTCGAATCCGGTAAGAAGCGATTGGTTCTGGTGGGTGGGTTGGACGGAAATGACCGATCCGTGGACGCCGTCCTGAACGCCATCCGCTGGTGGAAGACCGCGGCGCCGGCCGCGTTGAAGCAGCAGTGGTCGGTGACAGCTCTGATTTGCGGTAACCCGGAAGGCCTGGCGCAGCTCAAGCCCACCAACGACTCGGGCGGCAAACCGGCCGTGAACTACCCCCCGGAGACCGGTTTCTTCAACGACAAGGTCAACGTGGAGGCCCGATACATCTGGCGGTGGATCGCCATTCAGGCTCCCGACCTGGTGGTCGAAACCCGCGGAGCCACGCGCCTCTCGTGGCTCGCGCCCGCCCAACCGGCCCCGCTGCGGGCAGCATTGGGCGCTCAGCCCTTGAGCGCGCCGGACTCCCTTCCGCTGACGCTGGGGATGGGGGCGCCGTCCGGGCTGGGAACTACCCCCGCCGTAATCGCACTGGTGCGGGCCGCGGAGGGTCCGCGAATGCTGGAGCAGGCGCTTCAGGCGGGGAGCGGATTGCCGATCTCTCCCATGCGGCAGGCTGCCATGGCGCGCATCCGCCGCCCCATTGAGCAGACTGCCCAGGTTCTGGCTGCGCGGTACCCGCAAACTCCGTCGGTGGGCTACATCCCCGCCGTGGCGTGGTCTGCCCGGCTCTCACTCTCGAAGCTGACGGGTGACGCCGGACTTCGGACTCGCGTCGTCGAGGCCCTTCGCCCGTGGCTCAGCGGAGAGAAGCCCGCGCTGGCATCTCCCCCGTCGCTGGTCAACCTTGCGGGCCACATCGCCTTCGGAGATCTGGCGCTCGACGAGTCCCAGCCGGAGGAACTTCGTGCTTCTGCCCGAAAGCTCGTGATGGATGCGGCCCTGAACTGTCGCCCGGAAAAGCCGGGGGAGCGAGCCCGACCGGGGCAGTTCTGGACCGATGACATGTTCATGCAGAACACCCTCCTCCGCCGAGCCGCCCAGTTGGGGGATCCTGAAGCGAGTGAACTGATGGTACGCACCCTGAAGGAGTACCTCAGCAAACTTCAGCGGCAGGACGGGATCTTCGTGCACGCCCTGGACGGTCCGCACGCCTGGGGCCGGGGCAACGGCTTCGCAGCTCTCGGAATGATGGAGGCGTTGACGCAGATCCCGAAGACGCACCCCGAACGGTCCGGCATCGAGGCGGCCTGTCGCCGACACGTGGAAGCCCTCACCCGGGTGCAATCTCCGGAAGGCGCCTGGCGACAGGTCATCGATCACCGCGAGAGCTATCGGGAGGTCACGGCGACCGCGATGAATCTCTCCGCGATTGCCCGGGGAATTCGGCTTGGCTGGCTGGGGCGAGAACACGTCCCGACGGCCGAGCGCGCCTGGAGAGCCCTGTCGGCGCGGATCGGGGATGACGGCGCCCTGCTGGACGTGTGCACGGGCACCGGGTCGGGCCCGACGCTGCGGTACTACCTGGAGCGACAGGCGATCATCGGACCGGACGATCGGGGCGGAGCGATGGCGCTGCTTGCGGCAACAGAACTGATGGCGCTCCGTCGGTCGCTGAAGTAGCCGAGGGAGGGGAGTGCCTCCAGCGCACTCCCCCCCACGCTCGACGTCAGCCGATGAGGCGACTGACCACGTCGTCCACGCGCTTTTCATCCACCAGGTCTTCGGCATCGATGATTTCGTACCGGTAGCCCTGCTCGGTCAGGAAGAGTTGTCGATGCATCCCAAACTCCTGGTCCACCGTGTCGCGGGTGACCAGCGAGTAGAAGTGTGCCGGCCGGTTGGGGCCCTTCGGCCTCAGGATCCGACCCAGGCGCTGCGCCTCTTCTTGCCGAGAGCCAAAGGTGCCAGAGACCTGGATGGCTACATTCGCGTCAGGCAGGTCAATTGAGAAGTTGGCTACCTTGCTGACGACCAATCGCTTGAGGCGACCAGTTCGGAACTCGGCGTACAGGCGGTCCCGTTCCGTGTTCGGCGTTTTTCCAGTGATCAACGGCGCATTGTAGCGTGCCGCCAGAAGCTCTAACTGGCTGATGTACTGTCCGATGATCAGCACCAGATCGTTTTCGTGGCTCCGCAGGATGTTGTCGACCGCGTAATCCTTGTTAGGGTTGGTGCTCGCAATGCGAAACTTCTCCCGGGACTCGGCGACGGCATATTCCATTCGCTTGTCCGGATCCATCCCGACACGGACCTCGGTGCAGAGCGCCTCCGCAATCCAGCCCTGTCGCTCAAGCACACGCCACGGCACGTCGGCCTTCTTCGGGCCGATCAGTGAGAAGACGTCGTCTTCTCTCCCATCCTCCCGCACCAGAGTAGCCGTGAGGCCGAGTCGCCGCCGCGCCTGGATCTCCGCGGTGATCCGGAAGACCGGCGCCGGCAGCAAATGCACCTCGTCGTAAATGATCAGGCCCCAGTCCTGGGCTGAGAACAGCTCGAGGTGGGGATAATTCTTCAGCTCGACCTCATCGGTCTTCGCGTCGGCAGCCTTCTTTCCCACGCGATGCGTCAGGACCTGGTACGTCGCAATGGTGATGGGGCGAATGTCCTTGCTCTCGCCGGAGTACTCGCCGATATCCTCCGGAGTGAGATCGGTCTTGTCCAGAATCTCGGCCTTCCACTGTCTTGCAGCGGTGATTCCGGTGGCCAGAATGAGCGTCTGCGCCTGCACCTGCGCCATCGCGCCGATCCCGATGATCGTCTTCCCCGCGCCGCACGGCAGCACGAGCACACCGCTGCCGCCTCGCTCGCTGCCGCCCGCCCAGAAGCTCGCAACCGCATCATTCTGATAGTCCCTGAGGTCGAAGGGCATTCCGTGAGTGGTCTCTCCCCTCAAGGCAAACTGGAGAGTCGTGCCGGCGGTGTAGCCGGCGAGGTCTTCCACCGGCCACCCGAGTTTGACGAGTACTTGCTTGATAGGTCCGCGGCAGAGAAGCGGAATGACAACCTCATGCGCGTTCAGACGCTCCTTGATCAGAGATCGGCTCCGCTTATGGTTGACGACCTCTTCGATGAGCAGCGGGTCCGTACTGGAGAGGATGAGCTGATCGGCCCGACGGATCAGCTTCAGACGGCCGTACCGACTGCAAAGGTCGGTCATGTCGACGCGGAGGCTGTGGGGCACCTCGAACTTGCTGAACTGAGTCAGCCCGCCCAGCATGTCGTCCACGGTGATGCCGGAGGCACAGGCGTTCCAGATCGACAGCGGCGTGATCCGGTAGGTGTGAATGTGCTCCGGCGACTTCTCCAGCTCCGCGAAGCGCGCAATGATCTCGCGGCAGTCCTCGTAGAGCGGGTTGTCGACCTCCACGAGCACGCTTCGGTCGGACTGAACAATCAATGGGGTGTTGGGTTGGTAGTGCATTTCAGGTGGCCTTACTTCGGTTGCTCTCGGGCGGCAACCTCGATAATGCTGTCTAGCGAGATCACCCTGGGGGTGGACTCGCTCGTGACCCGAATCCCCACATCGCTGGAATCGCAGGCCAAGAAGCGGACGTCTTGCAGCTTCAGGAGGCTCCCATCGGGCAACTCCAACACGAGATCAACTCGCTGGCCGCCTTCGATGTAGGTCTGGATTAGCATCGCGAGCCGAGCCCGCCTGGCACGCGCCAGGTCCTCCCGCTCTTCTTCCGATAACAAGCCCAACTCTTCCAAAAAGTCGAGATCCTCGTCATCGTAGTTATCGTCGTCGTCGTCAGCCTCGAACAGCGCCCTCGCGTCGGCGCGGGCTGCGCCGGATGCTGCTCCCACCGGTGTGCCTCGCAGCAAATCGGGAGAGCCCGGCCTCATCGGAGAGTCGGGATCTCCGTCATGGCTCAAGCTGTCCTGGAGGGCAGGGAGCCCATAAATCACCTCCGAAATCGGCACTCGCACGCCAAGGTTGGTCTCGCCCAGACGACGGATGCGCTCGATCGGTCGGACATCCCCATCTTGGGGCCCTGGATCGTTGACGTCGACGCCGGGAGGCGGGATTCTCTGGAGGAGTTCGGATTCCAGGAGCGGGGCGTATCCTCGTTGGCGAAGCGCCTTAACCGCATCCGAAACCAGGGTCTGCGGCACCACACTGACTCGCTCAGTGATCTGTCGCCCCAGGGCCCGGGAGACACTCGGGATGGAACGAACCTCCTGATGGAGAGCTTCGTCCTGCGTCACCAGCACCATCCCCGCAGGCACGAGGCGCACCCGGCCGTGTTGTCGGGCGGCGGTGCGAACCATGTTTTGTACCGTCCCGGGAATCGGATGCTTGGAGTGATCCTCCAGGAATTTCAGAATCTCTTCCGGCGTTGTCTGAGCACTCAGCGCTCGGAGAATGGACGCCGGCGTCAGGGGATGCATCCCACGGGCCGTCTTCTTCTGCTCATCCGTAAGTCGACGCACGTGAAGATAGACCTCGGGATGGAGGTTCGGCGGACAAAAGACCTGGCCGTTCGGCTGCACCACCACCTCCTTTCGAGAGAAGGCGGCCCGCGTGGGTGGCGGGGTCTCACGGCCGAGGGCGGGAGCCCACGTTGACCGGCAGACTGCAGTCGGGAGTTCCGGGTTGTCCAGGTTAAAGACGCCCAGCCAGTACCCGGAGCGAAGCACTGCCAACACTGCCTCACGAAGACCCCGCTCTCCGAGTGCCAGCATGGACAGGTTCGGCCGCATCCAATCGATCAGCCGCACCAGCGATCCCACCGAAACGGCTGCTTCCGGCTCCCGGGGGATTGGGACTTCCAAGAGGGTGTCTCGAACCAACACGGCAGCGCCCGTGTGCTCCGCGTCGCTTGCGGTTGCAGCCGGATCGATGTCCGCCAACTCCCTAAGCGACGCCCAGGTGATCGACAGAATCTCCACGGCATCATTCGCCGGCAGCCGAAGCAGGTCGACCGCTTGATCCTCGAGTTCGATCGAGTCCTCGGTGGGAGAGATCACGCCCAGATCACCCAGGAAGTTATACAGGAAAACCGCATACGCTTCTGACGGAATCAGCAGGGACGGAATCCAGTTCCGGATCTCCCGCAGGTGAGGCCGACCCGCTTGCGTCGGCTTAACCCGAGTGCGCGAAACCCTGGCCAGGACCTCCGCGACGTCCAGTAGAAACTCACCCGGTCGAGGGGAGCAGTGCGTTCTGGAGGACTCCAGCCCGGGGCGGGCGAACTCCGGGTCCTTAACCCGCGCGGCGCCCAGGCTGAAGTCGTCAAATCCCGTCTCTCGCTGGTCCGGTCGATAGGGACAGTAGATGGTCCGCCAGCCGTCTTCCGAGAAGCAACAGCCCCAGAGGCGCAAATCCGATAGGACCGACCGCATAACGGCCTCGTCCACGCCGAAGTGCTCGCAAAGCGATGCAAGCGATTGCCTCTTGGGAGCAACCTTTAGATGATAGAGAACTACGAGGCTCGGCCTATTCGCGCCAAAGAGGATCAGGCTGCCATGTCGGTGGTGACGGATGGCGCTCTGGCAAGCGCCAAGGAGGGCTTGTCGGTCTCCCCTCAGAATCAGATCCCATCGGATTTTGCACCGGATCGCAAACTCGCGAAGATCCGACATCGAAAATTGGGCCAGGTAGTCCGAACTCTTCACCACGCTCTCCCACAACTCATCCGAAGCAGCACGACATCAGAGGCCTTGGGCGCCGATCATCCCACCGTGTCGGGGGGCTGGAGCCTGCCGGCCCAATGACCGACTCGGAGGTAACTCTTAAGGATGCCACCCATGCGTTCGTATTTGTCACAACTTGCCGCAACACGCGCCGGGAGCCGCCGGACCATCGCCGCCGTCTGCGCCGTCAGCATGTTAGGCGTCCTGAGTGCCCGTGCGGTGTCGAATGTTTCCGCTGGCAGCGGAATCGCCCCACCAAAGCCGATGTTGGCGGAACCGGGAATTTCGCCCGATGCCCGCGTCGTCGCCTTCGCCAGTGCCGGAGACATCTGGACGGTTCCGACAGCCGGCGGGGAGGCGCGACTACTCGTTAGTCACCCGGCCACCGAGTCGCGACCACTCTACGCCCCGGATGGGAAGAGTCTCGCGTTCATTTCGAACCGAACGGGCAACGGCGACATTTACCTGCTCTCGCTGGAGACCAGCGAACTGAAGCGTCTTACATGGGATGACAGCCAGGACAACCTGTCGGGTTTCTCGCCGGACTCGAAGTGGATCTACTTCAACTCTGGGACCCGAGATCCATCCGGTCTGCCGGACGTCTGGCGAGTTTCCGTCGCGGGTGGCACACCGTCTCAGGTTCTCTCCGATCCGTTCCTGTCTGAGTATCACGCGACGGCGGCGAGTGACGGGAGACGCCTGGCGTTTTCCGCGCGAGGGATCGGGTCCTCGCAGTGGTGGCGCCGGGGATCCAGTCACATCGACGAGAACGAGATCTGGGTCTGGGATCCCGCGGCCAAATCTCCGTTCTCCCGCGTGACGGACGATCCTCGGGACGGCGACGGAGAGCGAGCGCTCTGGCCGCTCTGGGCGCCCGACGGCCGCGGCGTGTATTACATCTCAGACCGCTCCGGCTCAGAGAATCTGTGGTTCGGCGCGCCGGGTTCGAGGCCGAAACAAATCAGCCGCCTGACGGACCAGCGGATGCTGTTCCCCAGCTTGTCCGGGGACGGCAAGGTCCTGGTGTACGAGAACCACTTCGGGCTGTTCCGGATGGATACCACGGACGGAACAGCGTCTGCTATTCCGATCCGCCTTGTCGGCGCGACCGGACCCACCGAGCCTCAGCGAGTCGCGCAATCCACCGGCTTCCCCTACGCCCGCGTGTCGCCCGATGGAAAAAAGGCAGCGGTGGTCGCCCGCGGAGAGATCTTCGTCGCCGGCACTGCGGGAGAACCGGCCTTTCGTGTGACGTCTACTCTGGCGGGAGAGGGGCAGCCCGAGTGGGCGCCGGACAGCCGCCGCCTGGCGTACTACTCCGAACGAGACGGCTACCGGTCCCTTTACCTGTTCGACTTCGCCGAGCGAAAGGAGACGCGGCTCACCATGGACTCGGGCGGCGATGAGGCGCCTCGGTTCTCGCCGGACGGCCGGCGCCTCGCCTACCAGCGAGCCGGCCGGGAACTTCGGGTTCTCGACCTGGACACGATGCGTGATCGCCGAATCGCCGAGGGTTTCTTCGAGCGCGCCCCCTTCGAGTCGCAGCGCCAGCTCGCCTGGTCCCCCTCCGGGGACTGGATCGCGTACTTCTCCGAGAGCGTCAAGGCGTTCAAGAATGTCTGGATCGCCCGTGCGGTGGGGGCCGAGGCGCCGCCGTATCAGGTCAGTTTCGCTCCGAACGTCTTTGCAACCACGCTCTCATGGAGCAGCGACGGCCGCTTCATTCTCTTCGACTCGGGTCAGCGCACCGAGTCGTGGAGTTTGTTCAAACTCGACCTGCTCTCCTCGCGCCCTGAGTTTCGAGAGGATGCGTTCGATCGGCTCTTTGGTCCGGCCGCGGAGGTCAAGAAGCCGCCAACCCAACTCATTCCGGAAATCGCCGATCTCAAGCAGCGCACCACGGCGCTCCAGGGCAGTCTGGACGTTGACTCCCACACCCTCTCCCCCGACAACCGGCAGATCGCCGTTGTCGCCACCACCGCGGGCCGGCAACTCATTCACATCCTGTCCCTGGACGCCGCAGGTCGCTTGACCGGCGCCGCTCGGCCGCTGGTCACCACCGCGGGTTCCAAGTCTCAGCTTCAGTTCTCAGCCGACGGGAAGCAACTCTACTTCCTGGAAGATGGGCGACTGCAAGCGGTAGCGGTGGACTCCGGGGTCGCCCGGACCGTCCCCATCACATGCGAACTCTCCGTAAGGCTCGCCGATGAGGCCCCATGGCTCTTCCGTGAAACGTGGGAAATCCTGCGGGACAACTTCTATGACCCGACCTTTCACGGCAAAGACTGGGCTGGCGTTCGAGGACGCTACGAGCCGTTCGCACTCGGAGCCCGCACGGCGGATGAACTGCGCCGCATGCTGAATCTGATGGTGGGAGAGTTGGATGCATCGCACCTCGGCGTCTCGGGGCCAATCAATACGGCGTCCAGCATTGGGAAACTTGGGATTAGCTTGGACGGTCGGGCACTGGAGACTTCAGGTGTTCTCCGGGTATCGGAAGTGCTGCCCGGCGGCCCGGCGGCAATTACGCGACGGATTGCGCGGGGCACGGAAATCCTCGCGGTCAACGGCAGGGAAGTCGATCGGCTAACCAACCTGGATGAGCTGTTGTTCGACACCATCGATAAACGCGTGGCGCTCAAGATCCGCTCCGTCGGCGCTCCGGAGGAGGTCGTCAACATTCGTCCGGTCACCGGGTTGGCGGAGCGTCCCCTGCTCTATCGAAACTGGGTCCATCAGCGCCGCGAGTTGGTCCACCGCGTCAGCGAGGGGCGGTTAGGTTACGTGCACGTGTCCGATATGTCGCAGCAGTCGCTCACCCGGCTGATCCAGGACCTCGACAGCGAGAATCAAGCCCGAGACGGTGTCGTGATCGATCTGCGCAACAACAACGGTGGTTTCGTGAATGCCTACGCGCTCGACATATTCGCCCGGCAGCCGTACCTCACCATGCGTGTTCGCGGCTTCGAGCCGGCGCCGGGCAGAACGGTGCTCGGCCAGCGAGCGCTGGAACGGCCGACGATCTTGCTGATCAATCGCCACTCGCTCTCCGATGCCGAAGACTTCACCGAGGGATACCGGCACATGAAGCTGGGAAGGGTGATCGGTGAGCCGACGGCAGGCTGGATCATCTACACCTCCAGTGTGAGCCTCCGAGACGGCACGTCGGTTCGTGTTCCCTTTGTTGAGGTCAGGGGCGCTGCGGGTGACGTGATGGAGAGGAACCCCCGCAAGGTGGATCAGTACGTGCAGCGCCCGCTGGGGGAAGACGTGATCCACGAAGATGCACAGCTCCAGGCAGCCGTCACCTCGCTCCTCAAGGAGCGGCCGAAGCGCGCTCCGGAGTCTGGCGGAGTTCGACCGTGAGGCTCGCGGTCACCGCGGACCTGCATTGGGGGCTGTCTCGCGCAGGGGATGCCGCGACAAGGGATCTCCGGGACAGCCTCATGGCGGACCCACCGGACACCCTCATCCTGGCCGGCGATGTGGGGGAAGGCCGCGCGTTCGCTGCTTGTCTGGCTGAGTTCCGTGAACTGACGTGCGTGAAGCTCCTGGTTCCCGGAAACCACGACCTCTGGCTTCGTGCGCCCACCTCGTCGATGAGGCACTATCAGGAAACCTTGCCGATGCTCGCCGGCGAGGCCGGGTTTTCAGTGCTTGACTTCCAGCCGTGGCAAAGCCGGGACGGCGACGTGTCGATCCTCGGCTCGATCCACTGGTACGACTACTCGTTTGCCGATCCGGAGCTCCGAATCCGGTACCCCGATGCGAATCGAATGTATATCGCCAAGCAGTTCCCGGCGGGACGCCACAATGACGGCAGTTACGTCAGGCTGGGAGTCTCCGATCCGGAATTTGCCGACTCCCTTCTGAAGCAGCTCCAGAGACAGAGTGCCGAGTCCTCGCGGGTAGGTCGGAGAATCCTGGTTACCCACCATCCCCCGGTACGGGAACTCTTCTATCCTACGGAACTGGTGACGGACGATCAAAAGTTCTGGCTTGCCTACACCGGCACCCGAGCCATGGATGCATGGGTACGGCAGGACGCCAGATTCGACTACGTGTTTTGCGGGCACACCCACGCTGCGTGCGAAGCACGAATCGGCCCCACAACCTGCCTGAATGTGGGTGGGGACTACCACTTCAAGCGACTGATTCGCCTGGATCTTTCATCCGACACGGCCAATCAGCAGGAGTTTAGAGTCGCAACGTGAGAACGCGCACCTACAGGGCCTCTCGTCTACCCGACAGGGACCCGACTCCACGGGGGGCGTCCGCATTGCGGCATCAACTCACTCTTCTGGGCATCACACTCTTCACGGCAGCGGCATCACTCGCACAGTCCGGGAGGGGTCTGGATATGGAACCTCGGCTGCAGGACTACTTCCGGACAGAGACCGAGAGTCTTCAACGCCAATCCCTGGCCGACATCCCGAACGGCGATGCCTGGCTGAAAGATGCGCCGAGGCGGCGGGCCCGACTGAAGTTTATGTTGGGGCTCGATCCTGAACCGCCGAGATCGCCCTTGCGGCCCGTCATCACCGGTGTGACCGAGCACGCCGAGTTCACGGTGGAGCGCCTGCACTTCCAGTCCGCTCCCGGGCTCTATGTCACCGCCAACCTCTACCTTCCCAAGAAGCGCTCCGGGCCACTCCCGGCGATCCTGTACGTGTGCGGGCACGGCAACGTCACGGAGAACGGATACAGCTATGGCTCGAAGGCAGCCTACCAGCACCACGGCGGTTGGTTCGCCAGGAACGGGTACGCATGTCTGATCATCGACACGCTTCAGCTCGCCGAAATTGAGGGGCTCCACCACGGCACGTATCGTGAAAAGATGTGGTGGTGGAACAGCCGCGGCTATACGCCCGCCGGAGTGGAGGCCTGGAACGGCGTGAGAGCAATCGACTACCTCCAGTCTCGACCGGAAATCGACGGCAGCCGAATAGGAGTCACCGGCCGGTCAGGAGGCGGCGCCTACTCGTGGTGGGTGGCCGCGATCGACGAACGGATCAAGGCGGCAGTGCCGGTCGCGGGGATCACCGATCTTCAGAACTACGTCACCGACGGTGCGGTCGAAGGTCATTGCGACTGCATGTTCATGATCAACTCGGAGCGGTGGGACTACGATCAAGTCGCGGCCCTGGTGGCGCCTAGGCCCCTGCTGATCTCAAACTCCGACAAGGACCCGATTTTCCCCCTCGACGGTGTCTACCGAATTCACCAGAAGACCCGCAAGATCTACGACCTCCTGGGAGCCGGCGACAAACTGGGGCTCCTGATCACCGAGGGTCCGCACAAAGACACCCGGGAACTGCAGGTGCCCGCACTCAGGTGGTTCAATCGGTTCCTTCGAGACACCGAGGCGCCCCTGACCAACTTTGCGGAGAAGTTCTTCACGCCGGAGCAACTTCGGGTGTTCCGAGAAATGCCGGTCGACCAGCGGAACACCCGGATTCAAAACAGCTTTGTGAGGTCCGCCGACGGGGAAGTTTCGAAGTCAAGGAACGACTGGCGCTCCGCGTGCAAGAGGTGGCGGGAACAACTCGGCACGGCGGTCTTCTCAGGCTGGCCGGCGGAGGCGCCATCGACCGCTCCAGTGGAGAAAGTCAACCTGGAAAAGGACGGCGTCCGGCTCCGGGCCTACGATTTTGAGTCTCAGCACCACACGCCACTTCGGTTGTTCATCCTCTCGGGCAAGGGTGCGGTTCAGGAACTCGGTATCCGCCTCACGGTTCTGGATGAAGCGCGCTGGAGCCCGTGGGCGGCGGGAGTGGCTGCGGGGTTCGGCAGCGCCGCAGTCGGCTCCGACGTCGTTTCGGCTCCCGGCGACTGGGCTGCCTTGAAAGCCATGCTCACTCGCGATGGACCGCTCCGGGCGTTCATCGCCCCTCGCGGCGTGGGCGCCGGCGCCTATCGGGTCGACGAGAAGAAGCTCACTCAGATTCGGCGCCGCTTTATGCTTCTCGGGCAAACCCTTGACGGAATGCGGGTGTGGGACGTCGTGTCCGCCCTGTCGGCGCTCCGAACCGTTCGAGACGGACGCTACGCCCGGTCGACCATCGAACTGGCGGGCACGGGCGACGGAGCCGTATGGGCGCTCTACGCAACGATCATGGGATCGGCACCCCCGGCTTCGTTGATGCTAGATCAGCTTCCGGGCAGCCACGCCGAGGGGCCGGACTTTCTAAATGTGCTGCGGGTGCTGGACATCCCCCAGGCGACGGCACTGGCGGTTGAGACGTCGCACGTGCAACTGTCGCACGCCGATCCGAGAGTGGTAGCCTACACGCGGGCGGTTCGGGACGTCGCCGGTTGGGGAGAGCGTCGATTGCAGGTGGAGGCCTCCTCCGCTCGGTAGGAGGCCCGGACGAGCGAACACCACGACGATGAGTCGGGACGAGGGCTGTTATCGAGGATGCGCAGGAATTTTCATCCCCCTGAATCTCGTGATGTCTGGCTCGAGGATGTCTGCGGTCGCCTTGTAACGGCGGCCACCGCGTTCTCTGCAGTCATCGAGGATGTGAATCAGAGGACGGATGTCGCCGCTTCCGGTGAACTTGGGCGGCGCAGACGAATCACGGAAGTACTCCTGAGGCGGGCCGAGGAAGCAGCGACCGATCTGAGCCAGATCCAGAGAGTCATTCAGAATGCCCTGTTCGACTGCGAGATCGAGTTGCGTGAGCTGAGGGAGCGGGACCTCTCCCCCGCCGATCTCCTGGAACAGGGAGACTACCTCCTGTCTCACTACCGGTTGATCCGTCGGCGAGCCCGTGTGCTTGACGGAATTCTGGGCTTTCTACCTGGGGCCAATCGGGACGTAGCGTTCGCGCTGGCACTGTTGCGGCGGCTCCGGAAAGGGCTCGCTGTGACGGGCCCCCTGGGCACGCCGGATTGGGGCTTTGCGCTCGCAGCGCAAGAAGAGATCACGACCGAAATACCGGGCTAACGGGATGTTTTGACGGCTGTGTGGGCTCTTCGGAGCCCCGTGGCCTGCCTTTCTTGACCGTGCTCAGTGGAATTCGGTAACATGCCGCCGTTTCGGCGGGTTGGGCCACGCCGCTCAGATCGGTCGCGCTGCCTTGGAGACTTCTCATGTCCCTCACCTCTCTGCGTGACAGATTGCACAAACTCGTCTGGATCATTCCGACGTTTGCCGGCATCTTCGCGCTTTCAATTCTCATCGGCGCCAGCCCCTTTACGGGTGGCGGCGCCGGGGGCGGACCCAGCGATTCTCGCGGAGGCAGTCAACTGCTAGGGCGGATCAATGGGCAGGAAGTGACCCAGACAGACTTTGTTGCGTCGCTGGAAGGGGTTCGCAACCAGTTCCAGCAGTTCTCCCAGGGCCCCGTCACCCTGAGCCAGCAGGCTGAGTTCCCCCGCTTTGCCTACGAGTCGCTGCTTCAGGAATATGCCGTGACTGCTGCCGCGAAGGCGGCCGGTGTCACTGCCACTCCCTCTGAAGCGCGGAGCACCGCCGAAGCCGACGTCGAACAGACGCTGAAGACCCGGGGTGAAGGGCTCACGCAGGCCGAGTACGCGGAGTTCCGCAGTCGGATGCTCGCAGGCATCGACATTCCGACCATGCAACGCCGGCTGACCGGCCAAAAGCTCCAGGAGAAAATTCAGAGCGAGGCCCGACCGATCGAGATGCGCGTGGCTCACGTGTTGATCAAGGCCGATGGCCGCACCGAGGAACAAGCCGAGAAGTTGGCGCAGGACGTCGCTCGGCAGGCGCGGGCCGGAGCGGACTTCGCCAAACTGGCGGCCCAGTATTCCCAGGACGAGGGAAGCAAGGGCAAGGGTGGGGTTGTCGGCTGGGCCAGCGCTTCGCCGCCGCCTCCCGACCCCAAGGGCAAGATTGACCCCGAGGCCGCTACCAGCTTCGTGCCGGAGTTTACCGCAGCAGCGCTCCGCCTAAAAGTGAACCAGATCAGCGATCCGGTCAAATCGCAGTTCGGCTACCACGTGCTGAAGGCTCTGGCGGAACGCGAGTATCAGCCGACGGACGCCGATGCGAAGAAGGACCCCAAGAAGCGCCAGGAGAGAGTAAACGAGTACCGCTCGTCCATCGCCGGCGTGATCTTTCAGGGACTCATTGCGGAATATCGAGCCAAGGCGAAGGTCGACGCCACCTCCCCCTGGCTGAAGGGCTATCTTGCCGAGCAGAAGCTGAATGAGAAGTCCGCAGGCGCTGCCCCGAAGCCCGCGGATGAGAAGGTCGCCCTGGCTCCGGTGCTCACCGCCTACCAGGAGGCCCTCGACAAGAAGGGTCCAGAGGTCGACGTCGCCTTCCAGTACAAGCTGGCACAACTCTACAATCGTGCGGGGCAGACGGTTAAAGCTCAGGAGATTCTCGAGAAGGCCGTCGCGAAGCGTCCAAATGCCGAACTCGCATTTGCGCTCGGCGAGACGCTGGAGAAACTTCAGAAGAAGACGGATGCGGTCGCTGCCTACCAGAAGGCGCTGGACCAGGGGTTCGGAAACCCGACCCTCTTCTCGGACCTCGCGGAGCGCTTCAAGAAACTGGGCCGCACAGACCTTGCCGCCCAGGCAGAGAAGAAGCACGGCGAGTTGCTCGCCAAGCAAATGGCCGACCAGAAAAAGCGCGAGGCTGAGCAGAAGGCCATGATGGACCGGATGATCAAGGAGCAGAAGGAGAAAGAAGCCGCAGAGAAGGCCGCCAAGGCTGCTGAAGCCGCCAGGGCGCCCGCCGCGGCCCCGACACCTCCCGCAGCCCCCGGCACGACCCCGGGCGCCGCCACACCGCCGCCTGCCACACCGCCTGCGGCTGGAGCTCCCGCCGCCGCTCCGCCTTCAAGCCCGTCCGCTGCACCGGTTCCACCGGCGGCTACCCCCGCCCCGCCCGCGGCTCCGGTCAAAAAGTAACTCGGCGCCCATCCATGCCACCGCTACCTGAGTTTCAGTCCGAAACGGAAACTCAGGTGGTTGGGGGGCGACTCTATGTTGTCGCCACACCAATCGGGAATCTGGGAGATCTGTCGCCTCGGGCTATCAGCACCCTCTCAACGGTCAGCTTTGTTGCAGCGGAGGACACACGTCAGACGCGCCGGCTGCTGGCTGCCAACGACATCCACACGCCGCTGATCTCCTTCCACAGCCACTCCTCCCCGCAGAGGATGGAAGAGGTGCTGCACCGCGTAAAGGCCGGCGAGTCTGCCGCGCTGGTGACCGACGCCGGCACGCCCGGCATCAGTGATCCTGGTGGCGAGCTTGTGCGGGCGGCGGTAGACCTGGGAATACGTGTGGTGCCCATTCCGGGCGCCAGCGCCCCGATTTGTGCACTCTCGGCATCCGGCCTCGATCCGTCCCGCTTCTTGTTTCACGGGTTCCTACCCCGCAAGTCCGGCGACCGTCGAAAGGCCCTCCAGCAGTTGGCGAGCCTGCCTCACACGCTGATCTTCTTTGAGGCCGCCAATCGACTGGACGAGACCCTACGGGACCTTGCAGCCGTACTGGGAAACCGTCAGTCCGTGGTGGCGCGTGAACTCACCAAGTACTTTGAGGAGTTTGTGCGGGGCTCGCTCGAAGAGCTGGAGATCTGGGCGCGGGAAAAGCCGCCGCGCGGCGAGTGCGTGGTACTTGTGGCAGGGAATCCCGCTGAACCTCCGATTGCCGAAGCGGCCAATCAGACCGAAGCCTTGCTGGATCTGCTGGAGCAGGGCCTTTCGGTTCGGGACGCGAGCCGACGACTGAGTGAAACGACAGGCATCCCCCGCAGGGAGCTGTACGAACTCGCCACCCGCCTGAGGAATGATCAAGGGGTCACGAACGGGGCCACCGTGGGGTAACCCTAGCTCACGGCCGCCGAAGGCACGACCCAAACCTTGGCGCAGACTTCATCGCCAAGGGCATATTCCTGGTTGTTGACCCGCACCAGCAGCGGTCCGTTGAAAGGCGCCCGGGACGCAACTTCCAGCCTCGCCCCGGGAACCATTCCCAACTCCGCGACATACGTGAGGAACTCGGGAGTTTCATCCGAGATTCTGGAAATGAGCACCTCGTCACCCGGAACCAGCGTACCAAGGCGGACATCGCCCGCCGGCAAATCCCAGTCGATGGGCTGCCCGTGCGGACACGTGGTGGGATGACCGAGCAGGTTTCGAAGGCGCTCTTCCACCTCGGGCGTGATGTGATGCTCGAGCTTTCCCGCGAGCTCATCCACCGAATGCCACGGCATCCCGAGCACGTCCACCAACAGCCGCTCAAGCAGCCCATGCCGGCGGATGGTCCGCAATGCGACAACCCGGCCCTCCTCGGAAAGCGTGATGCCGTGATAGCGCTCGTGGATGATGAGTCCACGCTCCGCCAGACGCTTCACCATACCGGTCACCGATGCCGGCGAGACCTTCAGGCTTCGAGCCAGATCGGTGGTGGTTACCTCGGCCTGCTCACGGGACAGTCGGTAGATCCACTCGAGGTATTCTTCAACGTTGGCGCTGAGGGGGGTTTCCTGCATCGTCGGGCCGCTTTCGGAAGTGAGGGCCACACCCTCCACGCCATTATACCACCGCTCCGACCACTGGGGCTTTCAGGGCACGATTGGGCCCTGGGAGGGTAGAGATTTGCAGGGTTGCACAAGATTGTTCACGAAATTCAGGACACGGTAGAGGAACCCGGGTAAAATGTTTTCCAATTGAAGATTCACTTGAGGATCTGTTGGAGCCCACCCGTGCGGGACCACGAACTCGAAGTCTGGTTGGAGAATTGGCAAGCGACGCCCGTCGTTTGCGCCGCCGGCACCATACGCCTGGGAACCGTATCGTCGCTTTACGACCTGACGGCACAGGCGGCCCTCGCGGCGCCCTCAAGAATTGTCTTCGACTTCAGTCGTGTCGCAACTATTGATTCTTCCGGGCTAGGTGTGGTAGTTGCTGCCCGGAAGAAGCTGGGTGGACACTCCGGGTGCGTGGGTGTACTCGCACTAAGCGAGCAAGTCCTCGGCGCATTCGAACTCGCCGGACTCAACCACTGTCTGATGAGCCGCTTGGACGCTGATCCTCGCGCCTTCGAGGACACTCGTTTCGTCGCCGGTTAGCGGACGTCCTCGGTGCCCGGCAGCGGCATGGGCTCCGAAAACTGACCCTCTTCCGACAGTACTCTCAAACGCGACTCGGCGTCGTCCAGTCGTGCCGCACAGACCCGCGATAGTCGGATGGCCACTTCGTACTGAGCGAGCGACTGGTCCAGGGTCAACTCACCGCTCTCCAATTGGGCTGCGATCGCTTCCAGCTTTTCCAGCGCCGCCTCAAAGCTCAGCTCACTCGTCATATCGATACACCTAGTATCTGGATCTCACGAACCTCGCAGTGTGCGGATCCGTCGAGAAAACGTAGACAAAGTTGGTCATCTCTATCCAATCCTTGAACTGAGGTGACCGATTCTCCATCCGGCCGCGTCACAGCCGCGTAACCGCGAGAGAGAACTCCCAGTGGGCTCAGGCCTTGAAGTCGGGCCGCCGCGGCTTGAAGTCGAGCGCGCTCACCCTCGAGGCGGCGCCTCACCCGGCCCTCGCAGCCGAGGCAAATCTCGTCGAGCCGCCTGCGCCGGTCATTGACTCCATCCACGGGCCGCGAGAGCGAGGCTCGACTCAGGAGCGCTTCAAACCGGTACCGAGTCGCCTGGATGCTGTATCGTGAGTCCGCCGCGATCCGGCGACGCGCTGCTGCAAGCCTCTCCACGGCTTCCCGCCGTCGCTGAACGATCCATTCGGCTGCGGCAGTAGGGGTTGCGGCCCGCAGGTCGGCGGCTAGGTCTGTGAGCGTAAAGTCGGTCTCATGCCCAACAGCGGAGATCACCGGCATCGGCAGCGCGGCAACGGCCCTTACCACCTCTTCGAGATTGAAGCACCAGAGATCCTCAATCGACCCGCCGCCTCGTGCCAGGATGGCAAGGTCGGCATGCGAGTGCTCCGCCACGCGGTGCAGCGCCGCCACAAGAGAGGGAGCCGCGTCCATACCCTGAACGAGCGCGGGCGCGAGAATCAACTCAACCGGCGGTCGAGCCCTGGAAAGGGTCACCCCAATATCTCGAATCACGGCGCCGGTATGAGACGTCACTACCGCTATCCGAATCGGGATTGTCGGAAGCGGTCGTTTCCGCTCCTGCGAGAACAGACCCTCCAGCTCGAGCTTTTGACGAGTCCTCTCGAGCTGGGCCTGCAGTGCCCCCGCCCCATCCGGCCGGACGGCATCAACCGTCAACTGGTACTGTCCGCGGGGCGCGTACACGTCGAGATTTCCGTGGACAAGAACCTGATGCCCAACATCCAGGGGAAACGTAATCGACGCCGCCGTTCGCCTCCAGAGCACGCACGATAGCATCGCCTCGCTGTCCCGGAGGGTGAAGTAGATGTGGCCCGAGCTCGGTCTCGTCAGCGATCCGACTTCCCCCCGAATCCAAACGCTCTGGAGCCCGGGATGAGATCGAACGAGTCCGGACAGCCGTTGGGTGAACTCACCGACCGAACAGCAGGCAAAGCCCGCTGTCTCCACCGAGATCCCGGATGTGCTGGCTCGACGCATGGTCAGGCCGACCGTATGAGATGGCCCGAGGCGGTGATCTCAGCCTGCCGGTTCAGCATGGCGACCTCTACCCGTGCCGCGCGCAAGCGAACAATCTCACGAGCGACCGATACGGTCACTCTGCCATCTCTGCAAGATTCCAAATCCAACAATTCCCGCTCCAGGTGCGAAAGTTCGGCACGGAGCCGCTCCCCTTCCCACTCCAGTATTCGGAGCCGCTCGCGCTCAAGATCCACTGCCGTCGAGTGTCGTCGCCACTGCTGCACCAGGAGTTGGACCAATCGCGCCATCCGCTCTCCTAGTCGTCGGAGATGGGACACTGACCTTCCTCCAGCACATGCTCCGCCACAAAGATGCTCGCACCGCAGCGGAGCGCCACGGCGATGGCATCGCTCGAACGACAGTCGATCTCGAACTGGCGTTCGCCCTGTCGACACACCAGCTTGGCGTAGAACACATTCTTGTACAGATCATCGACCACCGCGGACTGGATAGTGCCGCCCAATCGATCAAGAAGCGCTCGAATCAGGTCGTGGGTGCAGGGCCGGCGCGGAGCCTGACCTTCGATCGCAAGCAGGATGGCGGCCGCGACTTCCTGACCCACAAAGATCGGCAGATTCCTGCCCTTGGCATCCTTCAACAGGACGAACGGCCCCCCGCCCTGGGTGCTCTCGTAGACCCCTTCGACCCGGACCTCACGTTCGATGATCTTGGGTCGGCTCCGATCGGCGCTCTCCTCGGGCGCGGCAGGACCATCAGGCTGACCTTCTTCCTGGCGAGACAGGAAGTAGTCCTTAGCACTCTTGAGGATGTCGTCTTCTGAGGCCACTGAGTACGTCTCCTCGCCGTCCGGCGTTCCTGCATAGCTTACTATTTAGTTTAGACGGCTAACAGGAACATTCAGCGCGAGTTCGGACCGCAGCAACGGTCGGACAGCACCGGATTTCTGGTCGGTACCAACACCCTATCGGTTTCCGGCCCGTTAGCAAACTTATGAGTCACTCCATCCTTCCCCATCGGACCGCCCTCCTCGCGGCAACACTTCCGGCGGGGGGCGGGTCGTCCATGACCGGTGCAGCTCCCCCGCCAGAGTCGAGTCTCTTTTCAACTGCAATTACACGACCGACCGATGGAAAGAACGGCTACGAGGATCTCGTGGCGGCCGCGGACCTCATCCTGGGTAGGCCCTGGTACGCCCGAGTTGGGGACGCCAGGCTCACGCTTCGAGATCGGCGCACTATTCTCGCGGATCCCCCATGCCGGAAGGCCCTCGCTCTCGTCCAGCGTGGCCTCCGAAAGCCGATCTCCTCCAGCCGGGCCGAGCTGAACTACGAGACCCGACTTCCGGAGCTGGCTGTCTTCAGAAGCCTGGGCCGGGTAATCGTTCACGAGATCTACGTTCGCTGCGCAGATGGCGACACCGCCGGCGCCGTTCCCGCAGCGTCGCTCGGACTCAGCCTCGGATATGCCATCCAGCTTCAGACTCTAGTTCACGGGCTGGTCGGCGTCGCGATCGAAACGATGGTGTTGAAGGAGGCCATCGCTCGTCTGCCACAGCTAACCCTCCGGGACTGCGCTTCGCTCTTGCGGGTGTGCCACGACCGGCTCGACCGCCCCTCGTCTTTCGTTAGCCTGGTCCGCCAGGAACTGCGGACCATGCAGCAGCAGATCCCCCAGCTGGTAGATCGCGCCAGGAACGGAGGTGTGGCTGAGGTGGCAGCGCTTCTGGGTGTCGATCCCCAGTCGACCGATCGATGGAGGGGCATCCTCGCTCGTCCCGAGAGCACGCAGCGGTTTGTTGCCGACGCGGGCGTCGAAGCCCGCCGCGTGGAGCGGCTGATCGAAGAACAGGCCGCCCGCCCGGTGTGGGAGCGCCGCTTTCCCGATACGCCCCCGGAATTGAGCGCGGGTGCGGCAATGGTTTGGATGCTTCTCCCCGCGCTTCAGACCGTCAACGGTGCATTCGCCCGGGAAGAGGCCTATCTCCGGTTGATGGCCACCCATGTGGCGGTCCACGCATTTCGGTGGCAGCACGGACGGCTCCCCGCCACGCTTCCCGAACTTCGCGCAGGAGATTTCGCAGTGGATCCCTTTACTGGTGGTGTGCTGGAGTATGTACTCGCCGGTGAGTCGTACCGACTTATCAGCGCCGGCGACCCCTCGGGAGAGGCTCTGGAGCTGCTTCCTTGATACTCCGGCGAAGGCAGTTCCAAGTACTCCCCGCGGAGTTGCCGGGTTGCGCTCCGTTGCACGTCGCATGCGTGCTAGGATGGTTGGAGAGCCCGCGAAAAGTCGGGACGCAGGGAAGTAATGGAAGAAGCTACGAGCACTGTCGTGCAAGAGGTCCGCTCGCCTGGCCAAACGTTTTGGGAAGCGGGCTCTTCTGTGTCAAGGCCCCTCCAGGTCATTGAGGGGGTAGGGGCGATTCGGAGCGGAGGCATTGCCGTGGGCCTGGTTGGTCCGGGGCAAATCGCGTTTCCGGTGCCGGGCGTGCCCCTCGCCGAACGGGCCGCCGCTGACTTCGTCGCCATCACCGAGGTGGTGGCCCGAGAAATTGACCCTACGTCGGCCGCCATCACCATCGACGTCCTGGTCGAGAGCGTACAGGCATTGATCGAGTCGGCCCACAATCTGGGCAACTCATCGCTTCCTCAGCGATTGGCATCGGTGCTGTTGCAGATCACCGAGATGACGGGTCAGCCCGTGGTCAACTGCCGTCAGGACATCCTCGCGATGGCTGCGGCGGCGCGGCGAGAAAGCGTGGCCACCATCCTCTCCAAGTGGCGAGAGGAAGAGTGGATCGTCACCCGTTACAGGCGCACGCGAATCCTCGATCGGGATCAACTCACGGCGATCCGGGACGGGTACGGATAAGTCGCTGCGCCTCCCCCGGAGGTTAAGGCTCGCCGACTCCGCCGCCTGATCGGCGCCGGTACGGTATCGCTTTCCGTCGGCACGGGATAACATACAGGTCGCCCCACCGGAGCCCTGCTTCGGTGACATCTTGTTGTCGTCTTGATGCGGCGTCCCGGGCTCGTTGGGTGGCGGAGAACCCGGAAGTTGTGGTGTTTCCCACGCGCGTTCGCGCCTCGAGGCGCCCACTCTGCTCTTCTTTCCGCTGCTCCACAAGAGAGTCCCCGTGAGAACGTCATCCCTCGAACTGGTCCCCCTGGCTGAACTTGTCCTCCTTCGCGAACTGAGCCCCCGTGAGCGACTCTCCGAGGAAGCAGTCGTCCGATACATGGAGGCATTCGGCGCACTCCCGCCCATCCAGGTTCAAGAAGGCTCCAACGTCGTCATCGACGGCTACCATCGGCTCGAGGCGGCGACGCGGCTGGGGTTGGAGGCAATCCCGGTGGAATATGTGGCGGTGCCGGATGAGAACCTCCGCATCGAAGCCGGCGTTGCGAACGCCCGTCATGGCCACCCCCTGACGCGAGCGGAGCGGAACCGTCTGGCGGTCGCACTGGTGCAATCGCTGGGCAAACTGCGGGAAGAGACGGCAGAGTTGCTGGGAATGAGCGCGTCTGCGGTCACTCTGGCTCTCCGGGAACACCAGTTCAACGAGATGCTTTCGGAGAAGCTCGGATCCACCGTCCAGGTCATCAACTCCGCCCATGTCCGCGCACTGTATCGAGTCGGTGCGGACCAACGCGAGCGATTGCTCGAGGTGGTGGTCAGCAAGGTCGACGAAAACGGCGCTCCCTACCCGCTCACCGGCGCCGAACTCAAAGTACTCGTGGACCGGATGCTGGATCCCGCCACGCCGAAGGCCGAGTTGAATCGGCTGATGAACGACCCCACCGCGCGCCCGAAGGTCGAGCGGGCTTCCGCTGCGGCCCAGAAGCCCGCCGAAGATCCCTTCCTCGGAGAAGCTCCGCCGGCCACCGGCAGACGACCCTGGGAAGAAGAGTGGGAGAGCCCGCTGAAGGGTGGGGACGGTGAAGCGTTTGACCGCGTCAACGCCGTCGACGAGGAACTGGGAGGCTCTGGGCCCGGCTCCTCTCCCAGGGAGAGTCGGATCCACGGGGGCGGCGAAGCGATGGAGCTGAGCGATGCCGCCGACGGCCCCGCCTGGAATCCGCGGCTACAAACCGTCGGAGCGGGCGCCGACGAGAGTTCCGAACTTCGGCAGGGGCTGGTGGCTGCCTCGAGGGCGCTCCGAGACCTCGTTCCGCAGGTGGAGCCCGAGCCGGTTCGGCGACAGGTTGAGGCCGTGATGGCGTTACTGGAGAGCCTTCTCTCGTAGGAGGCTCGAACGGGTTGACACTGCTTTACCCACTATGCAACACTTCATCCGGATGAACGGATGAAGTGTTGCCGTGGTGCGGCTGGGTGATCAAGATGAGGATTCGCGACTGCTTTGGGGCCGGAAACCCGGTTTACTCGTTCGAGTTCTTCCCTCCCAAAACCGATGAGGGCGTGAACAACCTGTTCCGCGCCATCTCCGAGCTTGCACCCCTTCAGCCCGCGTTCGTCTCAGTCACGTACGGCGCAGGCGGAAGCACCCGAGATCTCACGGTGGATCTGACCCGTCGGATCAAGGCGGAGATCGGCCTGGAAGCGATGTCCCACCTCACCTGTGTGGGTCACAGCTCTGCGGAGCTCGCCGACGTCCTGGATCAGCTTGTGGATGCGGGGGTCGAAAACGTCCTTGCACTTCGCGGAGACCCGCCGAAGGGCGAGACCCAGTTCGTCCGGCCCACCGATGGTTTTGGGTACGCCTATGAACTGGCGAGTTTTGTCCGTTCTCGCTGGGACTTCTGTCTGGCCGGCGCCTGCTACCCGGAAAACCACGTCGAGTGCCCCGACACGGAGCTGGGTATCGAGCGATTGAAACTGAAAGTCGACGCCGGCGTTGATTTCCTGGTCACCCAGCTCTTCTTCGACAACTCCGCGTACTTCCGCTTCGTAGAGCGAGCGCGAGCGGCGGGGATCTCCATCCCGATCGTTCCCGGGATCATGCCGATCACCAACGTCGGTCAGATCGAACGATTCACGTCGATGTGCGGCGCCAGCATCCCGGAAGCGCTCCGATCAATTCTGGAGCCCATTCGCGACGACGAGTCGGCGGTCGGGAAGGCGGGTGTGGATTGGGCCACCGAACAGTGCCGGGAACTGCTGGCGGGCGGCGCCCCCGGGGTTCATTTCTACACGCTCAATCGATCAACGGCGACCCGATCCGTGTTCCTCAACCTCAGTCCTCGGGGCTAATCGGCGAGGGACACAACCCCACAACGGGTTGCATATAATACGGCTAAGTGGGCTCGTGCACTTTTTCACAAGCCTGGTTGCCCGCCGCAGCGACGCGCAGTTAAGGACCGTTTGAATGTCTGTCATCAGCCTGGGATCCCTGGCCCGAAGAGCCGCCGCAGCCCCTGAACAGGAGCCGCTGCCCGACAGTTACTTCGAGGCGTCTCCCGCCGAACTCGCCGAGCGCATCGGTCAGGCCAAGGAGACGCTTGGGAGCAAGTTGGTAGTGCTGGGCCATCACTATCAGCGCGACGACATCATCCGCTGGGCAGACTTCATCGGCGACAGCTTCAAGCTGGCCCGCTATGGAGCGGGGCGGCGAGACGCCGACTTCATCGTCTTCTGCGGAGTCCACTTCATGGCGGAGAGCGCCGACATTCTGGCTGCAGAACACCAGTCTGTCATCCTTCCGAACCTCACCGCCGGCTGTTCCATGGCGGACATGGCGAACATCCATCAGGTTGAAGAGGCGTGGGAGCACCTCACGCGGGCCTCCAACCGACGAATCGTACCCGTCACCTACATGAACTCGGCGGCGAACTTGAAGGCCTTCGTGGGAGAGCACGGCGGCGCCGTGTGCACTTCCTCGAACGCCCGCACCATTCTCGATTGGGCCTTCACCCAGGGCGAGCAGGTTCTGTTCTTCCCAGACCAGCATCTGGGTCGCAACACGGGACTGAGGATGGGGATTCCCCTGTCGGAGATGGCCGTTTGGGATCCGTGGGCACTCGGCGGCGGAGAAGATCCCGACAACTACCGGAGATCCCGCATACTGCTCTGGAAGGGACATTGTTCGGTTCACGCACGGTTCACGGTAGGTCAGATCGAGGAGGCGCGGCGAACCCATCCGGGAGTTCGGATCGTGGTGCATCCCGAGTGTGAGAATGCCGTGGTGGAAGCCGCCGACGATTACGGCTCCACGGAGAAGATCGTGGCTGTCGTGAACGCGGCGCGGCCGGGAACCACCTTCGGAATTGGAACCGAAGTGAACCTGGTCAATCGCCTGGCCCACGAGCACCCGGATAAGACGATCTTCTGTCTGGACCCCGTGGTCTGTCCCTGCAGCACGATGTACCGCATCCACCCGGCCTATCTGCTCTGGGTGCTGGACAACCTGCTCGATGGTCGGGTGAAGAACCGCATCATCGTTCCGGAGCGCGACAAGCAATGGGCACGTGCGGCGCTGGACCGGATGCTGGCGTTGGGTTGACGCGGGTGACCCACCCGGAGGTCGAGCACTGGCTCGAGCTGTTCAACGCCGGTGAGTACTTCGAGGCGCACGAGTCGCTCGAAGGGCTGTGGCTGACGGCGCAGGAGCCGGAGAAGACGTTCCTCAAGGGCCTCATTCATGCCGCGGTGGCGCTGTACCAATACCGCCGCGGCAACGCCCACGGCGCCCGCGTCAAGTGCGCATCAATGTTTCGCTACCTTCGCCCGTACGCCCCTACCCACGGCGGGCTGGCGGTCGGTTCTCTGCTCCTCGACTTTGAGCGGTTTTACCGGGATGCGGGCTGGGTCTCCGACGGCTCGCCCCTCCCACATCCCACTGAGCCCTGGCCGACGGCTCGCCGCGTCCTATGCGATGAGACCGCTCTCAATGACCTGCCCATCCCACTCGGGTCGCGCAGCCAGGCCGAGGAGATGCGATAGGGTCACGCAGGTGTCGTAAATTCTTACGGACTCCGTGATGCGTACGCCTGGCCGGATGCCGTCCCCCCATAGGATCCAGGGGATCGTGATGTCCTCCGGGCTGTCGGTTCCGTGCGTGCGTGCGTGGCCGCCGTGGTCGCTAAGCAGCAGCAAAGTCAGTTCATCGAGCCTACCCAGCGCTTCTAGTTCTTCGAGGACCCGAGTCAGGCATGCATCGGCGCCTCTGACGGCTTCCAGGTAGGGTTCCGACATCCAACCGTACTTGTGGCCGGCCTCATCCACCCAACCGAAGTACAGAAATGTCGCCTGGAGATCCTGGCGTCTGAAGGAGTCGATCGCCGCATCCGCCACGTGTTGATCCGCGTCGTGCGAGTGGCAGTCCCCCCAGCAGTACGAGACGCTCACGCTTCCGGGATCGGCCAGGTCCCTGAGCGGTTCCCAGTTGTAGAAGGCGCCGGTGCGCAGCCCGGCCCCGCGCGCCAGGTCCAGAAGGCTGGGCACCGGCCGCACCAGGGGTTGAAACTGGTTCGACGTGATGCCATGCCGGGCCGTGTCCACGCCCCTCAACATCGAGGTGTGGCACGGAAGAGTGCACGAGGGCATCACCGTCTGTGCTTCCAGGGTTGCCGATCCCTCTTGGATTAGCCTCGAAAAGAGAGGGGCTCCTGCAGCCTCAATCGCATCGGGTCTCATCCCATCCACCGAGCAAAGAAGTATGCGCCGGCTCAATTCCTGGTCCTCTCCGCATCTCAAGCGGCCATCGGGCTTGCTCCGGTTATGGTAGCGCAGGATGCAGGCGGTTCGTACCTCGAACATCCCGCTGTGGAGCGCGCGGGTCGCCGTCGCTCCCGGACCGGCGCCGCCGGGGAGCGAATCCAGCCATGAAGTTAGCCACCGAAGCCCACAACCTGGACGCATGGGAAGAGACGCTCGAACCCCGGTACGGCTCCACTCCGTTCGTAACCACCGATCCGGAGAAGCGCCCCGAGCAGTTTCGAGACTATCGAGCGGAGGCCCGGCCTTCGGTGAAGGAGTTCTACCGGCTCAACCATCGCCACCAGACACTGGACTTCGTGCTGGAAAAGAAGCGCCAGTATGTCCCGTTGGAAAAGATGCGGATGGGTGTTTGGGAGGCGATGGAGTACCTGAACCAGCTCGTGGACGACTCCGATCCCGACACCGACCTGTCGCAGATCGAACACCTGCTGCAGACCGCCGAGGCGATCCGGAAAGACGACCGTCCTCGGTGGTTCGTCCTGACCGGTCTGTTGCACGACCTCGGTAAGATCCTTTGCCTCTGGGGCGAGCCCCAGTGGGCCGTGGTGGGAGACACCTTTCCGGTCGGCTGCGCGTTCTCGGAAAAGGTCGTGTTTGCGGAGTTCTTCGCCGACAACCCAGATCGCCTGGATCCCCGCTGTCAGTCAACCACCGGAATCTACGAAGCCGGCTGTGGGCTGGCGGCAGTCCACCTCTCCTGGGGACACGACGAGTATCTCTACCACGTGATGAGGCCGTACCTCCCCACCGAGGGGCTCGCGATGATTCGCTACCATTCGTGCTACCCCATCCACCGAGAGCACGCCTACGGGGAACTGCTCTCGGCGGCGGATCACGAGCTTCTGCGGTGGGTTGTGGACTTCAATCAGTACGATCTCTATTCCAAGTCTCGGGAACGGCCGGATGTGACTGAGCTGAAGCCCTACTATCTCGACCTGATCTCCGAGTACTTTCCCGCTGAGATCGCCTGGTAACCCGAACGAAAATAAACCCCATGACGACTTCCCCTTTCGGCTCGTGGCTCTCCCCCATCACTGCGGACCGCGTCGCGGCGGCATCCGTGAGACTTTCCGATCTCCAGGTCTGCGGTGACACCGCCTACTACATCGAAGGCCGGCCAGCCGAGGGCGGCCGCCAGACGGTTGTGCGTGCGTGGGCCGACGGCTCGGAGCGGACGGACTGCATACCGGGGCCCTTCAATGTCCGTACGCGGGTTCACGAATACGGCGGCGGATCGAGCCTGGTACACCGCGACACCGTCTACTTCACCAACTATCGGGATCAGGGCATCTACCGGGGCCACATGCGCGGCGGAGAGCCCACGCTTTTGTTTCAAGAGAACGGTCTGCGATACGCCGACTATGCGGCATCGGAGGAGTCCGAGCTGCTATTTGCCGTCGAGGAAGATCACCGCAACGGCGAAACCCGGGTGGAGAACCGCATTGTAGCGTTCTCGCTCAACGGTTCGGGCCGGGTCGCGGTGGCAGAGGGATATGACTTTTACTCCAATCCGCGCCCGTCCCCCTGCGGCCGAAAGCTCTGCTGGCTGCAGTGGAACCATCCGGAGATGCCCTGGGACGGATGTGAGCTGATCGTCGCGGAGATGGACCCTCATGGCGCCATGACGTCGCAGGTGCTGGTGGCGGGCGGCACGGACGAGTCGATCTTTCAACCGGAGTGGGGGCCCGACGGGCTGTTGTACTTTGTCTCGGACCGGTCCGGCTGGTGGAATCTGTACCGGTATGACGGCGAACATGTGAGCCCCTTGCTTCCCATGGAGGCCGAGTTTGGGCTCCCGCAGTGGGTGTTTCGGCAGAGCACGTACGCCTTCGCCGCACATGGTCGGCTGGTGTTCAGCTACCAGCAGGACGGTCGCTCTCACCTCGGAGTGCTCGACTTGAATTCGGGCGCGGCGCGGATGATCGAGAGCGAGTGGAGCCAATTGGGCTCGATTTGCGCATCGGGCAACTTCGCCTGGGCCCTGGCAGGGTCCGCCACTCGCCCGAGTTCTCTCGTGCGGTTCGATCTGGACTCGGGCGATGCCGTCGTCGTCGCTGCATCCGCCGATCTCTCGGATCTCGGGTCGGAGTACCTCTCCGCTCCGGCGGCGATTCGGTTTGAGACCACGAATGGCCGGATGGCGCACGCGCTCTACTATGCCCCCCGCAATCCGGACTTCACACCCCGCGCGGGGGAGCTCCCACCGCTGCTGGTAAAGGCGCACGGCGGACCTACAGGCGCCGCGAACTCCTCACTAAGTCTGGCGATCCAGTACTGGACGAGTCGCGGGGTGGCCGTCGTGGACGTCAATTACGGTGGCTCGACCGGCTACGGGCGCGAGTACCGGAATCGGCTCCGGGACAACTGGGGGATCGTCGATGTCGATGACTGCGTTCATGCCGCACAGCATCTGGTGAGCCGCGGTCTGGCCGATCCGAAGAGGCTCGCAATCAGCGGCGGAAGCGCCGGCGGCTTCACCACGCTCAACGCCCTCACCTTTCGAAAGGTCTTTGGAGCCGGAGCGAGTTACTACGGCGTTTCCGACCTGGCGGGCCTCGCGAACGACACTCACAAGTTTGAGTCGCGGTATCTCGACCGGCTGGTGGGTCCGTACCCGGAGCGCGCGGATCTCTACGACGAGCGCTCGGCGCTGAAACATGCGGAACTGATCGAGGTTCCCGTAGCCTTCTTCCAGGGCGCCGAGGACGCGGTTGTGATCCCGGAACAGACCGAGTCGATGGTGAATGCGCTCCGGGCACGTGGCGTCCCGGTGTTCTACCTGCTGTTCGAGGGCGAACAACACGGGTTCCGCAAGGCGGCCAATATCCGGCGGGCCCTCGAAGCCGAGATGGAGTTCTACTCCACAGTTCTCTTCCACGTCGGACTCCAGGCCTGAGGAGAACTCGTCGCGGCCCAGCTTGCGGGGGGCGGCCTCATCCCCTGCGATTCCGAAGGAGCCTTCCATGCAGCCCTACGAACCGATCTCCCTCGAAGGCGTGGTCAACTGCGGTGCAGCCTTTGTGCGCGGTCGATTTCCCGCCACCGTTGGGGAGCAGATGTTTCACGGCATCCCGTTCTCCATTCCCGAGTCACCTGATCTGTGTTGGATCGGATTCGACGCAGGGATGGACGCTGGCACACCGGTCGAGATCCGCATCGAACGGGAGTTCTACTCCCTGCTCGTCGCGCACACACTGATCGAGTCTGAACTCCTGCAGGGCGACCCCGTCGGTCGATTGATCGCCGAGTACGTGCTCTGCTACCAGGATGGCGGTGAGATCCGCTGCCCCATCCGGGAGCGATTCGAGATCGCGGAGACTCCATCCGTCTGGGGCCAGTGGCCCTTCCGTGCACAACCGGATCAGGCCGATGCCCTCTTCCCTCGACACGAGGGGCCGTGGGAGCAAACCGGTCGTCGGCAGACCGAGGTGAACCAGGGGGTTGCACGCTCGTATCACCTGTGGGCCTGGCGCAATCCTGAGCCCGCGCGCCGTGTTCGCGCACTCCGAATCGAGCCTGGAGACCGACGCTTCATCGTCGCCGCCGTCACGACCGGCCACGTGGATGAAGATCCATTCCCCCGCGAACCCATGTCCAAGGTGCGTATCACACTGCCCCTTGCGGAGGATGCCGGCCGCAGCTTCGACCTCAAAGTGCAGGTGGATCGAGGATTCGCCGGTTACGCCTATCCGCTGCCGGAGACGGACGAGGCCGGTTTTCTGGCCGCACACACAGCCGGATTCGGAGAAGAACTGAACCCCACAAGCAGTCCGGCCTACGTAGATGTGACCGGCGTGCCCTCGGCGACAGTGAAAGTGTCCCTCGGCGACGAGGAACTCGGCGCCGCGAACTGGGGAGAGTTGAAGAGTCAGGGGCGGGTGGAGGGTCCTCGCGTCGCACTTGAAGTCGTGGACCGGGGGAAGAACTGGGTTCACACGACCGTAGTCGATGACTCTACGGGAAAGCCGATTCCCTGCCGGATCCACTTCCGATCCCCGAGCGGGATCCCCTACCAGCCGCATGGACACCACACCCACCTGAATTCGAACCAGGGCACCTGGCACATCGACATCGGGGGTGATCTCCGGATGGGCCAGATCACCTACGCCTACATCGACGGCGCCTGTCAGGGATGGCTGCCTCGGGGAGAGGTGCTGGTGGAGGTGGCACGAGGGTTCGAGTACGAGCCTCTCAGAACCCGCGTGCAGATTCAGCCGGGGCAGCGAGAGTTGACCCTTCGCCTGAAGCAGTGGAAAGACATGGCCGCCGGCGGGTGGTTCTGGGGCGACACCCACGTTCACTTCCTTGGGGCTCAGGGAGCTCATCGGGAGGCTCAAGGCGAGGGGTTGAACGTCGTCAACCTGCTCCAATCTCAATGGGGGCATCTCTACACCAACACCGAAGACTGGATCGGCCGACCGGCAGTCAGTGGGGACGGTCGAACCATCGTCTACTGCAGTCAGGAGAATCGGCAACACATCCTGGGCCACCTCTCGCTCCTGGGTTTGAAAGAACCGGTGATGCCCTGGTGCACCGATGGTCCGAGTGAGGGCCCGCTCGGAGGCGCCCTGGAAGCCACCATGTCGGAGTGGGCCGACGCGTGCCACAGACAGGGTGGGACCGTGGTTCTACCGCACTTCCCCAATCCCAATGGAGAGCCGGCCGCCATGGTCGCGACAGGTCGGGTCGACGCGGTCGAGATGATCCGGTACGGCGGATTCGAGCATGTGGAGTACTACCGATATCTCAATTGTGGTTACCGACTCCCTCTCGTCGGCGGTACCGACAAGATGTCGGGGGATGTTCCGGTGGGGCTCTATCGCACCTACGCGGCGTTGCGCGGCGAGGAGTTCACGTACGACCGCTGGTGCCGGGCTGTCCGACAAGGTCGCACCGTCCTCAGCGGTGGTCCACTGCTCTCGATGACGGTGGAAGGCGCCGAGATCGGCGACACGGTGCGGCTGCCCCGGGGCGGTGGCACGGTGGAAGTACACGCCGTTGCCGAGTCCATCTTTCCAATCCACTGCCTGCAGCTCGTCGAGGGGGGCCGGGTGGTTGCCGAGGCCTCGAGCCGAGAGGGTACGCGGCGGCTCGAACTGAGGGAACAGGTCAAGGTGGAGCGGCACTCGTGGGTCGCAGCCCGCTGCGGGGGACCCAACTACAATCCGCTCCCCCATCACGACGATTGGCGGCGCGGTATCTTCGCCCACACCTCACCGGTCTACCTGGCGGTAGGCGAAGACTGGTGGATGTTCGACCCCGCTGCGGCGCAGTACTTGCTGACGCTCTGTGAAGGGGGCGTGGAATACGTGCGTCACACCGCTCGCCACCATCACCCGGACGACGTAACCCACCACCACGGTATGGAGTCGCACCTCGAGCACCTGGAGGAGCCGTTCCAGCAAGCCATTCGACAGATCCATCAGCGGATGCACCAGCTGGGCATCCCGCACTGACGCGAAAACCGGGTGTGCGCCCGCGCTGGGTACACACCCGGTCTTCGACTCGAACCAGAACTAAGGAACAGCCGACTCGCGAGTTAGCCCTTCTTCTCGGGCGCGGAGACCTTCATTCGCTCAGGCGTCTCGGGAATCTGATTGATGATCCGGTTCGGCGCCCCGCTGCGCTTCCGTAGTTCGAATGCATCGTAGAGCACGCCCGCCGCCGTTCGTGCCTCGTACTTGAGGGTGTCTCCATCGATACGAATCACCTGATAAAGCTGGGTTTGCTCCGCCACTCGCTTCATCCACGGCTGCCGCGAGAGCTCATACATCTTCGGGCCGCTCACCGAAACCACGTAGACAGTGCCGGATTTGGGGTCGATCTCCCCTTCTCCGGACACTACATTCGAGCGGGCGTAAGTGTGATCGTGGCCCTGCATCACCAGATCCACCCCGTACTTTTCGAAGACGGGCTTCCACGCAGTTCGGAGCGCAGCGTTATCGCGCCCCTTCGCAGTCGAGAGGATGGGGTGATGGAACGTCAGCAATGTCCAGCGGTTCGGGTTGTTCGAGAGCACCTTCTCCAGCCATCTCGCCTGAATTCCCGGATCTTCATTGGAGTTCAGCGATACGATGCGGGCGCCCTGATAGTCCAGGTAGTAGCACGTCTCTTTGAGCGACTCCGGCCCATTCTCCGGGAGGGTGAACTGCGGTTTCCAGTGGATGCTGAGATCCGGCTTGCCCAGCATGGTCCTACCGTACTCGTGGTTGCCGGGAGTGGGGATGGACGGGACACTGCCGTTCAACCAACCGCCCGCGCCGTGCCATTCGCCCCACTCTGCATCTCGCGTCCGCGTGTTGATGAGGTCGCCGGCGTGAATGAAGAAGCGGATCCCGGAGTCCTGGATGAACGACTGTCGAATCACCCGGGACCATCGGGACTTCAAGTCATTCTGAGCATCCCCGAAGTAGACGAAACTGAACGGGGAAGCTTTCGACTTTGCCGTGCGGAACTGAAACCACTCGCTCCAATTGGCGCCGTCACCCACCCGGTAGGCGTAGACGGTGTCCGGGCGAAGCATTTCGAAGCGCACAGAGTGATACTGAGCCGTGCTGAGGTCCGTCGTCAGCGTCTGCGAGGCGGCGTGGATGGTTCGCGCGCCCGCAGTCAGGTCGGGTCCGGCGCCGGCTTCCGTAATCTGAGCCTGCGCGGAGGAGACCGAAGTGTCGGTGCGCCAGGTCACGGCCTGACTGGTGGCAGGGTCCCCCGCGAACGTCAGAACGACGCGATCCGGCACGGGAGTTGGACGATACGTCTCCTTCTCGGGATAGCGTTCCGGAGTGGAGACCTGCCCATGGGCCGATCGGGGAGACAGTAGTACGGAATAGCCGGCGCCCGCGAGGACGAGTGCGCCCGAGAGGCAAACGGCGGCAGTGGAAAGGTTGCGTTTCATCAAGCTGATCCAAACCCGGCCCCTCGGTCGACATAGTAGTGCCTCCCCGTGGGACCGGCGGAATTATGCTATACTCCGCCGCCCTTCAAACCGTTGGCGACGGCTTAAATGGCGCTGCGTGCGCCGGTGAGCACTATGGACGAACACGCGCTGAAGGTTCTGGAGTTTCCCGCCGTCCGGGAGATGCTCGCTGAGCACGCTGCCACCACGCTTGGATTGGAGCGGATCGGGGCACTGCTGCCCTCCGCGTCCGCGAGGTTGATCGAGCAACGACTGCAGGAGACGTCGGAGGCCCTCCGGCTTCTCGAAACGCCGGGGTCCTTCCACTTTGGAGGCGCTCGTGACATCCGGGGGGCGGTGGCGCTCGCGGCCGCGGGCGGAGTGCTCGATCCGCGGACCCTGATGGATGTAGCGGGCACCCTGGAGTGCTGCCGCCGTCTACGGGCGCTTCTTGTTCCCCGTCGTGAAAGCAGTCCTCGACTGGCGGAACTGGGAGAGCGGCTGCAGGACTTTCGTGCCCTGGAAACCCGCATCCACGAAGTGGTGAACGACGCGGCGGAAGTTCGTGACGACGCCACTCCTCGGCTGGAGCGCATCCGCCGAACCCTCCGTCAAACCAAGAGCCGTATGATCGAGCGGCTCCAGGCGATCCTGAGGAGCCCGCAGTATCGGGACATGATTCAGGACCCGATCATCACCACTCGCGATGGACGCCAGTGCATTCCCGTCAAGGCCGAGTATCGAAGCCAGTTCGGCGGTCTCGTCCACGATCAGTCTTCGAGCGGCTCCACGTACTTTATGGAACCCGGCCCGGTCGTCGAGCTGGGCAATGAACTCCGTCAGGAAGAGCTCCGTGAACGCGAAGAGGTCGAGCGGATCCTCAGGGAACTGTCGGGACTGGTCGGCGCGCGAGGCGAAGACCTGGCCTACGCGTTGGAAGCGCTGTCAGAGCTGGACCTGATTTCATCCCGAGCGCGACTTGCGCTCCGACAGCACTCCACTCGCCCGGAACTCCAATCGGAGGGCGCCCTCGTGCTGCGGCGGGCGAGGCATCCGCTGCTCAAAGGGGATGTCGTTCCCCTCGACTTGGAGATGGATCGGGACCGAAGGGTCATCGTCATCACAGGCCCGAACACGGGAGGCAAAACGGTCGGGCTCAAGACGGTCGGACTGATGGCAATGATGGCGCAGTGTGGACTGTATATCCCCGCGGACGAAGGCTCCACGCTCCCGATCTTCAACGGGGTCTACGCCGACATCGGAGATGAGCAGAGCCTGCAGCAGTCGCTCTCCACGTTCAGCGGGCACATCACCAACATCTCGCGCATCCTGACATCGGTCGAGGCCGGAGGCGGAACTGCTCTGGTGCTGCTGGATGAGGTGGGCGCGGGCACCGATCCGGCTGAAGGAGCAGCGCTGGCAAGGGCGATTCTGTCGCGGTTGCTGAGTCTGGGAGCACTCACCATCGCCACCACCCACTACGGGGAGCTGAAGGAGTATGCGTACGCAACGGCGGGTGTGGAGAACGCCTCGGTCGAGTTTGACACCCGAACCCTGAGACCCACCTACCGGCTGCTCGTGGGGATCCCCGGCGCCTCCAATGCCCTGACCATCGCCGCGAGATATGGGATGCCGGAGTCGGTGCTGGCCGAAGCTCGTGAAGATGTGGGAAAGCAGCGGCTCGAAGTATCGGACATGATCCGCCGACTCACCGAGAAACAGCGTGCCACCGAGCACGAACTCAGACGCGCCTCGGAGACCGCCCGAGAAGCGGATGCCGCTCGTAAAAAGGCGGAGCGGGAGCTCAATCAACTTCGCGCCGACCGGGCGGACACCCTCAACCGGGCGCGGACCCAGGCCGATGAACTCCTCCGCAGTGCGCGACGCGAGGCGGAGCGGATGCGGGAGGAGCTCAAACGGATCGAGCGGGATGCTCGGAAAGTCGTGGATGGCGGCGCCACCCCCGAGGGGCTTCAGGTGCTCAGAGATCGACTGCTGTCGGCTGGGAAGCGCCTGCAGCAGTCCGAAGAGCGGGTAGAGCGGACAGCGGAGCGCTATGACTCCCACGGCCTTGAGCGCGAAAAACGCGCCGAGAAACGCCTCGGCGTGGATGCCGAGCCGCCGAAGGACGTGGAGGAGGAGCCGGTCCTCAAGCTGGACTCCCACCCACCCGCAGTGGGCGACTTGGTGTGGGTTCAGGGATTCGAACAGCGCGGAACGCTCTTGACGGCGCCTCAGTCGGGCAAGGTACAGGTCTTGATCGGCTCGATGCGGGTGTCGGTACCGGAGGACTCGGCTCGACGCCTTCTCTCTCCTCCAGCCGTCTCACCGCAGCCCGCGGTCCCGATGCCTTCACAGGGCGATTCCCGACTCCAGCGGCGATTCACGATCTCCCCCGAGTTGAGATTGCTCGGCAAACGCGCCGAGGAGGCAATCGTCGAACTCGACAGCTATCTGGACGACGCCTGCATGGCCGGTCTCTCGAACGTTCGTATCGTTCACGGCAAGGGCAGCGGCGCTCTGAAGCGAGTCGTCTGGGAGTTCCTGCAGCGTCACACTTCGGTCGGAGCCTTCCGACACCCGGATGAGGCGGAGGGTGGTCACGGCGTCACCATCGCCGAACTCAAAGACTGATCGCAACAGCGTGGAGGTGTCGGAGCCTGGATGGCAGAAGGGAACGGAACGATGTCCCCAGGCGTTGAGGCAGAACTTCTTGCGGCTTCCCAGCCGCTCCGCGTACCCGGTCAGGGCGACATGCGAGTGCTCTCCCAGGGTGCGGTTCAGCGAATCGCCGCCCAGGAGGGCGTCACGGCCTGGGAGATCGAAGCGGCAGCGCTCGAGGCAGGGGTGGCGCCGATCCACTACCTCCGAAACCTTTCTCGCTTCGGTTTTTCGGGTCAGATCCGGTTGCTGCGATCCTCCGTTTGTCTCGTGGGTGATCCTCGCGTTACCCTGAAGATTGCGGCCCGTCTCGCACAATCCGGGGTCGGTCGCTTTGTTCTGATACCCAGCGGCGACTCCGATCCACCGACGCGAGAGCCGCTGCAACCCCGGGCCGAGGCGGAGATCCGATCAGCGAACCGGAGCGCCGAGGTCTCCATTGAAACAGCGGATCTCAAGCGCGGCGACGTCCGACTTGTGCTGAAGCGGTCCAACGTGGCCATCGGGTTGCTTGCTCAGGCGATGGAAGAGCAGCTCCTGGAGTTTGCCTGTAAGGTGACGCGGGTCCCGTTGGTGCTCGGCGGGGTGGACGGGATGGAGTGTCAGGCGCTCACGGTCCTGCCGGGAGAGTCCGGGGTTGCGCTGGTGTACCGGCCAACCCAGAGCCACATTCGGTCACAGCGATCCGATGCGCTCCTGTCGGACGTGTCGGTGATGATGGTTGCCGGGTGGGTGGCGGAACAGGCCGTGCAGCTCTTGCTGGGAGAGGGCGCTCTCCTCGCGGGGCGGTTGCGATACGCCCATTTCGGTAAGGGCGAGATGGTAGAAGCGCCTTTGCGGGGCTCGGAGCAAGGATGACAGGTCGAGGCACGGCGGTAATCTTCGGGGCGGGGAGCATCGGACGCGGCTTCATGGGGCAGATCCTGCACGAAGCCGGGCTGGAACTGGTGTTTGTCGAAGCCAACCCCGCCCTCGTGGACGAGCTGAATCGAGCCGGCCGCTACCCGTTGCTCCTCGTCGGCCCAACTCGCCACGAGCGACTGGAGATCGACGGAGTCCGTGCCGTTTCCGCGATGGACGTGGATGCGGTGGCTCGAGAGCTCGCTCACTGTGAGGTTGCGTGTTCGGCGGTCGGGGTCCGGATCCTGCCCCGTATCGCACCCGCTGTGGCGCTCGGAGCCGCCCTCCGTCGAGATGAGGGTGATCGACCGTTGAACCTGATCCTCTGCGAAAACCAGCTCCACTCCTCGAGGATCTTGCGGGATGCGGTGATGGCTCAGGAGCATCCTCCGGTGCTCGATCACTTTGGGCTGGTTGAGAGCGTGATTGGTCGAATGGTGCCGCTTCCGGATCCGTCTCGAGGAGGAGATCCATTAGAGGTGCGCGCTGAAGACCACATGCAGTTGCCGCTGGATGCTGCCGCCATTCGAGGCGAGTTACCGGTCCATCCGGCGTTCCGCCCGGTGTCTCCGTTTGAACCGTGGGTGGAACGGAAACTGTTTCTCACCAACATGGGCCATGCGACCGCCGCGTACGTCGGTGATCTGTTCGGGTGCAACACGATCGCGGAAGCGATGCAGGTGGAGGCGGTCGCTTCCGTCGTTCGGACCGCAATGGAGGCTGCGTCGGCCGCCCTGAGTATGGCGCACTCGTTTCCGCTTCCGGAGCTTCTCGACGAGACCAAGGACCTGCTGATCCGCTTCGCGAACCCAGGGCTGGAGGACACGGTGAGCCGCGTCGGGCGGGACCCCGGGCGAAAACTCGGACGTGAGGATCGACTCATCGGAGCAGCATTGCTATGCCTGAAGTCGGGCCTGAATCCCGCTCCGGTTTGCGTCGGCATTGCCGCAGCGCTCCGATTTGAGACCTCCGGTCCGAAACGACCCGCGCTGGAAGCGTTCGAGGCACTCGCGGGCTACTCCGCGCCGGCGGAGCTCAGCGAGGCCATTCTGCAAGCCGATCACGTGGTCGACGGTCTTCAACCCGGCTGAAGCGCACCTCGAATCGCACAGACTTCTCGCAGCACCCCGCACGCCTCGTCCGGGGTGAGCTGAGCCGCCGCGTCACTGAGCGCCGCCGCAGGGTTGGTGTGGACTTCGAGAAACAGAGCGTCGATCCCCACCGCAGCGGCAGCCCTCGCGAGGTGCGGGGCAAACTCCCGCGTCGCGCCACTCTGCGAGCCCAATCCGCTGGGCTGCTGCAGGCTGTGGGTGACATCGAAACAAACCGGATAGCCGAGCGCCCGCATGGTCGGAAGTCCCCGAAAGTCCACAACCAGCGTGTTGTAACCGAAGGTGCTGCCTCTCTCGGTCAAGAGGACCCCCGTGCAGCCGGCTTCCGACAGCTTCTCCACGACGGGTCGCATGTCCCAGGGAGCCATGAACTGGGCCTTTTTCACGTTCACCGGCCGACCGGTCCGCGCGGCTGCCACCAGCAGATCCGTCTGTCGGGCCAGGAAGGCGGGGATCTGGAGCATGTCCACCACTGCCGCGGCCGGAGCTGCCTGCCAGGGCTCGTGGATGTCCGTCAGAACAGGCACGCCGAGCTCCGACGTCACTCGCCGCAGGATCTCCAGCCCCCCATCCAGACCGGGTCCTCTGGGTGAGGAGAGACTCGTCCGATTCGCCTTGTCGAAGCTGCCCTTGAAAATATAGTCGCAGTCCAGTTGGCTGCACAGGTCCCGCATGCTCCGCCCGACATCGAGGCAGAGCTCCAGCGACTCGAGCATGCAAGGCCCTGCGATCACGGTAAGCCGGCCCGCCCCGATGACGAAGTCCCTCAGTCGAAAGGCCTTCACCGGCGTCGATGCGGAACCCATCACGCGTCTCCCCCGAACTCCCCGCGGGCAAACATCTCGCGTACGCGCTCGAGGTCCTCTTCGGTATCCACTCCGATCGAGTCGGCGGAGCTGAGGAGAACCAGGATTCGGTAGCCGTGCTCCAGCACCCGAAGCTGCTCGAGCGCCTCGGCCTGCTCCAGTGGCGTCGGCGCCATCGTAGAGTACTTCAGAAGAAACTCGCGTCTGTAGGCGTAAAGTCCTTTGTGCTTCAGGTGGGGCCCGCCCGAGCCCGATCGGTAGTAGGGGAGCGGCAGCCGGCTGAAATAGAGGGCGAAGCCCGCCTGATCGCGGACCACTTTGACCGCCGAGGGCGCCGTAACGTCGCGCGGATCCCGGATCGGAACCGCCACCGTTGACATCACCAGGTCGGGCTGAGTCTCGAACGGGGTGGCCACGAGATCAATCTCGGCCGGGTCCAACGTCGGCTCGTCGCCCTGAATGTTCACCACCACATCCGCGTCCAGGCCGGCGGCCACCTCGGCGATGCGATCGGTGCCGGACGGATGATCCGCCCGGGTGAGCGCGACCTCTCCTCCGAAGGCTCGGACGGCAGACTCGATCCGCGGATCATCGGTTGCAATGATGACACGAGTCAGGCTCTTCGCCTTCCTGGCCTGCCGGTACACATGTTCAATCATCGTCCGCCCGGCGATCTCCGCCAGCGCTTTGCCCGGCAGCCGCGACGACGCATACCGTGCCGGAATGATCCCCACCGCTACCATCAAGCGTCCCCTTCTTTCACCTGGAGCCCCACTGCAGACTCTTCCGGAGTTGCGCCGTCGTCGATTGGCGAGGAGCGGGACGCCAGGAGTCATTGCGATCCGTGCTGCAACTCTCGATCAACTTCGGGGACGACCCCCGTCGGGCACATCCGCATGGTATCTCCGTCGCGGCGGCCGGGAGCGGTGTGCGGTTCAACGGGCGCAGGTTCTCCGGCTCGCAACCGTGCATAATCTATGTGGAACCATTGCGTAGTTTGGCGGGGGGAGCGGGCGCCGATGCTCGAAGTCGGAAGTCTGAAGGATTGGACCTGTGCGGGAGTTCGCCGCCGGTCGGTGCTGCAACTGGGAGCCGCGGGAGCGCTGGGCCTCTCGATGGCGCGGCCCGGAGTTGCGGCATCGGGGGAGATGTCGGTACTGTGCATCTTCCTCCGCGGCGGAGTTTCCCACCTCGATACGTGGGACATGAAACCGGACGCACCCATCCCCGATGCGCGCGGCGAGTTCAAGCCGATCCCGACCAATGTCCCGGGATTGCAGTTTTGCGACCTCCTGCCACTGCTCGCGAAGCAAGCCGATAAGCTCACGGTGCTGCGGGGCGCGACGCATCGCGAAGGCGAGCACGATCGGGCGATGCAGTGGATGCTCACCGGTCAGCCGGCCCAGGCGGGCCGGGTGTTCCCGAACTTCGGTTCCGTCATCGGCCGCTATAAGCCGGGCCACACGCCCATCCCCGCCGCTCTCCACGTTCAAGCCGTGGGTATCGGAAACCCGATGGCGCCGCCGGCTCCGGCAGACTATCCGGGTGTGGGCGCCGGGTTCATGGGCGCGAGCCATCAGCCGTTCCTGGTGCCGGACCCCGAGAAGCTGAGTGAAGTGGATTGGCTCAAGCCGGCCGAAATCATTCCCGCCCGGCTGGATCGGCGGCGGGACTTGCTTCACCAGTTGGACGGGTTCCAGGCGCGGAGTGAAACCGCCGGGCTGGAGAATCACAGTGTCGCCTATCGACGGGCGATGGCGGTCATCACATCTCCCGAAGCCAAACAGGCCTTCTCACTCGATAGCGAGAAAGCCGCGCTTCGCGACCGTTACGGGCGCCACGAGTTCGGCCAGAGCTGTCTCCTGGGGCGGCGACTCATTGAGACCGGTGTTCGATACGTGCAGGTCAACTGGTCGGCTCGCGGTTGGGAAGCGATCACAAAAAAGGATGATCTGTTCACGAGATCGACCTTCGACTCGCACTTCGGCCACTTCCCCTGGCTCCGTCGGCAGCTCCCACGCCTGGATCAAGGGCTCTCGACCCTGCTGGCGGACCTGGCGGACCGAGGCACCCTGAAGCGAACCCTGGTCGTCGTTCTCACCGATTTCGGTCGCAGTGCGAAGGTGAACGGAGACGGCGGCCGAGACCACTGGACCAACGCCTTCACGGTGTTGATGGCGGGCGGAGGTCTGGAAGGCGGGCGGATCCTGGGCAACACCGACGCGAATGGCCAGGAGGTGACCGATGGTCGTTTCACACCCGACCAGCTTGTCAATTCCGTCTACGGGCTGTGCGGACTCGACGTCCCCGTCACCCTGCGGATCGCCGGCATTGTGCCCCAGGGCGCCGAGGGCATCCCAGGACTGATCTAGGGCTGCGCGTGGATCGGCCCGCATCTCGGAGGAGATGGGGGCCGATTTGCCCCAACGCAAAGAACGTCGGGCAGTTCGTCAGGCTTTCAGGTGGCGAGTGAAGTAGGCAATCGTCGCCGCTTCAGCCCTGGCCAGGTCCTCGCCGCGAAACCCGTGCCCCGCCCCCGACATGGTCATCAACTGCGCTTCCACCTCGCACGACAGCAACCGATCCACCAGCCAGACCGACTGCTCGTAGGCCACGTACTTGTCTTCGGTGCCGTGAATGCACAGCGTGGGACAGGAGTCGGGATTCACCCAGAAGAGCGGGCTGGAGAGGATGTGGTTCTTCCGCGCCTTCACGAGATCCGCGCCGAGGTAGAGCGGCAGGACCTCGTGGGCATCCACACTCTTCCCGTAGGAGTGCGTGAAGTCATTGGCGCCGTAGTGGTTGACCACGCAGGTCACCGCGGACGACTGCTCCGGGTTGCCGCCGTCACCCTCGAAGCGCGCCACTCCCGCCGTCACACCAAGCATCTGCGCCAACGTGCCGCCGGCCGAACCTCCCATCGTGCCGATCCGGTCAGGACGAATCCGGTACTTCGAGGCGTTCGCGCGCATCCAGCGAACCGCGGCTTTGCAATCGTGAACGGCGGCCGGGAACGGATGCTTCGGCGCGAGACGATAGCCGATCGTCACCGCCGCGAATCCCGCTCCGGCGAGATTCTTGATCATCCCGTCGTAGCCCTGGCGCGTGCCGGCCCGGAACCCGCCGCCATGAATGCACACCACGCCGGGGAACGGGCCTTCACCTGCCGGTAGAGCCAGGTTGAGCTGGAGCTTCTCGCCCGCTCCCGTGGCGTACTCCAGGTCATTCATCACCGTTACAGCGGCCTGAGTCGCGGCGACTCCTGCCGCAGCGGGGACCAGCGTCGCTGCCGCAGACGCTGCAATCAGTTCTCTTCGATTCATTTCAAGCTCCCGCGCGGGGTAACTCGCCCCGCCCATCCTTCGCTCTTCGGTCAGCGCCGCTCATACTGCTTCCAGAGCCTTGTGTGCCGGCTCTCGAGGCTCACCTTTTGCCCCTGAATGAACAGGTGCTTCACATGTGTTCGTGGATCCAAAAGGTCTCCGTCGGTGACGACCAGGTTGCCCACCTTACCGATTTCCAGGCTACCAACCTGATCCGCGATTCCGAGTATCTCCGCGGGCCAGAGGGTAACTGCCTTGAGCGCTTCCTCTCGAGAGAGCCCCGAGCCCGACGCAACGCCTGCGTCGAAGGGAAGGTTTCGGGAGTTGGCGGTATCCCCGGAGACGATCGCACACTTCACCCCCGCGCGGGTGAGGATCGCCGGCGTGGCAAAGCGGACGTCGTAGGGATCGTCCTCACGGCTTGGTAGGCTGAGGAGTGGGCCGTAGAGAACCGCCGCGCCCGCATCCTTAAGGAACCCGGCCATCGCTGCCGACTCCGCGCCTCCCACAATGACGACCTTTAGCTTTTGGATGCGAGCATACTCCACCGCAGCCCGGATCTCGGACCGCGTGTTGGCATTCGCCAACAGGGGGATTTCGCCCTGGATCAACGGGGTCAGGGCCGCTAGGCGTACGTCCAGTTTCGGAGCCGGCGTACTGCCCCCCGCGCGAGCGGCTTCCACGGCCTTCAGATACTGCCGCGCGTCATCCAGGAGTTGGGTCAGTCCCTTGAGGCGCTGGTCAGCGGCTCGGCGACCTTCGGCCAGGGTGATCTGCCGAAAGGAGAACGTCGCCGTATCAAAGGCGCCTCGCGTGCTGGGCGCCGGAATGTTTGCCGCGAACCCCACGCTCCGCTTTAGCGCCATCTCCTCGACGGTCCATCCATCGAGATGGATGGCGGCTGCCTGACCGGCGAGAATTCCGCCCTGAGGGAGGGAGACGGCCGTCGTGACACCGTTGACTCGAGTCACCGCCACGTGATCGCTGGCCGGATGGATAGCGTCGTAAGCACGCAGGTGCGGTCGGAGTTCCTGCAGGTCCGTGGTGTCGACCGTCTCCTGGATGGAGTCGATCTCCGTCAATCCCATGGTGGTCGAGGCATCGATCAATCCGGGGTAGACGTGGAGCCCCTTGCCATCGATGACCGTGGCTCCGGCCGGAGCTGAGAGGTTCATGCCGACTTCCAGGATCTTGCCGTCTCTCAGAAGGACTGATGTTCCGGGCGGCGCCGGCTTCGCGGCGGTGTGAACCGTCGCACCGCGGATCAGAAACGTCCCAGCGCGACCTCGGGGGGCCGGAGTGGCGCCGACAGGCCCCCCATCGGCCTCGTGGTGGTGCGCGCCGTCCTCTCGAGTTCCGCCCGCGCCCGGTCCCCGAGGCTCCGCAGCGCCTTCGCGCGGCTGGCCGCCACCCATCGGGGCCGAACGCGCTTCTTCATCCAGGAGCGACTTCTTGCGGGCGGCGAGTTGCTCGCGACGCTTCAGGTCTTCGGCTCGGTCGAACGCGACCTTCCCGTCGATCCAGACTTTTTGAGGAAGGGCATCCGAGGCAAAGGGGTGACTGTTGTAAAGCACCAGATCCGCATCTTTGCCGACGTCAATGGAGCCCACCCGACGGTCGATCCCGAGTTGAACCGCAGGGTTGAGAGTGACGAGCCGGAGCGCCTCCTCTTCGCTGAGACCGCCGTACTTGATGGCCTTGGCTGCCTCCATGTTGAGATGGCGCGCTTCTTCGGCACTGTCCGAGTTGATGGACACGACCACGCCTCTGCGCGTCATCACTGTGGCGTTGTACGGAATGGCGTCATAGGCTTCGATTTTGTACGCCCACCAGTCCGAAAAGGTGGATGCGCCGGCTCCGTGCCGGGCGATCTCATCTGCGACCTTGTAACCTTCGAGGACGTGCTGCAGGGTCGCCACCTTCACCTCGAACTCCTCGCACAGGCGAAGGAAGGCAAGAATCTCATCGGCGCGATAGCAGTGGCAGTGAACGAGTCGCCGGCCCTCAAGCACGTCAACCAGCGTGTCCAGTTCCAGATCCCGGCGAGGCGCGATGGCGCGCACGCCCCGAGAGACCCGTTCCGAGTACTGCTTCCAATCGTTTCGATAGGCCCGAGCCCGATTGAAGGCGTCGCGGATGACGTCCATGACTCCCATTCGAGTGGCAGGATATCGCCCGCCGCCCGTCGAGCCCGATCGCTTTGGATTCTCGCCGAGGGCAAACTTGATGCCGGGGGGTGCCCCCGCAAATCGCAAGGCGTCCGCCGGTTGGCCCCATCGCAGCTTGATGACCTGATTGCGCCCACCGATCGGATTGGCTGAGCCGTGGAGCACATTGGCAGTAGTCACTCCGCCCGCAAGCTCGCGGTAGATCGCGATATCTTCAGCGTCTACCACGTCTTCGATGCCGACCATCGCGGTCACGGCCAGCGACCCTTCGTTGACAGATCCGCTGACAGCGATGTGGGAGTGGCAATCGATGATTCCCGGTGTGAGGTAGGCTCCCGAGGCATCCACGACTGTGGCGCCGGCGGGCGCGGGGATCTCCGCCCCCACTGCCGCGATCCTTCCGCCGCGGACGAGCACGTCTCCCCGTTCGATCTTCCCGTGGGACGCGGTGAGAACCGTGGCGTCTCGAATAAGCGTCACCTGCGGCGCTTCCTGAGCGGCTCGGGCGCCTTCGCGTGCCCCGATGACGGTGGTTGAGGTCAGCAGCACTCCGAGCCAGAGCGTGGCTATTGCGCTTCGCTTCATCTAGTTGCCCTCCTCGCGCGGCCTGCGTCCACCACCCATCGGGCGCGTTTCCGGTGCGACGACCGGCTCATACACCTTGCCGTCAATGACGATGTGCCGAATCCGTCCCGCGGCAGTGAGCGGATCGCCCTGTGAAATCACCAGGTTAGCGATTTTGCCGGGTTCGAGACTCCCGACCTGAGCGCCGACCCCAAGGATCCGAGCCGCGCCAAGCGTCAGGGACTGAAGCGCCCGGTCCGATGATAGCCCTGCGGTCACGCAGCGCTGGATGGATCGCAGGAACTCTGGAGCGCTCTGTCCCGAGGAGGCAAACGCGAAGGGTACGCCGGCGGCGGCGAGTTTGCCGGCCGTGCGCGGCGCGGCCACTCTTCGTTCCATGATCTTGAGGTCTTCAGGATCATCCGGGTTCACCTCGCGGGGACGCTCCGGAAACTGCACCTGAAGCAGCACGGGCGTCTTTCCGCCGCGAAGAACATCCAGCGCTTCGTGGGCCTCGCCTCCACCTTGAACGATCCAGGGGATGGCGAACTCCGCTGCAAGGCGGCCGGCCCGGCGGACCTCCTCCGCTGTTGCCGCCGGCACCACCAGCGGCATGACCCCATCCACCACCGGCCTCAAGGCATCCAGCGCCGGGCTCGCGGTAGGACGGGACAGGCCTTTCGGGTCGGACCGATAGAGATCCCACGATTCGGAGTGCCAGCGCGCATCCAGCAGGGACTGCCGGATGAACGCGATCTTTCCCATCAAGGAACCCGGGTACTGGCGAAAACCCCCGCCCGCCAGACGGGTGTGCATGGCGACCGATGGCCGCAGCAGTGACGAGTCTCGGTCAGCCCCCAGGTTTAAAACGGCGCTCTGTCCCGAGATCACCCCCTGTCCGGGCAGGGCGAGCACGCTTGTGAATCCCGCAGTCCGCACGGCGTCGAGGCGGGCCGTGAAGTCGAGCGGCTGCTCCCAGACCCGCACGTGAGCGCTCAGGGGTGGGGTAGTCGGACCCGCGGCAGCCGGAGCACCGCGTCGACCCCCGCCCATCGGAGGGGCCGCCGCAGCCTCTGGGGCGGATGGGGTCAGGACTTCAGATCCGGCATCGATAAACCCAGGACACACCGTCAGCCCCGCGCCTTCGATCACCTTCGCGTCGGCGGGAACCTTTGCATCCGCGCCGAGAGACTCGATCAGTCCGTCACGGACGATCAAGTTGCCCTTCTCGATCACCGAACCGGATACCGTAACCAGTCGGGCGCCGGTGATTGCCAGTGCGGTCGGGGGATCGGCAGACGTCGCGGCGACCAGACCGATCGCCAGCAGACCAGCGCTTAGTGCGGCGGACAATATTCGTATTTGACCCGACCTGACGTCGGGGCCGCCGGGTGGAGCCTCGGCTGAAGGGGAGTTCGGGACCATGGGTGTGCCTCGCGGACTGAACCACGCTTGAACGAGCATACGGCGCCGTTCAGTTCGCTGAGGTCCGCGCCGAGTCCTCAACCCCACCCTCGGAAAGCCGTCGAGGCGCGAACCCAAGCAGTCTCGATGGACGTTTCCAATCATTGGATTCGCCTCTGATCCGCTCGGGACGGTGTCCCGTAACCTACTGGATTCGAATGTCTCCGCGCACGTTTCTCACCCGCTGGTTCTTCGACAACCCCGTCCTCAGGATGGAGATCCGCCGTTGGGAGCGGCGACCCACGCTGATGAGGTCGCTCGCGGTGTCAGCTGGCGTCTCGGCAGCGATCTACCTCATCCTCGTCTTCGGCAACCTGGCCCTGAACATGTGGTTCAGAGTCCCGATGCTGGGGCAGCCCACCGGAGCAGTTGCGTTCTCGATCATCGCGGGGGTGCACCTGCTGATTCAGATCAACAGCGGCAAGACGTGCTTTCCGCTCCTCGCCGAGGCCGCGGCGGAACGCCTGGAGTTTCTCCGGCTGACGGCGCTGACACCGCGCGAGCTCCTGGGCATGGTCGCAGCCGCACGACTCGTGCTCAGCAGCTACACGCTTCTGGCCCCGGCGCCCATCTACCTGGCACTGATGCTCTACGGCCGAATCTCCCCCCTCGACGTCGTCGGTCTCTATCTCCTGCTGCTTCTCGCATCCACGGGCTTCCCCACGCCGATGGAGTCCACCGTGGCCCTGGCGCACCGGGTCGGTTCCGGAACGGCGGACCTGAGCACCAAAGCACTCCAGGCCAAGGGAAAGCAGGCGAATCCGTTCTGGATGTTCTGGGGAGTGGGACAGGGGATACTGCCCCAATTCATCGGACCGGTCTGGGGGGCGCTGTCCAAGCTGATTCATGCCGTGTCATTGCTCACCGGATCCGCATTGACGACATTGCTGCCGTTGACCCTCTTGCCGATCACGGGTCGTCTCCTAGTGGAGCCACTCCCCTTCTTCGGCGCCAGAATCACCCCAGCACTTCCAGTCATCGCTCTCTGGCTCGCAGCGCAGTACCGACGCTGGTTCAACTCGTCCGAGCTCTGGTTTCGTGAAGCGGTTTCGATGAAGCTGCCCGGTCGGGGAGAGGCCACTGTATTACCCGAAGACACGGGTCGGACCGGGGAGCAAGCGGTCAACCGGGTGATGGAAACAGTGATTGCCAGCCTGGTCGGCTTCCTGACTCTCGGTTACATCTGGGCGCCCCTCATCGAGTCCGGCCTGCTCGGCAGATTTGCAGGTGGATCCGACACGCTCGCCGGTTTGACGGTCTTCCTCGTCCTGGTCTCCGGCGCACGGATCCTGGTGCAGTACGAGCGCCTCCGACTTGGAGTCACCGGCGAGCACACACGGCCGCTGTGGGGGCTGTTCCCGCTCCTAGCCCTTGCGCTCGGCCCACCCTCCGTGTCGGTTCTGATGGCGGCCATGGCCGGAGGTGAGTCCAACCTCGGGCCCTTGGTCTCTACCGTCGGCGCCCTGGGTTGCGTCGGTCTCGGCGCAATGATCGCCGGCCGCGCCTGGGGGCAGCTCTCGGCATCCTCCCTGAACTGGGCGCCCCGGCAGGTTGGGGTCCTGACGGGAGGGTGGGTCGTCTGGACCGTCGGTGGCTACCTTGTGCCACTCATTCTACTGCGCACTGGACTTCAGGCCGAGTGGATGCACTATGCAGTCTCCTGGAGTCCCTTCTATGCCCTCCTGGCGCAGCTCCAGGGAGTGCTGAAGGTGCCGGCAGGCGTACGCAGCGAGGTGCTGCTCATCGCTCCCGCGATCGCCGGAGTCTTGCTTCAACTGCCGCAGGGACGGTTTAAGGCCTCCAGTTCCCAGATCCGAAACGAGCGATCCCAACCGGATCGATTGGAAAGCTGGCTTGTCAACGCGCTTGGACGCTTCGACAACCCCTTCACCAATCAGCGGCTTCACAGGCGCCTTCGGAAGCCCTATGGAATGCTGTTTCAGGCAGTTGGCACGCTATTGGTCTGGATGCTGATGATTGTCACCGGCCTTCAGGTGATTACCATGATCAGCGCCCGCAATGGTCTGGCTTCCCCTGGGGCGTGGTTCTTCGCCTGGGGCTGGCTCAAAGTCACCTGGGGAGTGTGGGCCGTACTGGCAGTTGCCGCCATCTCAGCCTTTTCATCGCTGATGCTGCTGTCGATCCACCTGTCAACCACCATTACCGCAGAAGCGCAACTCTCTAAGGTTCAGGGGCGCAGGACCGAGCTCTTCCGGACGCCGGTGACACCTCAGGCGGTTGTTCAGGGACTGATTGTCGGCGAGGCGATTACCCCGCTTCCCACCTACCTGGCGCTGACCCTCATCTCATTTTCCGCCGCGATGGTTGCGATGCTCGCCGGGGCCCCCATCTGGGCGCTTCCGGTGTGGCTACTGGTCCAACTCCAGATCCTGGCGCTCGGCATCCTTTCAGGGCTTGGGGGAATCCAGGGGTGGGAACCTCGACCCTGGACCGTCGTGCTGGTGTTCGTGTTCACCGTCGGGTTGTGCGTCGTGTTCGCCGTTCTTGGTCCTGTGGCTGTAGCGTTCTTGACGGCCGTCGGCAGAGCGCTCATTGCCGTGTGGCCAATCGTCGTCGCGGCGCTGTTCGCCAGCACTCTCATTCAAATCCCCCTCGCCTACCGGAAAGCCCTGAAGATCGTCCGCCGGTGCGGCCTCCCCGAGAACCTGGAGAAAGAGGGGGGAAAGTAACGTCAGGCGCCCAAAAGGACTCCATTCGGTTCGAGTCGAATTGCACCCGATAAATTACAATCCGGGTCTGTACAAGTCCGACAGCCGGCAGCAGTCCAGGCTGGCAGTCCCTGGGTGAAACCTGAATGGGCTGAGTCCCATGCCACTTCGCGGACCGGGACTCGCGGAGCGATCGAGCCGTTGAGGAGCGTCAGAAGCGTGAGAATCCTCGACAATCCGACCCTGCAGTTCGAGTTTCGACGCACCGTTCGGGGCCGGGCGCCCCTTTTTCGGGCTCTCGCGGCAGCGGCTGCGTCGCCGTGCGCCGCCCTGGTTCTCAACGAGTTAGCTGTTGGCCGAGGAGATCGCGGCAGCGAGATCGCTGAGCGCGTCGAGGCGCTGGGCCTTGCGTTGATCCTTCACGCGATTCTCGTTGCGCTGCTGCACCGCTTTTGCTTTCCGTTTTTTACGCCACGGGGCGCATGGCGAGTGCGAGATCTCCTGCTTGCGGGCGCCGCGCCGAGCACAGTGCTTCTGCAAACTGCTCTGGCTCGCCTGACCTGCTCAGCGGCGCTCTGCGCCGTCGCCGCTCCCGGCTTTCTGATCATGGCGCTGTGGGCGAGCGTACCACCGCTCGCCGTGATCGGAGCGCTCACGCTCGCCTGGCTGCTCGTGGGCGCAGTTCCCGGCCCCTATGAAGTCGATCTGCCCTCGCTATCTCGAGGCTCGGATACAGGCTCCTCAGAACCCTCGGCGGTTCTCGACACCTTCGGATCCGTGCCCATCGCGGTCCTGCGCTGGATCTATCTCGCCAAATCGCCCCAACTCACCCGAGCCATAGCCCCGGTTACCGCCGAGATTGTCTCCCGAGTCGGTCTCAAGCTGGGTTTCACCACCGTCCCGTGGGCGCCGGAGTTCATCCTCGGCTACATCGGAACCTGGCTCATTTCCCCGGCCGAATTGTTTCAGGTTCCACTGGCGCCTCTGTTTCCGCTGATGGCTCTGTTCGGGCTCTTCCAATGGCGGACATTGGACCTGAACACTGAGCGCCTGCGTCAGACCGGGCTGAGCAACGAAATCGGGGCGCCGACGTGCTCGACCGGCCCGCACGGTCTGGCGCTTGAGTTTGCGATGGGAGCTCTCGTCGGCCTGACGGCGCTGGGGTATGGATGGCAAGCGCTCTTCGAGAGCGGGTCCCTCGGAGCACTTGTCGGCACACAGGATACGCCGCACGCGCTTTCGGCTTTCGTCTGGCTGTTCGGCGGCGCATCTATCCTCCGCGCGTTTGCGACAGTTGGATTCGCACCCACTCGGCCCTCGGCGAGAATCGTCCCCCGACCTTCGGAGATCATCCTCGGCGTCGGACCGACGGCGGGAGCCGCGCTCATGGCGACGGCACTGTCAGGGATCGATCCATCTGTCGTTGTTCGAGCGTGCGCGGGGCTTCTGACGGTCGCTGCGGGACTCGCCGGTACGATCAACGCATTCAACGCCGCTGAGCGACTGGCAACCTGGAGAAACGTGTGGGCCGGGGTCGCTTGTCGGTGCCTCTGGATCCTCCTGCTCCCAATTGCCGCGGGAGGCCCCCTGCTGCTCGCTGCGAGCACCCAACCCCCCGCCGCTGCGCACCGGGCGCTCGCCTGGAGTCCGATCTACGTCATCCTCACCCAGATGCCGGGCTTACTGCCGGCCCCATCCTGTATTCCCGTTGGCGACCTGCCCAACGTCCAACTCGTAGCGGGCATCTCACTCGCGTTTCTCCTCGGACTGGCGCAGCGGAGCGCCACCAAACGAGGCCCCGGCCCACGTCGGCCCGCTCGCCCTCAGCGAATGGAGGAAAACGGCCCTCGCGCAGTCCCCAACTGGGCTCCGCGCTGGGACCGAGAACGGCGACTCTCAAGGCTCGAAGAGATCCTGCTCGATGACTCGACTTCTTCAGACGAAGCTCTCTGTGTGTTGGAGGCAGCCCGCCGTCGGCGCCGCAGCCGTGCGCCCTTTTGGGAAGGGGCGACATCGTGCTTGCTCATCTCAGCGGCAGCCGGAGCCATCAACTGCTTCATCTCGCTCGTGGGCTCCCGGGTCGGGAGCATCGAACCCCTCACGGTCTTCCTGCTAGGGCCGACGTTGACTGCTTTCCAGGGTTTGGCCGGCGTCATGGGCGCGGCCGGAGGAGCGATCATGTGGCCCACGGGGTGGAGCGATTTCGCCCTCAGCGCGCCGAGTCCCGACCGCCTGATTCGAAGCACAATCCGCGTGGCGCTGGCCCGTCAGTACGCGGCGTGGTTCGGCGCGGCCCTCGGGTGCGTCTGTGCTATCGTGGCTTCCGCCCACTTCGGATTGCAACCCTCCGCCGTGGCCGTCCTTGGGGGCTTCTGGATGGTCGGAGTCGCGTTCATCCCCCACCGGCTCCTCGTGACCGTCGGTGCAGTTGGCGATAGGAGTCCAGCCCTTCTGCTGGCGATTGCTCCCGTAATCGCCGTTACCCTGACCGCGCAGACCCTGCTCTGGCGGCTCGGATCGGGCTCCAGTGCTGTAGTCTTCCCCCAGTTGTGGACGGCGCTGATCGTCATCCCGGCGGCGCTCGCCGCATGGCTGATCGCGCTCATCCCATTTGCATATCGATCCACTCGACAACAGGTCGCCCAACACCTGTCCGTGGAGTGGATCGAACGGCAAGAGAACGGACCCCAACCGAGATCCGCCACCCATCTGGCTCTGCTTCAGTTGAAGCCCGTAGCAGATGAAAGGTTGCGCTGAGATGACGCCATTCCGGGGCCTGGGATACCTGTTTGACAATCCGTTTCAGGATCTTCTCCGCAGGCGGAAGTTGCGACGATCGACTGCTGAAGGCTCCTTGCGGCGAACGGTCGGCTGGTTTGTCGCCCTCTATGCAGCAGCGTTCGGGACCTGCGCCTGGTTCCACCTCCGGGCGATCGACACGGCTTCAGCACTGATTTCATCGCAGCCTGGAGTGTGGAGTTGGAGGAACGCCCGGTCTGGGACGCGTTGGAGGTACCGAATTCTACTGCCCTGGCGGAGCTCCCTCGAACCAGGTGGGAGACCTGGCTGGCGCTGCGCACGACGAGAGTTGTTCACCTCGCCCTATTGATGCTCCCGGGACTTCCGTTGATCGCAGCGAGCATGATGTTTTCCTCGGCTCCGTGGCAATTCGCATTCGCTCTCGGACTGCTGCAGGTGTGCATCATGCTAGGAATTCCGCGGGGACTGCGCGACTTCAGCCTGATGCCGCTTGCCCCGCTGGTATTCGTGCCCAGCTTCATCCTCGGAAAGCTGCTCCGCGGCGCCGGCGTTCCGCACGTACTCTCGCTAGAGCCCCTGTCGTCCGCGATGCGCTGGGTCGAAGCTGCGGTGGG
>SYKE01000084.1 GCA_005798285.1 Actinomycetota bacterium
ATCATCTCCGGGATGGGCGAGCTTCACCTGGAGATCATCCAGGATCGCCTCACTCGCGAGTTTCGAGTTGAGGCCAGTGTGGGCCGGCCGCAGGTCGCTTACCGGGAGACCATCACGCGGCCGAGCCGTGGTGAAGGGCGCTTCGTCCGCCAGACGGGTGGTAAAGGCCAGTTCGGGCACGTCGTGCTGGAAGTGGAGCCGCTCGAACCCGGCACGGGCTTTGTGTTCAAGAACAAGGTCGTCGGCGGTTCGATCCCGAGGGAGTACATTCCCGCGGTGGAAGCGGGCATCCGGGAAGCTCTGGACGGAGGATTGCTGGCAGGCTTCCCCATCATCGATGTCGGCGTGAGCCTCGTGGATGGGAGCTACCACGAAGTGGACTCCAGTGAAATGGCGTTCAAGATCGCCGGTTCGATCGGCTTTAAGGCGGTTGCGGCGAAGGCGGGTCCCGTCTTGAAAGAGCCCGTGATGGCGGTCGAAGTCGTGACTCCGGATGACTTCCTCGGAGACATCATCGGCGACCTCAACAGTCGTCGGGGACGCATCGAAGGCATGGAGCCCGCCCAGGGCGGCACCCAGGTGATCAAGGCTCAGGTCCCTCTCGCCGAGATGTTCGGGTACGCCACGGTGGTCCGCAGCGTATCGCAGGGGCGCGCCAGCTACAGCATGGAACCGAGCCACTACGAAGAAGTGCCGCGCAACGTGGCGGAAGAGATCGTAGCACGCTCGGGAGGCGGTCCTTCCAGGGGCTGATCCTCGCCATCCGCTTGATTGGAGGAGGGCTGCTTCGGCAGCCCTTTTTTTGTGCCGCTGCCGACCATGCCGCGCGTGTGGAGGAGGAACCCGATGCTGCGGCGGAACGGCTTAGCGATGGGAGCCATGCGACCGACGTGAGACGCGGCTTGGCTTTGGCGCCTACCGGGAGAATTGCGCCGTGTCGTTGCTGTCGCCGACCGACTTCAACTCCATCGTCAAGTCCGTGGTCCGCGGCATCTCCCGGGGAGAGCCTTTTGGCAGCTTGATTGTGAAAGGAGGGCAATTGGCTCTCGCATCCATTCCCACTACAAAGACGCGAGGTCTGGACTGAGGCACGAACCTTCGCGCGTCAATAACCAGCGCTCCAAACTGGAGGTCGATAGCCGCCAGCGCTTCGCAGAATCCAGCAAAATCGGCGCCGTGAAGCAATCCCACGACATTCTCTATGACCACGAGAGGTGGTCGACGACCCTCCTGATGCAGGTCGCGCATCAGGCGCCAGAACGCCCAGAACGATCCACTTCGCTCGGCTGACATTCTCCGTCGCCAACCGGCGAGAGAAAGGTCCTGGCACGGGAAGGACGCCCATGCCATGTGCGCGCCGGACGGGAGCGTGGCGGCTGCCACCTGCGACACATCTCCCACGTGAAGCTCTGCTCCACCAAAATTGGCGGCATACACTTCCGCCTTCATTGGATCGATGTCGTTCGCCCACAGGCACTTCCACGTCGGCTCCAGCGCGAGCCGAACCAGCCCGGCGCCGGCGAAGAACTCGTAGAAGCCGAGTGGCTCCACCGGATCGGCGGTCGCCGGCAGACCCGCGGGCGGGTCTGGCAGACCGACTCGGGCCTACAGTGCTGTCTCGCTGATTTCCTCCGCCAATCTCAAAGTTCCACGGGTATCAGTTTCAGCATTCATTCAGGGATTAGCGCCTCTCCCGCTGATTCTGCGTACCGGGTTTCATGTCGCTGCCCCCCTACTCCCGGGTGGAGCGTCCCTCCAGGGATGAAGCCTCTCACAAATCTGAACCCACCATGGATTACAAGTGCCGTATCCCCCGTGCCAGGACGCCTGAACCAGCAACGGCTTGACATTATCTCCCAAGCATCCGATGGATGAAGGCGAGGCCGTCGCGGCAGAGTTGTTCGGGGCTGTCGAAGAGGTCGCGCCAGATACAGGTGGCGGCCGCTACTTCGGGGATGGCTCGGCCGAAAGCTTCGATGGTGAGCCAGCCGTCGTAGCCGCCCTCCCGCAGCTCTCGGAAGGTGGTCTCCCAATGCACGTGGCCGGAGCCGGGCGTGCCGCGGTGGTTCTCAGAGATGTGAACGTGGTTCACCTGCGGCAGCGCCTCTCGCAGAGAGGAGGCGATGTCGAACTCCTCGATGTTCGCATGGAACGTGTCGTAGAGGCAGCCGAAGCCGGGTACGTTGATCTCCAGCGACAATCGCGCGGCGTCGGCGATGGTGTTCAGGAAGTAGACCTCGAACCGGTTCAACGGCTCGACCGAGAGCGCGACTCCCACCTCGGCGGCGTGGAGCGCGGCTTCACGAAGCGTCTCCACACACCACGACCACTCCTCGGCGGTCCGTCCCCGACCCGAGAGCGCGCCGAGGGTGGAGTGGAACGGACCGCAGAGGAGCTCAATGCCGGCTTCGGCGCAGGCGTCGAGGTGGCGGCGAAGCTGCTCCACAGCCGCTCGTCGCAACCTCGCATCCGGGGAGATCGGGTTGGCGACGTGGGTGGCGACGGTGACGCCGGTGCGCCGGAGCTCAAGTCGATCCAGCTCGGACGAGACCCGCCGGAGCGTCGGCAGGTCGAGCTCGAACAGCGGAATCTCCACGCCGTCGTAGCCGCACGTCTTCAACGACTCCAGCAGCGGGAAGTGCGCCTCCGTGACCGCGGGGGTCCAGAGGAGCAGGTTCATTCCAATCGGCATGGCCCTCTCTCCCTCAATCGGCGTAATCGATGTCGATCCAACTCCCGGTACGGGCGGACTCCAGAACGGCGTCCAGCACCAGTTGGGTGTGGAGCGCGTCGCGGAAGGTCGGCGCCGAAGGAACACCGGTCTCCAGGCCCTTCAGGAAGTCCGCAAGGGAGTTGATGAAGGTGTGCTCGTAGCCGATGGTGCAGCCGGGAACCCACCAGTTCTTCATATAAGGATGCTCGAACCCGGTGACGTGGATCCCGCGCCAGCCGTGCAGATGACCGACGTCGCCGTGGTCGTAGTACTGCAGCCGGTGCGGATCTTCCAGGTCGAAGTAGACCGAGGCCTTCTCCCCATTCAGTTCCAGCGTGTTGTAGTTCTTTCGCCCCCGGGCGTAGCGTGTGGACTCGAACAGCCCGAGCGACCCGTTGCCGAAGCGGCACATGAACTGGCAGGCATCGTCGATGGTGACCGCCTTCGTCTGGGAGGGATCGTCTTGCAGGGCGCGCTCCTTGACGAAGATCTCGGTCATGCCGGTCACCGAAGTGATGGGGCCATTCAGCCACATCGCCGTGTCGATCGAGTGGGCGACCAGATCGCCCGAAACTCCGGAGCCCGCGACATCGGCATCGAGCCGCCAGAGCGTGGCGCCGCCGAGGGGCAGATCGGGGCTGATGGTCCAGTCTTGCAGGTACTGCGCCCGATAGTGGAACGGGCGACCGATGCGCCCTTCCTGCACCACCTGGCGCGCCAGCGCAATGGCGGGCACGCGGCGGTAGTTGAACCACACGAAGTTCGGCACACTCGCCTGTTCCACCGCCTGAGTCATGCGGCGGGCCTCGGCGCCGTCCATGGCGAGCGGTTTCTCACAGAGGACCATCTTGCCCGCGGCGGCGGCGGCGAGGGCGATCTCCGAATGGGTGTTGTTCGGGCTGCCGATGTCGATGGCGTCGATATCGGGTCGATCAATCAGCCGGCGCCAGTCGGTCTCCGTGCTCTCCCAACCCCAGTTGTCGGCGAAGGCCTTGAGCTTTGCCTCGTTGCGGGCGCAGGCGGCTGCCATCACCGGTCGATGCTCCAGCTCGAAGAACTGATTCACCTGCCGATACGCGTTCGAATGGGCCCGGCCCATGAAGCCGTAGCCGACCAGTCCGATCCGCAGCGGTTTCGCCATGGCGACTCTCCCCTAACCGTAAATCGTGTTCAGCCGGTCGACCTCGTGCTTGCACCGTTCGGTGACCGCCCAGGCATCCGGCCAAAAGCAGAGGTCGATGGTCCACCAGTCATGCGGCACGCCGCTCTGCGCCAGCTCGGGGAGGAGCACCGTGAAATCGAGGATGCCCTCGCCCATCGGAGCGTGCGTCGAGGTCTCGTCGTCGTGGAGCGTCCCGTCGGAGTCGATGAGGTGGATGTGCCCGATCTTGCCCCTGAGGCGTTGCGCCAGTTCCAGAGCGCCTCCCGGCAGGGTCTCCCGCTCACCCGGCTGTCGCGCGCCGACCGCGGCGACCATGTGGGCGTGGCAGGTGTCGAACATCACGCTGAAGTTGTCGTGACCCACTTCGTCCACAATCCGTTCGATGTCCGACGGCTTGTTGAAGGCGAACCCCGGCTCGAACTCCCACACCACCCGAACGCCCGCATTCGCGGCAATCCGCGTACAGCACCGCCACGCATCCACCACCCGAGCGCGGGCGGTTCCCTCATCCACCTCGGAAAAGATGGTGGGCGGCTGCACTGTGTCCACGCGAATCGTCTCGATCCCCAGATCCGTGCAGAACTCCACGTTGCGGCCGAACTCGGAGACGTAGGCCGAGGTGTCATCCGTGTTGATCAGCTTCTCGCCCCAGAGGTTCGCCGCCAGACCGGACCATTCCAATCCCCGTGCGCGAATCTTCTCCGTGACTGCCTGCCGCTGTTCGCGGGTGGGTAGGTCATCGGGGTTGGGATGGGGCGGGAAACCGCCCAGCTCGATGCCCTGAAATCCCAGCGCCGCCAGTCGGTCGACCACTTCATCGAACGGCACCGGACATGCGGCATACGGTCCGATGCTGTAGGCCCACGTGCCAATGGAAATCCGCTTCATAGCCCTGCTCGACCCCTTCCGCTGCGTCCCAGCCCCGACATCGCTCTCGGGTTCAATGTGTGCAGATTCCACACGGGACCACCGAAAGCCTGCCGGAGCCGGCCTACCTCAACGGAGCAGTTCCAGCACGAGCAGCCCGGAAGCCGATCCCCGACCTCGGTCAAGCTCGCCAGGTGACCCGCCGGCATCCCCTGCGTCGAGCTCTGGGCGATGCCCCACATGCGCTAACTTACTCGGAGTAATCCTGCTCGGCAACCGAATCTAGGAGTATGCAACCATCGCAACTCCCGGAATCCCAGTGGCCCTACTTGCTCACTCTGCTACCAACCGACCTGGAGTTGTCCCCAAGGAAGACCCGCGCTCTCCAGCGCCGTCGTGAGGTGAGTGACGCTGCCACTCTGCTCCGCATGGCTCTCATCTACGCCGCTACGGGAAACTCTCTTCGCAGCGTCTCCGCATACCTCCGGATCCAGGGAATCGCGCAACTCTCCGATGTCGCGCTCCTCAAGCGCCTGCGGGCCTTTGCCCCTTGGCTTGGTGTCGTTCTCACCTCGATGGTCTCTCGACATCTTGACCTCCCTCCTCCCAGTGACCACCCTCTCCGTCTGTGGATCCTCGATGCCACTGCGGTCAGCCGTCCTGGCAGCAAGGGGACAGACTTCCGTGTCCATCTGGGCTTCAACCTGCAGAATCTGTCGATTGATCAGGTGAGGCTGACTGACGGAAAGGAAGGAGAGACCCTCCAAAACGCCGCCGCGCAACTCGGGGACGTAGTGGCGGCGGACCGATTGTATGGAATACGTTCCGGGATTGCCGCCGTGGTGGCAGCCGGGGGTTACGTGATCGTGCGGATGGCTTGGAGTAACTTACCGCTCTGCCATCCAGACGGCAAACCGTTCGACCTCGTGGCCGCTCTCGGTTTTCTCTGAGAAGCAGAGTGCGGCGATTTCCCCGTGCAAACAGTGCCAAACACCGCCAAGAAGCTGCCGTCAATACCAGGGCGGTTCATTGCGACGCGGAAGCTTCCACAGCAGACGGAGGAAGCGAGGCGACGGATCCGAGCCGAGGCGAAACGGGAAGGGGTGACGCCTGAAGCGGAGCCCTTGGTGTGCGCCGGATTCTTCTTCGTTTTTGGTTCTTCCGCACTTTTGGTGGAAACGGCCGCGCGGAGGGAATACTTTCCCGTTTTGGCCATTCAATCGCCCCCTGAGAGCGCGAATCAGCCCGCTTTGGGCACCAGATTCGGCCCCGCAGGGCCATTGGAGCACGAGGGA
>SYKE01000085.1 GCA_005798285.1 Actinomycetota bacterium
CACGACATGCACGATCTCGTCGTCCGGGTCCCCGTCGCCATTCAAATCTCGGGAGCCCTGGTCCGCCTCGGGCACTGAAAACGTCGCTGCGAAGCGGCCGCAGGTCAACTCCAAACCGCACGCCAGATTCGGGGTAGAGACCGCGCCGGTGGCTCCGTCGATTACCATGCAGACCTGATCGTCGGTGTCACGATCTCGGTTCAGGTCCTTGTCGCCCTGATCGATTTCCGAGACGCGCCACACCACCCGCCCCTCGCCGCCGACGAAAACATCCGTGACGCTCCAACCGGTATTGGTAAGCTTTCCGCCGCCCGGATCGTACCAGAACACTACGGTGTCATCGGAGTCCTTGTCCTTGTTCAGGTCCTTGTCGTCCTGCGCCACCTCGGAACAGCCGAAGATCAACTTCCCGCCTTCCACTTCGAGCCCGCCGGATCCATCGCGCTTCGGGTTGATAACCTTTCGGCCCGACAGGGTCCAGGCCTGCACTGCATCGTCGGTGGCGTCGCCGTCCTCAGTGATGTCCTTCAGCCCCTGCGCCGCTTCCGAAGTCACAAACCCGACCACCTCACCGTCTGCGCCAAACCCCGCGCTGCAGTCCTGACCCAGGTTAATGGCGGTCTGGCCCCCCAGGTCCCACACGGCCATCACGGTGTCCAGCGTGTCCCCGTCGCCGTTCAGATCCTTCTTGCCCTGGCGATTCTCCTGGACACCGACGGCGAGCAGCTTGTCCGTGAAGGCGAGCCCCCCGGAGCACTCCAATCCCGTGGAAACAACCTTTCGCGTGGCAGGATCGTAAACTTGAGCCACGATGTCGCCCGTGTCGCCGTCCCCGTTGAGGTCCCGGTTGCCCTGAGCCAGTTCGCTGGTTTGAAGCGCGAGGAGTTTGCCCGCCGCCTGGATCCCCGCCTCGCAGTCGATCCCCAGCGGCTCCACCTTCCGTGTGTCGAGTTCCATGCGACAGAGAACCGCATCCCGCAGGTCGCCGTCGCCGTTCAGATCCTTGCCGGCAGTTCGCTCATACTGGGCGAAAAAGAGCGTCTTCTCCAGCCAGATCAAGTTGACTCCCGATACGCCGAGATTGACCGCCTGGCGCGTTGCGGGCAGGAACAGCGCCAGCACATTGCCTTCGACCCTGGTGTCCTTGTTCAGATCGACATTGCCCTGATCCCGCTCGGAAACCTGAAGCGCAATCGCGGTTGGGGAGAGCGCGACCGGTGGCCGCTCGTCGCTGGAGGCCGTCGGGTAGTCGATCGCCAACCCAACGGAAGTCAATCGGAAGTTCTGAGTGTCCACCAGGAACAGAATCGTGTCGTCGGTGTCTGCATCCCCGTTCAGGCTCCGATCCTGCTCATCGGCGCAGAAAGCGGACCAACTTCCTGAGTTCCAGATCTTACCTGAGATCTCCAGGCGGGTATTGTAAGGAACGAGGCCGAGATTCTGGGCCCCGGACGGCGCCAGCGCGAGCGCGAGGCAGACAAGCCCCAGATGTGTGATCACTCTACGAAACAACGCTCGCGACTCCCTCTTCCGGCAGTGATGGGCCCGATGCTCATCGGCGGATCACCGGTTCGCCCTCACCCTCCAGTATAGAGACAGCTTACCCGGAGAGACTGCACCCTCCGAGCCCGCCGCCGATCTTCGTGAATGGACGGCACTCTACGGCAGACATCACAGCGGTCCCTGGCGCCCAGCAATCCAACCCCACCATGAAGATCAACCCGGAAAACTCCTCGGACAGTTTGCATCGCGTCGGAACGCACGGTCATGACCACGGCGCCGCCGCCGGCCAGAGGCACAGCCACGGAGGCGACGCCCGGCGCAACGTGCTCCCCCCGGGGGGACACGCCGCCGACGAGGACGACAATGGCGATCATGATGACCATGACCACGCACAACCCGGCGATCTCCTGCGAATAGGCTGCGTAGCCGCCGCCATCGCCGTCGGCGGCAGCGGAATCGCCCGGGGTGTGGCGCCGTTCGATCTCTTCTCACTCGCCGCCACCCTTGGGGGCGGGCTCCCGATCTTCCAGCACGCCCTGCAGGCCCTGCGCCGCCGGCGAATGACCATGGAACTCTCCATGACGGTGGCGCTCGCCGCCGCCATGGCGATCGGCGAACTCTTCACGTCCGCCGTCATCGTGTTGTTCGTGCTCATTGCCGAGGTGCTCGAGGGGCTGACGGTGAGCCGAGGTCGCAGCGCCATCCAGGACCTGCTCGTCTACCTGCCGCGCAACACCCAGGTGAAGCGCGGCGAGGAGTGGGTCACTGTTTCCGTCGACACGCTCACCGTCGGTGACGTGGTGCTCGTCCGACCGGGCGACTCGATCCCGGCCGACGGCGTGATCCTGAGCGGAAGCTCTCACATCGATGAGTCCACGATCACCGGCGAGTCGGTCCCTGTAGAGAAAAACGTCGGCGGTGCCGTGTTCGCGGGCACCACCAACTACGACGGTGCCCTGGAGCTTCGCGTGGAGCTCATCGGTGAAGACACCACCTTCGGCAAGATTGTGCGGGCGGTGGAGCACGCCGACAAGTCACGAGCGCCCATTCAGCGAATTGCGGACCGCCTCGCCGGGTGGCTTGTCTACGCCGCCCTGATCGGCGCCGTGCTGACCTTCGCTTTCACGCGGGACATCCGGTCGACCATCTCGGTGATCATCGTAGCGGGCGCCTGTGGCGTGGCTGCAGGTACGCCGCTCGCCATTCTCGGGGGGATCGGCACCGCGGCGCGAAGGGGCTCCATCATCAAGGGCGGCGTTTATCTCGAGGCGCTGGCCGGTTTGAAGATCGCGGTGCTCGACAAGACGGGCACGCTGACCCTGGGCCGGCCCGAGGTGACCGAGATCTGGCCCGCGGAGGGCATATCGGAAGAACTGCTGATCGCGTCGGCCTCGCGCGCCGAGGTGTTCTCGGAACACCCGCTGGCGCGCGCGGTTCAGAAGCTGGCCGCCACCCGCGATCTGGCAGCCACCGCCGGCCCCCATTCCGACGGATTTGAGTACGTGCCGGGTAGAGGGGTACGGAGTCGCGAGGAGACCGGCGAGTTGCTCCTGGCGGGCACGCGCACCTTTCTGGTCGAGAACGGGGTGACGTTGTCGCAGCATCCGTCTCAACAGCCCGCGAGCGAGGTCTGGGTAGCCCGAAACGGAGAGTGTCTGGGGGTGCTTCGCATCGCGGACCCGATCCGACCCGAGGCGCGGGGAGCAATTGACGCTCTCCGCGCGCTGGGGGTGGAGACTCGAATTCTCAGCGGCGATTCCCCGGCAATCGTGAAGGCGGTCGGCGACCGGCTCGGTATTCATCACGCCGAGGGTGGCCTGCTCCCCTCCCAGAAGCTGGAGCAGATCGAGCGGCTCTCCGGCTCCGGGATCGTCGTCGCCATGGTCGGCGACGGCGTACACGACGCTCCGGCGCTCGCTCGGGCGACGGTGGGCATCGCTATGGGCTCGGGCACCGCCGTGGCGCAGGAGAGCGCCGACATCGTTCTTCTCGGCAATGATCTGATGAAGTTGCCGGACACCGTCGGCCTCGCCCGACGCTGTCGAAGGATCATCTTGCAGAACTTCGTGGGTACGCTGTTGGTGGACGGGGTCGGCGTGGCGCTGGCGGCGACCGGACACCTGAACCCCCTGGCCGCTGCGTTCATCCATGTCACGTCGGAACTCGCGTTTATCTCCAACTCCGCGCGCCTGCTTCCGGGTCTGAGAAGCGGTGGGTTGCAGAAGGCAAATCCCGATGCCGCGCCCAATTCACCCTCGGATGTTCGCGCGCCGGCCCGGTGAGTCTGTTGGGCGTGGCGCGATGCCCCCTGGGAGACTTCAGTGGTCAAACTCTTCGGACCCGCCGGCCGCAACTGCGATGGAACCACCCGCCGCAGCTTCTTGCAATGGGGAGCGCTGGGCCTGGGCGCTAGTGGCGTGGCGCCCGGAATGTCGGCCCCCGCAGCGACCACCCGGGCGGGCCGGGCGAACTCTGTCATCGTGCTCTTCATGGCGGGCGGGCCCTCCCAGAACGACACCTACGACATGAAGCCCAACGCGCCGGCGGAGGTGCGAGGGCCGTTCCGACCCATCTCCACGCGAATTCCCGGGCTGGATGTTTGTGAGCTTCTCCCGGGGCACCGCGAGATCGCGCGGCATCTGGCGATTGTCCGATCCATCCACCACACGCAAACCGTCCACGATGACGCCACCCACCACCTCCAGACGGGACACCCGCTCCCCAACGCCCGGGCTCGGGGCCAGCAGCATCCATCCCTCGGCTCCGTGATTTCCCGGCTGACCGGCGAGCGCTCCGCTGACATAGCACTGGAGCTTCCGACCTATGCCTGCATCCCGGACGACTACCGGACCCACGCAGGCTTTTACGAAGGTCCCAGCTTTCTGGGCGAGCGCCATGCCGCCTGGAACACCGGGCTGGATCCCAGTCTCGCGCGCTATCGGAATCCGGAGTTCCTCCTCTCGGGGAGACTCACTTCAGCCCGGCTGGAGCGACGACGAGGCCTCCTCTCCCTCGTGGACGGTGAACTCGCGCGGCTCGACGCGGCCGGCGGGCCATCCAGCTTCTCTGAGGCTCAGGCCCGAGCCTTCGAGCTGATGACCAACCCCCGGGTGAAGGCGGCGCTCGATCTCTCGGACGAGCCTGCCGGTCTGCGCGATGCTTACGGCCGGGAGCTGTACGGCCAGGGCGCCCTTCTCGCACGGCGTCTCGTTGAGGCGGGGACGCGGTTCGTCAACGTCAACCTCTACGAGAAGGACGTGGACTGGTGGGACGATCACTACAAGATCGAAGAGCAGCTTCGCCGCCGCCTCCCACGCTTCGATGCGGCCTTCTCCACCCTCATCCGCGATCTGGAGTCTCGGGGGCTGCTCGCGACCACACTCGTAGTTGCCTGCGGTGAGTTCGGACGCTCGCCGCGCATCGACTCCGGCGGCGGACGCGGACACTGGCCCGGCGCGATGTCGGTGGCGCTGGCCGGCGGCGGCATCCGCGGCGGACAGGTGGTGGGCGCCACAACGCCTGATGGCGGCGAGCCGAGCGAGCGGCCGCTGACACCGGGTGATCTCATCGCCACAATCTATCGCTGCGCAGGGGTGGATCCCACCACATCGCTCGTCGACCGCGAAGGACGACCCACTCCGCTGATTGACCGTGGCTCGCCGATCCAGGAGCTGATTTGAAGAAGTCTCGGGCGTTCGCCCTGATCGCCTTCGGAGCCCTTGCCGGGCTCTCTGCCCTTTCGCCGCAGGACGCTCCCGCTGGATCGATCACGGGAGCGTCAGCCGTCGGGCCCGGAGTCGAGATCGACCCGGTCAGCCGGAGCGTGCGCATCAGCTACGAGGCGCCTGCCGGCGCTCCCGAAGTGATTCGAGTTCGCTGCCGATGGCGAGATGTTCGGACCGGTCAATCGGAGCCGGCATCCATCACCCCCTATCTCTCCGACACCGCGCTCGCGTTAGCGCCGGAGGCGGATTGGGTCGCCTGGGAACAGGGAGAGATCCTGGAGCGCCGTGCGGCCGGTCTGAAGCGGTCGGTGGTGTGGGACCCCTACCCCTCCGCCCAGCGGGAGGGCATGGTCAACGTCGACTTCGAGCTCAAGCTGGAGACGGTGGAAGGGGCGCCGCTCGGCCAGATCCGACGTCGGGTCCGGATGGACAATCGCGATGTGACCTACGTAGAGGACTGGGCCCAGGTCCTTCAGCGGGGAATGGTGGCGCGAGATCGGGAGCCCGCCCTCGGCGAGTGGTCCTTTCGATCCGGGCTACCCGCCGCCTCGGGGGCATCGCTGGGAACCGCACTCTACGGCAACCCGGATCCGCAGCAGGGGCTTCGCGCACTCACCTATCCCCTCAACCTGAAAGGCCCCCACGCCATCTTCCTGCGCTTCCTACCGGACGCCGGAGTCGTTCGGATCCGAACCACCGGCGAGGAGCGGGCCGACCAGGTGTTCGCTCCGCGGGAAGGCGTGAAGACACACTCCCTGCCGGAGGTGTTGTGGAACTGGCGGACGATGGATCGCCAGCACCTGGTCATTCAACCGCCGCATCACTACAAAGGCTACGACCGGGCGTGCCTGGATTATGTCAAGCTGGTGCCTCTGCAGCCCGATACGGTAGCCCGCTTGAACCGCCCGCTCACGCTAAAGCGAGATCGGGTCGTCGCCGGCTTCTTCGAGCCCTACTCATGGTCTTTCTACGAAGACATCCGAAACGGCACACAGCATCGAGAGATTCTGTCGTCCCTCGCCGAGGGGGGCATTCAGATCGCCGACAGCCAGATGGGCCGGATTGGAATGAAGGTCGTCTTCGAGGCACGCTCTACCGACCAACTCCTCTACAACACCATCGGCGACCCCACCCAGGATGACCCAAGACCGACGACGGATCACGTCGGCCGCATGCAGCAGTACACAAACACCCTCGAGACCGAACTGCGTCACGCCCCAAGCTTCGGCTTGAAACTGCATGCCAACTTCGGCGCCAGCGCAACCTACATCGGCTCCCCCCTTCAGGGCGACATCACGAAGAAGAACCCCACATGGGTCAAGGGTCACGATGTCCGGTACGAGCTCAAAGAGGTTCGAGATTACGTCGTGTCCCTGTACCGGGAGGCGCTGGAGATCGGCGCCCACGGCATCTCGATCGACTTTTGCCGCTATCCCGAGTGCATTGACAAGCCGGAGACCTCACTCGCCATCATGCGGGAGCTTCGCAGCCTCTCCCGGGAGTTCTCCCGCCGGCGGCACACCAAAGTTCCCGTCCTCATCCGCTTTCCAGCCCATGGCGTTCGGCTCTCGGAGAACTTCGACTATCGGACCTGGGTGAAGGAGGGCCTCATCGATTACCTGTGCCCCAGCAACCTGCAGGGCCGGCACATGCACTTCGACATCGCGCCCTACGTTCGCGCTACTCGCGGAACATCCGTGAAGCTGCTCCCAGTGATCGACGCTCTGGAGTGGGCGCCGCCCCTGCCGGGGCCGTTCCTCTGGCGCGCCCGGCAACTCTACGACGCGGGCGTGGACGGCATCTACGTCTACCAGGCCGACGGTCGGGTGAACGGCGGCCGGCCGGAGGACCGAAGAGCCCTTCGCTACCTGGGCAGCAGGGCCGCGCTCAACGAATTCTGGAAAGAAGACGCCGACAGCCGCCCTCAGCGCAGCAAGGGCATCTACATCCGCCCGCCCTCCTATCCCGCCCAGGGTTACCACGTCTGGGAGCGACTCCGTCTGTGGGTGGAAGGCGTTCCCATGGGCGCGATGGAGCTCTACCTCGACGGAAAGCAGGTCAACAGCTTTACAGCTCCTCCCTATCTGCTGGGAGATGAGGAGCGCTCATCCGACGGCCTACTCACCAGAGGCGACCACGACCTGAGGGTTCGCGTCCGGGACGGCACGGGCTGGCTGGAACAGTCCTTTCGGATCAGGGGCGGCGGTTAAGGGCTCAGTCGGACACTCCGAGAGCAGCGACTCAGCGCTCCGTTGAGCGCTCGGAGCGGAAGAATGAGGTACGAGGAAGAACGGTTAACTGGAGGGTGGCGAAATCACCCCGACGCCCCCGTTGTTCCAAACGCCCGTGCATATCCTGGTTGCCGAAGATGATCGCGTCAGCGCAATGCTCTACGAGCGAACGCTTCGCCGCGACGGTCACACCGTGACGGTGGTGAGCGACGGTCAGGCGGCACTCTCCGCCGCCCGTCACACGCCGTTTGACCTGGTGGTGACGGACTGGCTGATGCCTCGTAAGGATGGCCTGGAATTCGTGACCGAGCTCAAGCGCGGAGAGAAGCCGCCCCCCGTGCTGGTGGTCACGGCGCTCGGTTCCGAACAGGCGCGTGCTTTCGCGTTGGAAGCCGGAGCGGATGCCTACCTCCCAAAGCCGTGCAGCCCCGACGCTCTCGCTGCAGAGGTCCGTCAACTCGCTGCCCGAACCCAGCGCTCTACTGCTCAGTCCGATGAGCCCGTGACGAGCTCACGCAACTCACACGTATACGTTCGAGAGTCTCTGTTCGAGGAGTTTCGGCCGCTGGTGAATCGACTGATCGGACAGTACGGGGCCACGGCAGACGGCCGTCGAGAGTTGGAGGGAGAGATCTACTGCCTCTTCTTTCGGCTACTTCAGGAATTCGATCCGCGGCGCGGCGTCCCGTTCAAGGCGTATGTGATTCGCAACCTGCCGACTCAGGTGTACAGCCAGATGCGCTCGCGCTGGCGCCGGGAGAGCCGCGAGTTCCCCATGGATCCGGAGCAGGAGGACGGAGTTCCGGACCAACGAGACCCCTACTCCGAGATCGATCTCGGGCTCGACGGCGAGCAAGTGCGGACGCAGATTCGCCATGCCATCGAGCTGCTGCCCGAGCGCCAGCGCAAGATCGTGGAGGGAAGGTACCTGCAAGGACGGGAATTCGAGGACATCGCGGTGGAACTGGGGCTGAAGGCAAGCTCGGTCCGATCCCTGCTTCGGACCGGACTCAACACAATTCGAAACAGGGTCGCCTACCTCGCAAGCGAGGTCTGATCCCCGCCTCGGCCCTGCTTCCGCCCATCGCTTCGCCTGCCGGCGGCGATCTGCCGCTCGCTGCCCAGCCCGGCTGGATATTAGTGTCACTCTAAACGGGGAGACATGCGCCGCAACTCTACCGCCAGCCGCTCCACCTCGCCTACGGCTTCTGACAGAACCCCACGAGCCGCGGAGAGATCGCCGTCGCGCCCCGCCTGCTGCATCCGCTGCAGCGCATCCACTGCAGCCGCCGCGTAGAAGTTTGAAGACGACCCTTTCAACCCATGTGCGACGCGCTCCACCGCCGCGGGATTGCCGCTCTCAACCGCAAGCCTGAGCGCATCCAGCCGGCTGGGGAGTTCCTCCAGATAGGCGGCGGCCATGTCCTCCACGAGGTCTCGATCACCGCGATAGCGGTGCAGAATTGCCTCAAGTGTAACGGATTCGGTTGTCTGCCCGCGTGGGGTGACCTCCGAAATCGAGGGCTCGCCGTGCGCGCTCCCTGTCGGCGCAGCGCGCACCAGTTGACGGAGCAGTTCGATCAACTGACGCTCGTCGAGCGGCTTGGGAAGATAGGCATCCATGCCGGCGTCCAGACACCGTTCCCGATCCCCCGACATGGCGTAAGCGGTTACGGCGATGATGGGAACGTGATCACCGGTATCGGTCTCACGTGCTCGAATCAGGCGGGTCGCATCCAGGCCGTTCAACTCCGGCATCTGAACGTCCATCAGGATCGCATCAAACGACTGAAGCTCCAGAATCGCCAGCGCTTCGCGGCCATTTGAGGCAACCACAGCATCGTAACCATGCTGCTCCAGGAGCCAGACGGCCAGCTTCTGGTTGACGAGGTTGTCCTCCACCACCAGGATTCGCGACCGCGGAGCCCATGGCATTGGTTCTGTCGTCGGCTCCTCAGTCAAGGATCGAACCGTGGGGGGCCCTCCGGTGATTGCCCCAAGCAGAGTCCGACGCAGGTCCTCCGCGAGGCAGGGCTTTTCGAGGCTCCAGGTGACGCCGAGCCGGCTGGCCCGCTCCTGGTCAATTGACTCAGTGGCTTTTCGCAACAGCACAAAGGCGCTGGGAATCCCGGGATGGAGGGCTTTGAGGCACTCGACCACCGCCAGGCCGTCCATTCCGGGCAGGCTCAAGTCGACGATCACCGCAGCCGGTGGTTCGCCGCCCGCCACGGCCACACCGATCCGGCGCAGCGCATCCGGCCCGTCTTGCGTCAGAGTCGGCTCTGCGCCCAACTCGGTAAGGTAGGCTGCAAGCGCCGCCGCCTGCGCGGGATGATCCTCCACCAGCGTCACGGGCAGGTGATCCAGCAAGGGATCCGCTGCCGCCACGGGGATTCGCTCGCTCTCGGGCAGTGCGAAGCAGGCGCTGAACACAAACTCGCTGCCGCGACCGAGCTCGCTGGTGGCCCGGAGATCCCCTTCCATCAGGGTGGCAATTCGAGTACAGATCGCCAGACCCAATCCCGTGCCGCCATACCTCCGGGTCGTGGACATGTCGGCCTGGACAAAGGGCTCGAAAATCGTCCCCAGCGCCTCGTCCGAGATCCCGATTCCGGTGTCCGAGACAACCAGCTCAAGGCTCACATCATCGGCGGAACGCCAGCGGCGGCGGAGCTCCACCCGGATTTCGCCCGACTCGGTGAACTTCAGGGCGTTGGAAACCAGATTGGTTGCCACCTGGGCAAACCGCGCAGGATCGCCGATCACCCGTCGGGGCGTCTCCGGGCGCACCCTGAGCACGGTTTCCAGACTCTTCTCGCCACAGCGTACGGCGAGCGGACGCACCGCTTCGAGAAGCTCTTTGCCCGGATCAAACTCAACAGCTTCGAGTTCCAATCTACCCGCCTCAATCTTTGAAAAATCCAGGATCTCATTGATCAGCGTCATCAGCGCATCCGCCGAAAGACGAACCAGATCCAGGTAACGCCGCTGCTCTTCCGAGAGATTTGTTCGCAGAGCCAGCTCGGTCATTCCTATGATCCCGTTCATGGGCGTCCGAATTTCGTGGCTCATGGTCGCGAGCAAATCACTCTTGGCGTGACTGGCGGCCTCGGCGGTGTCGCGGGCCAGCCGAAGTTGGCGTTCGGCTTCCTTTTCCGCGGAGAGATCGCGCACGATCCCGGTGAAGATGCGCTGACCGCCGATCCACACCTCGCTGACCGTCAGGTCGGCGGCAAACTCCTCTCCGTTCCGCCTGAGCGCAGTCAACTCGCGGCGTTGCCCGATGACACGTGCAGGACCGCCGGTAAGATACGCATCCAAAAAGCCTCGGTGCCCGCTCGCATACGGTTCCGGCATCAACCGCGCCACATCCTGGCCGATCAATTCGTCGGCAGAGTAGCCGAAGATAGCTTCCGCGGCAGCGTTGAAGTCATGGATCAATCCCTGCTCGTCGATGGTGATTACTGCATCGGCGATGCTCCCACTCACGGCGCTCGAGGCCCTGGCCAGCTCACCCATCCGTGCGCGAGCCGGGGCGACGATGAGTTGGTAGACGAGAGGGGCGATTGCGATGGAGAGGAGCGCCGCATCCACCGCGGCTCCCCACGACTCCGAGCCCGGCGGCAGCAGGCGATGGACGGTGAGATGGCTCAAGGCCTCAACCGCCGCGATCACCGCCACCAACGCCACGGCATCGCCGATCGGCCGATGCCGGAGCGCCAGCATACCGCTCCAGGATCCCCCCGATCCGCGAAAGTCTCCGCCTCTCGGGCTCCCAGCGTGCGAATCGTTCCTCCGATCCACGGATCCCATTCGCACACCCCCCTTCCCAGATCACTCGTGGTCCCGGGCTCCGCCGGCGATTAAGGCAAAGGAGTGCGGCCCAGTTCATCATACTGAGGCAACTGTCCCCTCGAACTCACCCCAGGAACCGTGAGTCCCCGGAGACGATGCTCTCCAGCCTGAGTGGACCGCGCGGGAGACGAATGGGATCGCGTGGATGGCGGTGCTCCAGAGACGAGCCGGACCTCCGCCGGCGCCGCGCCAATCTTCGTGCGGCGACCTCAGGTGGATCCAAGCGGCGAGACGGCGACCGCAGGATCCATGTGGAGTTCCATGGATTCGATCATCGGAAGCTGTGCGACTGGTTCCGGTGTCTTGGGGTCGGGATGCTGCACCGGTTCCTTGGGGAGCTCCGGCGGAGCAGATCGCACCGGATAAAGTTCCGTGAGGCTGATGCCTGTGGCTTCTGCGGCGCCGGCGATGGCGCCATGCAGGAAGAGGTCGGCTCCGAGCGGCTTGGGAGGATCCTCCGCGTGCTCTTCGAGCGCGCGACGCTGAAACTCTACCTGGCTCTCCACTCGCGGTTCGCCCCGGCGAGGGCGGACGCGCTTCCAGGAACCGTCCGGTTGGAGTTCGCGGGCCTTGGTGTTGTCGCTCAGCTTGATGCGCAGCATCTCGATGATGCGCTGTCGAAGCCGGGGCTCATCGATCGGGAACATGGTCTCGACCCGACGAAACAGGTTGCGTGGCATCCAGTCGGCGCTGCTGAGGTACGCCTGCTCTTCCCCGCCGTTCTTGACGTAGAAGATACGCGGATGCTCGAGGTACCGACCGATGATGCTGCGGACGCGGATGTTGTCGCTCACGCCCGGCACCCCGGGCCGCAGCGAGCAGATGCCGCGGACGATCAGGTCCATCGAGACGCCCGCCTGCGAGGCGCGGTAGAGGACGCGGATCATCTGGTCGTCGGTGATCGCGTTGCACTTCACGATCAGTCGCGCCGGGCGTCCCTCGCGTGCGTGCTCGGCCTCGCGCATGATCAGCTCGGTCAGCCGCGAGCGGAGCTGCACCGGGGCGACGAGCATCGCCCGGTAGTCCTTCTGGTTCGAATACCCCGTCAGGTAGTTGAAGATCTCGGACACGTCCGCCACGATCTGCGGATCGGACGTGAACAGGCCGACGTCGGTATACACCCGCGACGTTTCCTCGTTGTAGTTGCCGGTTCCCGTGTGCACGTACCGCTGGATGCCGTCGGGCTCCTGCCGGACGACGAGGCACAGCTTGCAGTGCGTCTTCAGCGCCGCCCAGCCGTACACGACATGGACGCCGGCGGCTTCCAGCTGCTGGGCCCACTGGATGTTGTTGCGCTCGTCTCCGCGCGCCTTCAGCTCCACCAGCACCGCGACCTGCTTGCCCGCCTCGGCCGCCCGCGTGAGCAGGTTGAGGAGCGGGGAATTGGCGCCGATCCGGTACAGCGTCATCTTGATGGCGACGACATGCGGATCGAACGCGG
>SYKE01000086.1 GCA_005798285.1 Actinomycetota bacterium
ACGGACTCGATGATCTGGACGGACTCGATGATCTGGACGGACTCGATGATCGGGACGGATTCGATGATCTGGACAGATTCGATGATCTGGACGGACTAGCTGCTGCGCAGGCCAAGAATACCGAGGAAAGTCAAATGACCTGTCTACTTGCACTTGCGCGCGGCGAGAAGCAACCACCTAGAGGAGTTGTGCTCTGGGGCGCAAACATGCTTTGGGATGGCTCGTCCGCTCTGGATGAGGTTGAAACAGTCGGACCAACTGTCGATGCGTCGACCGTGGATCCGAAGTCAAGTTTGGGATGGGATCGGGAGCTGCCACGGCGCGGCTTGTTTCGATCCTCGCGATCACAGTAGCCTCCGGCCTCCCATAGAGATCGGGTGGCGTTGGGCCGAACGGTGGGCAGTCCGCCTGCCGTTCGGCGCCGGAAACCAAACCGCGCCGGAACCTCCGCTGAAGCTATGAGTTCGCAGTCCGGGTCCACACGGATCCTAAACCTTTATGTCGGAGTGATCGTCGCGGCCGGTGCGCTCGCCCTGCTTGTTGCTTTGCCCGCAGTCATGTGGCGAGGCGACGAGTGGTTCAAGCTGGCGTTCATACTGGTCCTCTGCGTGGCATTCGCGCGAACGACGGTGCGCCTCGCACTCCCGAACCAGGCCATCAGCCTCGATGTGGCGGGAATATGCCTCGCCCAGTTGATGCTGGGTGAGCGAGAGCCGTCGTACGGCATCCCGGCAGCAGCCCTGTGCGCGGGAGTCGGGGGACTGGTGTCCACCCGTTTCAGTCGGCGCGGGGAGTCCGGGGGAACTCCTCCGACGCGCAAATCGCTTCAGAAGACTCTCTTCAACATCTCCAGCTGCATCCTCTCCGCGGTCGGAGCTGGACTGGTCTTCACCTCCGCGAGCCGCGGGCTCGAGCAGTTGTTTAAGCGGTTCGCACCCATCCTGGTCGAGCAATCGCTGGTGCCCGCCGTCGTGCTGTGGGGAGCCACCTACTTCGTTCTCAACTCGTCGTCGGTCACGGCCGCCATCTGGCTCGCGAGCGGTCGCAAGGGAAAAGTCTGGGAGACCTGGCTGCGCGGTTCCTTCTGGACTGCATCCGGCTACCTTGCCAGCGCGGCTCTCGCGGGAGTCGTTTTCGCGCTCTGGGGACGTTTCTCGCTGTTCGCCATTCTGGTCGTGCCGATTATGAACTGGTTCCTCGTCGCGTTTCGAGAGTACACGGCGCGTCAGGAACTCGAACAACGGCAAATTGTGCAGAAAGAGCGAGAACAAAAGGAACGTGCGGACATCCAGGAGCGGCACATCGCCGAGTTAAACCGGATGACCGAAGAGGTTATGGCGAGCTTCGCGATGGCCATTGAGGCGAAGGACCCTTACACCCGCGAGCACATTCAACGAGTGCAGTTTTTTGCAGTGGCGCTGGCGGAAGCAGCGCAGGTCACTCCTGATGAACTCGAAGCCGTGCGCCTGGGAGCCCTCGTCCACGATGTCGGCAAGATCGCCATTCCCGAAAACATTCTTTCAAAGAAGGGCAAGCTGGATCCGACCGAACACCGCTGGATGCAAGACCACGTCAAGATGGGCGTGATGATCCTGCACTCGGTTCAGTTTCCCTACCCGGTCCTGGATGCTGTTCGTTCTCACCACGAACACTGGAACGGGCTGGGTTATCCGGAAGGGCTGAAGGGCGAGGACATCCCCATCGTGGGGCGGATTGTTGCCGTCGCCGATCGTTTCGATGCGCTCACGAGCAACCGACCGTACCGTGTAGGGTATCCGCCTGCAAAGGCGCTTTCGATGCTTCGAGACGTCGCCGGCACGGAACTCGATCCGCGGCTGGTAGAGCTCTTTTGTGGGATCCATCCCAATCTTGAAGCGGAACTGGAGCGCCGACGGATCTCGTCCTCGGCGAATGCATCCTCCGCCGAAGAGCGAAACATACCCGACCAGGTCTTCGAGCAGATCGCGGCGGCTTCGGTCGAGGAGTACTCCGCCGCCCTCGGACTGCTGGACGTGATTCTGGATGAGCCGTTTGAAGATATCCCGCGGCACCTATTCGCGCGCATCCAACCCCTCGTTCCCTGGGATGCCGCGGTGCTGTACGAAGTGATGGATCACGACCGCGTCCTCATCGCGACCACGGCTCTCGGTGAGTACGCGTCCGAGATCCTCGGCATGACCATCCGGCTGGGAGAAGGAGCTTCCGGGCGGGCGGCGGAGCAGCGAACAGCGTTCCTCAATGTTCCGGCGTTCAGCGATATCGGACGCGTCGTGGATCCGGCCCGCCACCTCGAACTCTCGGCGTCACTTTGCGTTCCGGTCGTTGTGCACAACCGCACCCTGGCGGTCCTGACTCTGTACAACCGCGCTTTCGATATCTATCGAGAGCACCACCTTCGCGTATTGGGCGCCGTCGCGCGGAGGCTCGGCGTCGAGTTCCAGATGCATCGGGCGCTCACCCCGAGACGGATCGCCGCGGTATCCGATCCGGAAACGGGCGTCCTCGGGTTCGACGCGTTCCGGGAGTACGTGGATGGCGCACTCGCGGAGTCGCTGGCGATGAAGCGGGTGTCTTCACTGGTGCTGCTCGATTTCAATCGGTTCGTGCCGGTCAACGGCAGGTACCCGGCTTCGCTGACCTCCGAGAAATCGATCGTGGTTGCACGCCACCTCCGAGAGTGCACACGCAAAGACGACCCAATCGGCAGGGTGCGAGACGACGTCTTTGCGGTGTTCCTGGAGGGGGCCGACCACGGCGTCACCAGCAGGTTGTCGGCGAAAATGCAGCGCGATGTTGCCTCGATCGACCTCTGGGAGGGGCTCTTCCCGAATGTCGTCGCGAGTTGCGCTCTGGCGCCGACGGACGGACGCTGCCTGGACGATTTGATCGAGTCTGCACTGAACCGGAGACGATCCACAACTGCCTCGGACGCGACGCCAGAGGTTCCGAGCGAGGGCCAGAACAGCTAGGTTCCGGTCCCCGCTCGGCTCCGCGGCAAGCTGGCGTCACGGATTTCCCTCTCCGGAGAGGCTCACCTCGCGCACGCTCACTCCCGGTTCGCTGGTCGACACGGTGATGGTTCCGAGGCGAACGCCGACCGCTACCGGACGGAACTGCACTGTGATCGCCCGGGACTTTCCCGCGAGTAACTTGAAGCCCTTCGCCGTTACTCCGACGAGCTTGAACGGAGCGGGGGCCGGGCCGACGGTGACCGTGAGGTGCGTGGCGCCGGTGTTCGTGAGGCGGAATGTCGCTTTACCGGTGCGTCGAAGCCGAGTGCGGGGAAGGATCAGGCTGGATGGCTGAATGGAGAGTGCTGACGGCGCGATCGTACTGAGCGTGGTTCCCAACCCCTCCGCGGACGGAATGGAAGGTGTGACCAATCCTTCGGCCACTACACGATAGGTGTATGTCGTGAGAGGCAACAGCCCGGAGTCCTGCCATTGGGTCGAGTTGGGCCCCAGGGTGACGATGGGCTCGAAGCCCATGCCGGCGCCGGAACGCTCAACGCGGAATCCCGTCTCACCCGTCGAGTTATCCCGCCAAACAACCTTGAGTTGCGTGGCGCCGGGCGGGAAGGCGGGCGTCGTTACCGCCACCCCGGAGGGGGCTTCGGGGGCCGGATCCCCGGTCGGTAACGGTTGGAGCGCTTCCCCTCCCACGGTAACGTCATCGATCCACACGCCATCCTGCTGTTGACTTCGATCACTGGTCAGCCGAAATCGGATCTGAATAGTCTTACCGGAAAACTCGGCCAGCGAGACGGTTCGGAGCAGCCACTCGCGGGCGCCGGTCAACTGGTCGACTTGTCGCCAGTTCACACCCGCGTCTGTGCTGATCTCAGTCCGGAGATAGTCGAAGCCCGGCTCGAGATCCGTTCGCACTCGAAAGCTCATTTCCGGAGCCGCGAGGTTTAGCGTGGAGTTTCCGATCTGGTAGAGCGACTGATCCGTCGAGGCGGCGTAGAAGGCGCCTGGGCTATCCGTGTAGGCTCGGGTGGGACTGTAACTTCGCTCTGAGGACGCCGCCCAGGAGCCGGAGCTGGCGAACCGCTGGGAGGTCTCAACAGAGTCGCTCAAGAGCGTTCGGCGGCTCGCGGCCGCTGTCACCAGAATGTTGTCGAGCCTCACCCCATCCCCCTGAACGGACGAGTCAGAGAAGATTCGGAACCGGATCCGCACAGTGCGGCCGCTGTAAGCCGAAAGCGAGATCTGGTTCAATGACCATGTCGAATTGAAACCGGTCAGGCGACCCACCTCGTCCCAACTCGAACTCTCCGCCGGTTGGACCTCGACGAGAAGGTAGTCGAAGCCGTTCTCCAGATCGGTTTGTGAGTAGAAAGCAAGTGTGTGTCCCCCTCCCGCGAGCAGGAGTGAACTCCGCGTCGTGAGCGAGAGGGATGCGGATGGCGGGTACGCGCCGCCGGGACTGTCGGCGTAACATGCTGCGCCGCCGAACGCTGCCTCGGTGCTGACACTCCACCCGCCCTCTCCGACAAACAGAGGAGTGTCCTCTGCCCCGTCGCTCAAGATCGTGGAGCCGGTGAGGGTTTCGATTGGACCCAGACTGCTCAGCGTGGAGCGGTTTCCGACGTTGTCTACCAGCTTCAACCCCAGGTAATAGCGTGTGCCCGGCGCCAATCCGGCTACCAGAGCGCTGTCCAATTGGCCGGAGGGCGCGGGGGCGTCAGTGTGGGAAATGGCTGTCGCCGACGTGAAGCTTGCAGCCGTAATCGCTGAGGACGAGATCCGAAGGTCTACGACGCTCGCGGAGCCGAGCACGCCATCGTCCCCCGTCGAAACCCAAGTCACGCTAATGGCTGTGGCGCCGACGTGCGTAGCGCGGAAGCTTGCCGGAGCGGTCGGCGGCGTCGTGTCGTTCTCGAGAGCAGCTCCGACGTTCAACCGACCGCTCGCCACTTTCCCCAGAACGCCCGCCACCCGGTCGGCGGAACTGAGAACTCTCGACTTCACCTCCGACGCAAGAAGGGTCGGATTTCGTGCCCAGAGGAGGGCGAGCGCCCCACTCACATGGGGCGTCGACATCGAGGTTCCGCTCTCCAATCCGTAGGCCCCGCCGGGGAGCGTGGAGAGTACTGCATCACCGGGCGCGGCGATGTCGACTGTGGAGGCGCCGACGTTGGAAAACGACGGCACCTGGTCTCTGTTGTCCGTCGCGGCCACGGAGAGAACATTGTCGGTGTCCTGATTGTAGTTGGCCGGATAGGTTGGGATCACGTCGTTGTCGGTGCGGTCGTTCCCTGCCGCCGCGACCACCAGAACGCCCGCCTCCCGGCAGCGAAGGATTGCCTCGAACAGCAATTGACTGAATCCGCCGCCGCCCCAACTGTTGTTGATGACGCGTGCACCATGGGTGCGCGCGAAGTCCAGCGCCAGGATCGCATCGGAGAGGTCGCCACCACCACCCGCGTCCAGGAACTTGATCGGCATGATGCGCAGGGATTGGCACACACCCGTCACACCTAGCCGATTGTTGCCAACGGCGCCGATCGTGCCGGACACGTGCGTGCCGTGGCCAAAGTCGTCCGACGGGTCCGTGTCGCGGTTAACGAAGTCGTACCCTACAACATTACCGGCACCGTCGCGCAACAGGTTGGCCGCCAGGTCCGGATGCGTCAGATCGCAGCCGGAGTCCACCACGGCGACAGTAACCTGCGAACTTCCCGTCGACTGATCCCAGGCCTCCGGCGCATCAACATCCGCATCGATGGCGCCGCCGGTCTGGCCGGTGTTGTGCAAGTTCCATTGCTCGGAGAAGCGGGAGTCATTCGGAATGGCGGATGCCTGAACTCGAAAGTCCGGTTCCGCAATACGCACCGTGGAATCTGCACGGAGCCGCTGAATCATCGCCTTAACGGCATCCGATCCGGCTGCGGCTTTCGTCTGCGCGGAACCGGCCATTTGCAGAACCGCAAAGTGGTCCCCACCCCCGATTAGGGTGAGGCCGTGCCGCGCCAGGGCAGCCGTCCGCGCGGCCATCGGCGCCTGGCGCTTGAAGCTTACAAGCACGCGGTCGCTTCGATAGCCGGCTTCCGGCGCGGCGGCAGGAGACGGCAATCCGCCCGAGACCGCGAGAAACGTGGTCAATGCGCACCCCTGGAGCGTACCTGCAACGCGGCGCAGTCGGGGATCAGCGAGGTTGAACTTCATGGATTGTCGGACACCTGAGAGCAACGGTCCGGGACCTGCGGCTAATCCAGAGACACCACCCAGGACGTCTTCGGTTCCCAAATGGTTGTTGGCGCTCGGCAGCAACCATTTCAAGCCCGGCCAAGGTGAGAAAGCAATCACTCGAACATCGCTGGGAAGGTGTCGGCGATAAGACTTATCCCAGATGCGGAGCGCCGCGAAGGAAGAGCGATCAACCCATGAGTTCGGATGGCGGCAAGTTCTCCACCCGGTTGTACTTGCACGGAATGGACTGCCCAGTTGAAGAGGCGCTGGTGCGGAAGCACTTAAGAGACGCTCCCGGTGTCCGTCGGCTGGAGATCGACATCCTCAGTCGCACGGTCACCATTCACCACTCGGGTACGGACCCGGCAGTGTACGTCGCTCTGCTGGACGGCCTCGCGCTGAGTCCGCGGGTTCTGGGAGTTGACTCCGCGGCGCCGGAGCCTGAACAGCCGGCTTCCTGGCCGCTGTGGCTCTCCGGTCTCGTCGCTGCGGCCGCGGAAGGCTGGCATATCGCGAATCACGACGATCGGGTCGCCGATCGTGGATCCGAACTGACGCTCATTTTCATCTGCGCAATTCCCCTGCTCCTTTGCGCTCCCCAGGTGTTTAGAAAAGCATGGATCGCGGTCAGGCACCGCACCCTCAGCATCCATGTCTTGATGGCGCTTGCAATGTCGGGGGCGGCGGCGATTGGCGAGTGGCCCGAAGCGGCAATGGTGGCGTTTCTCTTCGCCCTCGCCGAACGCATTGAGTCCCGCGCGCTGGAAGGGGCCCGCAGGGCAGTGGGGTCCCTGGTGTCCATGTCACCGCGCACTGCGGCGGTGCTGGGGCCGGACGGCGAGTGTCGGGTGGTGGACGCGGCGGATGTGCGGGTCGACGAGATTGTCCGGGTGCGGCCCGGCGAGCGTATTCCGGTGGACGGCGACGTCACGGATGGCCGATCCACCGTTGACGAGTCCCCCATTACCGGCGAGAGCTTCCCGATCGAGAAGCAGCCGGGTGATCGAGTCTTCGCCGGCACGGTCAATCTGCACGGCGCAGTGGACGTTCGCGTCACCACCAACCCCGGCGATACCGTGTTGGATCGCATCGTTCGAACGGTTCAGGAGGCGCAAGGGCAGCGTGCTCCCACGCAGCGATTCGTAGATCGATTTGCGGCGCGGTACACACCGACCGTTGTGCTGTTCGCTCTCGTGGTCGGCGCCGTCTCCCCGCTGATTCTTGGGGGCGATCCGGCCGAGTGGATTCGGCGGGCATTGGTCCTGCTCGTAATCGCCTGCCCATGCGCCCTTGTGATTTCTATCCCGGTCACCGTCGTCAGTGGGCTGACCGCTGCCGCTCGGCTGGGGATTCTGATCAAGGGCGGAGCGTTTCTCGAAGATGGGCATCGCCTTAGAGCCATCGCCTTCGACAAGACCGGCACTCTCACCTCGGGCAGCCCCTCCGTCACCGAGGTTCTTCCGCTCGTGGACCGCTCCGCGGACGAACTGCTTGGCCTGGCAGCGAGCCTGAATGCGCGTTCCGAGCATCCTCTGGCGGAGGCCATTCGAACCTCTTGCGCGCAGCTCACCCACCGGTCCGCTGTTCCAGTGGCAGACTTTGCCATCCTTGCGGGCCGCGGAGTGAGAGGACGTGTCAACGGAGTCCTCCACTTCATCGGGAGCCACCGCCTGACGGAGGAAAACAACGTCTGCAGCCCGGAGGTCGAAGACTTCGTGCATCGCCTGGAGCAGGAGGGCAAGACGGCGGTCGTGCTCACCAGCGACCGGGAGGCGCTGGCCGTGCTGGGGATCTCCGACACGGTGCGGCCCGGAGTCAAGGAGTCGGTTCAGCAGTTGATCCAACTCGATGTGCTCCCGGTGATCCTGTCGGGGGACAGTGTCGACTCTTGTCGGCGCGTGGCCTCGGAAACAGAGATCTCCGAGGTTCACGCCGAGCTACTTCCTGAAGACAAGCTGCGAATACTAACCGAACTGCGAGGCCGGGTCGGTCCGGTGGGGATGGTCGGTGACGGGATCAACGACGCTCCCGCATTGGCTCGGGCCACGATCGGCTTCGCGATGGGCACAAAAGGAACCGATGTCGCTCTGGAGACAGCAGACGTCGTACTGGTGAATGACGACCTTCGTCGGTTACCCACCTTCATCCGCCTGTCCCGCATTACGGGCCGAATAATGGTGGAGAACATTGTCCTGGCGATCGGCGCCAAAGTCGCGTTCCTCATCCTCGCGTTGGCGGGTAAGGCCACGCTCTGGATGGCAGTCTTCGCGGATGTGGGAATCAGCCTGATCGTGATCGCAAACGGGCTCCGAATACTTAGTTCAGCTCGCCGCCTGGGACTTCAGGAAAACCCGGGCCACACCCACCCGGCGCTCCGGTCCAAACCACGGACCGCGAATTCCGGTCACGCCCACACGGGTTGCTGCGGCCACGATCACGCTCACAGCCACGGTGACGACCAACGCCACCCCTGATCAGGCGGAGGTCTCCGCCAGCGGCGGTCTGCTCTTCCCGGTGGACGAGCGTTTGCGATCCGTCGCAGACGCGGCCGCCTCAATTGCGGCCCGGCGGATGTTCAGAAACACGCGCCCGACCTCCGGATCAAACTGGGTTCCGAGCCCTCGCTCGATCTCCCCAAGCGCCTGCCGGTCCGGCATCCCCTTGCGGTAGGGTCGAGAGGTTGTCATGGCCGAGTAAGCGTCCGCTACGGCCATGATTCGGCCGATCTGTGGGATTTCTTCACCGGCCAGTCGGTCGGGGTAGCCGCGGCCGTCCCAACGCTCATGGTGGTGCCGCACTCCTAGCACCACGACTTCCATCCCCGGCAGGGCGCCAACGATCAGGGCTCCGAAGACCGGGTGCTGTGCCATGATGCCGAACTCTTCTTCTGTCAGGTGCCCCGGCTTACGAAGGATTTCGTCGGGCACACCGATCTTCCCGACATCATGCAAGATCCCCGACAATTGAATGGCCTGCAGCATCTCCTCGCCTAATGCGAGTTCGCGTGCAATCTCCATCGAGTACTCGGTGACTTCCTCACTGTGGCGGCGGGTGTATCCATCCTTGTTGTCCACGGCGGTGATCATCGCTCGGAAGAGATCGAAACCCCGAGCGTAAATCAGCGTGCTGTCGGTTCGGGTTGCGCCGCGAGCCGTAATGCGGTTGCCGCCCTCCGAGCGCGATTGGAGCAGGTGCGTATCTGCCACCGAGACCAGAACCGGAATCTCCGCTCCGTCCTCGGGAAAAGTGGCAATCCCGTAGCTAAACCCGATCGGAAGCGATGCCGAGTCCTGACAACGGAATCGCTCCCGAGCCAATCCAGCCTGAATCCGCTCGGCGCAGCGCAGAGCCTGACGCACATTGGTATCCGGGAGGAGCACCATGAACTCGTCGCCGCCGTATCGCGCCACCACATCCGACTCCCGGCATGTGCGTTTGAGCACCGCTGAGACCCGCTTCAGTACATCGTCGCCGGCGGTGTGACCATAGGTATCGTTGAACAACTTGAAATTGTCGAGGTCCATCTTCAAGAGCGCGAAGGGACGCTCCTCAAGCGTGGAGCGCTCCAACTCAGCGTTCAGGCGAAGATGGATGCTCCGGTGGTTCAATAGGCCGGTGATCGGGTCCCGATCCACCATCTTCCGAACCTCGGTAACCATTCGGATGTTGCGAAGCGCCCCACCAATGCTGCTGCCGACGGCATTGAGCACAGATCGATCGAGTTCTACAAACTCACGGTCCGCTCGCACGAGCATCATAAAGCCAAAGTGATCGCGTTCCGTTCCCAATCGCACAGTGATGCAATGCACCGCTCTGATCTCGTCGCTCCCCGCGCGAATGGATTCCTGGTGGCCGGCGACGTCGTCGTCGCAACGAGCCATGACAAGCTGGATGCGCGGTATAAGAGCCTCGGCATCCTCCGACGCCGGAAACCCCTGCTGCTCCACGAGACTCAACCGCTCTTCTCCATCCATGGAGCAGAGCCAGATGCAACCGGCGTCGGCGTTGAGGGCGACGCGGAGCGCGGCCAGAGCAGAAGTCAGGCTGCTGCCGACGTTCCCGCCGGCATTGATCTGGGTGAGAAGCTGGGTAATCTGCCCAACTCGTGCCCGTTCAGCGGAGAGACTCTCTTCTCGGGTTTGAAACTGAATGGCTTCACGGTAGACCACCGTGCCCAGGAGCGAGATCCCGAGTAGCCCGAGGAAGAATCCCCAGAGCACGCCAAGTCGCGAGCCGATAACACAGAGCAGCATCACCGCCGTGGCGGCCAGAACCACGGGCGTCGAGGGTGACTGCCAGAGAGAGGCCCGGGGGCGTTCTGCAGGCGACGCTGCGCGCATGGTGATGGCCCGTGTGGGCGCCCGCTCCTCAGTTCCCAACTTTTGCCGCGCCGGCGCTTGCATCCGAAGCTGCTCCTCCGCCTCGTAACGGTTATCGGTTGGCCGAGCTCACCAGCTTTCGCTGGAGAGCCCGACAGGGCGTGCAAACTACGATTCTAATCGGCATGGCGGGATCCCTTCCACAAGCCCCGAGTTTCCAGGATCGGCGATATCGCGCGCGCCGCCGCGACTGCCGCCGCTTGATGCCCCCAACGGGTCCAGTGATCATCCAGCCGAAACCCGATCGGCCGATTCGCGGGCGATCGCAAGAACTCTCCCAACGGATCGAGGAGCGGCACCCCCTGCCGGTCACACGTTTCCCGAAGCTCGCGCTCCCAGTGCTGCGACTTCGGAACCCCATCCGGCCCGCGGCCCGGCACGGAAAGGACCACCAGCCCAGCGCCTGCGTTCCGACATTCTGCGGCGATCTTTGACAGCAATCGGTCCTCCTCAGCCCAGTCCTGCTCCGTAGTACCGGTGGGCACACGGCCAGACAGTTTCCGGACGACGTGTCGCAGGATCACGTACGCCGCGGAGTGGGAAGCCCACCACCGGTCGGCTGCAGCCAGGGCCCCTCCGGGCTCTTCCGAACTCAGAAGTCGACCGTTCTGGAAACGGTACTGGAAGGAATTCTCCACGGGGTCGTTCTCGCAGAAGACCAGCAGCACGAGGTCAGGGCGGAATGCCAGGCCATCGGTGCGGAGAAAGTCGTATTCCTGGCGAGTGCTCCAGCCTGAACAACCGGCATTCAAGACTTCCGTGCCGGGGATTCGATTCTCGAGTTGCCGGGGAAGGGCCTCTTCCGCCTCGACCCCCATGCCAAAGGCGAAGGAGTCTCCCAGCACGAGAATTCTCGGCTTGCCCGTCACCCGATCCAGCGAGATCTCTCGTTCCCGCAGACCGCGGGAGTTGATCTCGATGCGAGTTTGGTACTCGGCATTGGCCAGAGTCCCTCGAAACCCCTCTCGATGCCGATACTGGAGCAGCGGATCGGGACGCATGCAAATGTGCTGAGGGAGTTGGCGCATGCTGACGTACGTCAGCGGAGTCGGGCGGAGCCGAAACACGACTTCCACGGCTCCGAACGCCAGGAGAAGAGAAAAGATCGCGAGAAGGAGCGCGATCTGGCGCCGCCGCCGAGGGGACACGTCGTTTCTGCTCCACGAACCGTCTTCAGTGATGTCACGGATTTACGCAACATCCGGGTATGTTCGAACCACTATACCTCTTAAGTCATCAGAGGAGATCGACGGAAGCCCATGCTAGAGATCGGCCAATCCACGCAGCGGAGCTGTGCGGGCTTCACGCGGCGCGCGCTGGTGCAGGCCGGATTCGCTTCAGCCCTCGGTCTCACTTCCCTACAGCAGGCGTCAGGGGCTACCGAGAGATCGGTCATTGTGCTCTGGCTGTGGGGCGGCCCACCGCACCTCGACACGTTTGATCCCAAGCCGGACGCCCCGTCGGAGTATCGAGGCCCTTACCGTGCGATCGAGACATCCGTTTCAGGGGTGCAAGTCACGGAGTTGCTGCCCCGCCTCGCGCGCCTTGCGCACCGATACACCCTGATACGATCGCTGCACCACGGGACGAACGATCACGGTTTGGGAGGCGCCGTGGCCATGACGGGACAGATGCCTCAGGGCGGGCGGGTGTCGCCGCATATGGGTTCCGTCGTGGCCCGCCTCCGGCCCAAGGGGCGCGCGCTCACCAGTTTCGTTACCATTGGAGGCCGCCTGCAGCAAGGCCATCGGCTCATTCAAGGCGAAGGCGGCGGAAGCCTCGGGGCTTATTACGATCCGTTTCGGATTCGTTACGATCCTGTCGAAGGTGTCCACCTGGGTGAAGTAACCCCGCCGGAGAACGTGACTCCACGTCGCAACGAGAGGCGACGAGAGATCCTGCGCTGGGTGGAACGACCCGCGGCGCCGTCGATCTGCTCCCGAGAGTCGGAGGCACTGGACAGTCTCTACGGTCAGGCGTTCGCGCTGCTCACCAATTCGGCGGGTCGACAGGTCTTTGATCTGGATCGGGAATCCGCCGTGACTCGCGACCGGTATGGGCGCACGCGCTTCGGACAGAGTTGCCTTCTGGCTCGCAGGCTTGTAGAGACCGGCGTCCGGTTCGTGCAGGTGAACTGGAGCGCCCACGTGGAGGCCGAAGAGGATGCCGGCGACGGAGGTTGGGACAACCACTACCGCAACTTCGAGATGCTGGCCGATCGACAGGCGATTCCGTTTGACAGGGCTTGTGCGGCGCTCATTCAGGATCTGGAGGACCGTGGCCGGCTCAACGATACGATGGTGGTGGCTGTCGGCGAGTTCGGTCGGACCCCCAAGATCAACTCCAACGCCGGCCGGGATCACTGGCAAAGTTGTTACAGCGCGCTGGTTGCCGGCGGGGGCGTGGTTGGCGGCCGTGTCATCGGCGCCAGCGACTCCCGCGGAGAGTATCCGGATCTTCGACCCGTAACGCCGGCGGATCTCGGCGCGACCATGCTGCACTCCCTCGGTATCGCACGCACCGACACGCTCGCGCTGGGACTCCCGGTTGAAGGGGACGTGATCGAGGACCTGTTCTGATGTGGCTTGCAGATGTGTAAGGTTCGGCTCCTTGCCGCCATCGCCGGCGTGGCAGGCTCGATCACGGCACTGCCGACTCAGTCGGCACTCGGAGACACAGCTCCGACGCGCCTCACCCGTGATGGTCGACGGAAGCAAGATCTCCGATGGTCCCCGGATGGCACACAGCTCGCTTTTAGCCTCTACGTCAAGCCTGGCCAGATCCGTGTGGCGCTCGCCCGCCGAGGTGCACCGGAGTTGCAGATTCTGGGAGATCAGTTGGTCGAGTTTTCACCCTCATGGTCTGCCGACGGCAAGCGCTTCGCCTTTGTACACGTCACCCACTCCGGCACCGACGGCGAACTCGACATTTACACGATGGCGGTCGACGGAAGCGATCGACAGGCGCTCATAGCCAACAAGCGAGCCTTTGAGAACTGCCCACGCTGGTCGCCCGACGGTCAACTCCTCGCCTTCACAACCACCCGCGATCGCACTCAGGAGCTCTATGTGACGGATGCAGCCGGAACCGCTCCACGTCGGATCACCAATGACGCCAGCCTGAAGCAACATCCATCGTGGTCCCCTGACGGCAAGCGACTCGTGTTCAACAGCAATCGAGAGGGCACGTTTGACCTCTGGACGGTTCGCGCTGACGGGACGGCGCTTTCCCGCCTGACCGACCATCCCAGCTCTGAGACGCGCCCGGTCTGGTCTCCCGATGGACGCAAGATCGCCTTTACAACTCTGCGAGACGGCGACTCCGAGATCTACGTGGTGGATGCCGACGGCAAGAACCCGCTGAACATCTCTCGGAACACCAGCTTTGACGACTGTGCGGAGTGGTCGCGGGACGGGAAGTCTCTGACCTGGGTGTCGGATCGAGACGGCGGCTTCGACGCTTACGAGCTACGGTTGAACTGAATGATCCCGCACAACAAGCCCACGCTGCCGTGCGGCAGCGATTGGCTGGAGGTTACGGCGCGCCTCGAACCGGGCTGGGCCGCCGATGGACCGGCCGTTGAGCGTTTCGAGTCACGTGCGTCGAATGTGATCGGTCAGCCCCCGGGCGTTGCGGTGTGCAGTGGCAGCATGGCGCTGCAGTTGAGCTTGATCGCCCTTGGGATCGGGCCCGGAACCCAGGTGCTCGTTCCCAGCTACTGCTGCGCCGCCGTTCTGAACGCAGTCCGCCTCGCCGGAGCTGAGCCAGTGCTCTTCGATTGCGCGCCCCGGGGCTTCAATCCGTGCCCCAAAGATGCGGCGCGGCGCAAGACTTCCAAGACCGGCGCCGTAATCATCGCACATCTCTTCGGGGTCCCGGCTGCGATTCAGCCGTTCCGCGATACCGCGCCGTTGATTGTAGAGGACTGCGCGCAGTCGTTCGGAGCCCGTGGCGCCTCTCAACCCATCGGCTCGGAAGGAGATGCCGCCATCACGTCCTTTTACGCGACGAAGGTCATCACGACCGGGCATGGGGGACTCGCCTGTGCCCGGAACCCGCAAACCGCAGCCCGCCTTCGGGACCTCACTCACTACGACAACCGGGAGGACTGGGAACCACGCTTTGCTTGCCGGATGCCCGAGTTGTCTGCCGCCCTCGGAATGGAGCAGTTGGATCGCCTTCCGCAGTACCTCCATCGGCGACGGATGATCAGCGCCTACTATGACGATGCGCTGAGCCCGTGCGGTTGGAAAGGCAACAACGGAGACGACGGGATGTGGTTCCGCTACACCCTGCGGTTTCCCGATGCAACGGCCGCCATCCAGGCCTTTGCGGAACTGGAAGTGGGAGCTCGACGCCCGGTGTTTCGACCGCTGCACAGGTACTTCGGAACGGACGCCGACGACTTCCCGGGCGCCGAAGCAGCACACCGGGAGATCGTCAGTCTGCCCATCTACCCAACACTGACCGACGCGCAGGTCGAAACCGTAGCCGCCGCGGCGCTCAAGGTGATTCGACGCGGCGCAGGCTGCCGGACTTAGCGGTTGGGTCGGAACTCTTCGTCCGGCGGATCAAGCGTAATGCCGGTCGCCGCAATGCTGCCCCGCTCACGCTGCGCACCGGACAATTGATAGAGTCCGATGATCTCGGTGAGGTCGGTGTCGCCCACCGGCAGCACAAAGCTGCCATCCACCCGGATGTTCACCTTGTTTTGGCCCTGACCCGATGACGCACGCAACGTAAACCGTCGAGCGTTCACCGTACCCTTGAACGGCACGTTCTGAAACCGGCCGGCAACGGAGAGCACTCCGCCGAGCCGGCCCCGCTCCTGAATGTTGATCGCCAGATCCAGCGAGTCCCGATTACCGGTCTGAGTGGTGATCTGACCGAAGTACGCACCCCGCAGGTAGGCCGGAGCCGCACCCGCCGGACGAGGGGCAGCCGTGAGGCCCACCAACCCGGCGCCCAGGATCGCCGCCGCAAGAACCAACCGCCGTCGCATTCGCATCCCCAAAACTCCTTATGCCTTCGTAGGTTAGACTTCTCGAAACGGGTTCCCTGCCTCCAGAAAATTGTGGCTCAGTTGCGAGCCGTTATCCCGGGAGGCGGAAGTATAATGGGGCTTATGCGAGACCGGGATCCGCGCACGAACCCCAATAAGCCGAGCGCCACCGATGCCGAGTTGATCGCCCGGGCTCGCTCGGGTGACGCTCTGGCGGAAGAGGAGTTGGTCCGTCGTCACTATCGCAGCGTGTTTTGCCTCGCCTACCGCCTGACTCATACTTACGACGATGCTCAAGATATCGTCCAGGATGCTTTCATCCGGGTTCACAACGCACTACCCAACTTCCGAGGTGACTCCAACTTCAGCACCTGGGTTTTCCGAATCGTTCGAAACGTCTTTCTAGACGATCAGAAAAAGCGCCGAATCCGCAACCACGCATCGCTCGAAGAGATGGTTGAACTCGAGGATAGCTCGGTAGCGCGCCAGATCGAAGACCCCCAACCCGGACCCGAGTTTCTGGTGACTCGACGCGCTCAGTCGGACCTCATCCAGCAGGCGGTGATGGAACTGCCTGAGGCCTCTCGGCTGATGATCGCCCTCTACCACTTTCAACACAAGTCGTATGAGGAGATCGCCGAGATCATGGAGTTGCCTCTGGGAACCGTAAAGTCGCGACTCAACCGGGCCCGCCTCGCGCTGCGGGGCCGCCTCGCGGCGAGTCGGGAACTATTGGAGAGTTAGGGTCGTCAACAATGTGGCGCGACGGAGAACAGTCTCCCCCAGGCGTGCCGGGCCAGGCGCCGGCCTCGCGCCGTTGGAAGGATCTTCAATGCACTGTGAGCGTGCACAGGAGTTTTTGTCGGGATACGTGGAGCGGAGCCTGGATAGGCCCCATCTGGCCGCTGTCGAAGCCCATCTGTTGGGTTGCGCGGATTGTCGGGATGCGGTGCTGGACCTCCAGGCCATCTACCAATCCTTCTCCCGCGTCCCGGCGGTAGAGCCTCCTGTCGATGGGGAATGGCAGGTGATCCGAAAGCTTCGCGAGGTTCGTGCGGAGGACGTAGTGAACAATCGACACCAGCCTGCACTCCTGGATTGGCTGAGAAGTCTCAGTCCTCTCCGGGCTGCCGTGAGCACCGGGCTTCTTGCGATGGTGGTCCTCGGATCGTACGTCGCCGGGGGATTGGGACCTCACATCCGGCTCGACATTCTCGGGATCTCACCCAAGAGCGCGGACGTTCCGGTGGACTATCCCAAGCCGGCGCTCTACGTCGGCTCCAATCGCGAAAGCAACCGAATTGACGTGCAGATCCGGTCCACGACTCGAATTCCGAAGTCCGAGATTGCGATTCACTGGGGCAATACGGGGCTGATCGCCGCATCCGAAAGCGATATCGCACCGTCAAGTCCTGCGCGACTCTCCGTACCGTGGCAGTCTACCGACCTGATGAACGCGGAAGCCGTGCAGATCGAGATGACGGCGCCGTCGCTGCCGCAGCCGCTCCGGTATCAGGTGGTGCTTCCGGCCAGAACACCCCGGAAGGACGGAGTGACCGTCTCTTTCTTCTATCAGTCGCCGGTAGAGGCGGTGCGGATGCTAGCTCCGTGGTTGGACCGACCTGTGGTGCTCGATGCGGAACTCGAAGCTCGGGTCACGCTTCAGTCGCAGGGACAGACCGTAGAGGCTGCCCTCGCGGAGATCGCCAGAACGATCCCGGCAAAAGTCGAGGTGGTCGACGGCTCGTATCGAATCTATCGGTAACAACCGCACGATCCACGCAGAACCCGGCATCACGTCTTGAACGGCCGAGCCTTTGGAGGCTCGGCCGTTTCTCGTTTGGGGGTCTCTCCCTCGCAACGAATGCCGAAGTCCCGAGACCAGCACGTCCCGGATACACTGGATCGGCATGGTCTCCTATTCATCACTTCTTCGCGAGAATCGCAACTTCCGACTGTTCTGGATGGGTCAGATCGTCTCTCAACTGGGAGACTGGTTCAGCCTGGTCACGGTACAGGCGCTGGTGCTCAAGTACACCGGAAGCAGCTTCTGGGTTGCGGTGCTCTTTGTGGCGGGGCTCCTGCCAGGACTGCTGATCGCGCCGTTGGTCGGCGTACTGGTCGACCGACTTCCGCGGAAGTCGGTGATGGTAGTCTCCGATTGGGTGCGCGCGGGCCTGGCCCTCGGGCTGCTTCTGCTACGGGGACCGGAGACGGTCTGGATCGCCTACGTCTGCCTCTTCCTGATCGCCTGCTTCACCGCCGCGTTTGAGCCCGCCCGTATCTCGACGGTCCCCAACATCACCACCTCCGAGCAGTTGGTGACGGCGAACGCGCTTTCATCAGTGACCTGGAGCGTGTTGCTGACAACGGGTGCGCTGGTGGGTGGACTGGTCAGCCGTTTCCTGGGACCCCAGGCGGCGTTCCTGCTGAACTCACTCTCCTTCGTAGCCTCGGCCCTGTTACTGACCCGGCTCAAAATGAACGCCGAAGCGGCGGACCCGCATCGGCAATCCGGACTCAGCGCCATCATCGAGGGGTTCAGGTTCGCAGCCCTCCGCCCAAACGTCCGTTGGCTACTCTCCGCTAAGCTGGGTTGGGGACTGGCCGGTGGGATTCACGCGCTGATCCCGCTCTACGGTCAAAAGCTGTTTCCCCTCCCCAATGATCGGGACGGACAACTCGCAATCAGCCTCCTGTTCGCCGCGAACGGTTTGGGTACGGCCCTCGGCCCGATCATCGCCCGGCGGGCGACCGGACAGGATCCGACTTCGCAGCGTCGCGCATTGCCGGTGGCCTACGTGCTGGGCGGATTCTTCCTGTCCCTGATCGCCGTCGCCCACTCCCTCGGCGCCGTTATGGGCTGGCTCTTTCTGTCGCGAATCAACGGCTCCATCATCTGGGTGTTCAGCACCATCTTGCTGCAGCGCGAGACCGAGGACCGATTTCGAGGGAGAGTGTTCGCTCTCGAGGGAGCGCTGTTCACCTTCGGCATGATGGTCTCCGGCACCGTGACTGGAACCCTGGTCGATCGAGGGGCGGCCACCCCAGGCGCCGTGGTGCTGGTGAGCGGCCTGCTGTCAGCGGTGGCAGGGCTCGCCTGGATCGTTCGACTCTCGAAGCTCCCGCGTGAAACCGGCCCTTCGGCGGAGCAGTCGCCATGAATTCGACGGTCGAGGATCGGCGTTGGATGTGGAATGTCGGGGTGCTCTGGATCGCCGAGTTGATCGCACTGATGGGCATGTCGTTGGTGATGCCGTTTCTCCCGCTTTACCTCGCCGAACTCGGCGTGGCCGATCGCCAGGCGAAGCTCTGGGCCGGATGGGTCGGAGGCGCGAATTTTCTTTGCGCCGCCCTGGTCGCCCCGATGTGGGGAGCCATCGCAGACCGCTTCGGTCGTAAACCCATGGCAGTGAGAGCACTCCTCGGGCTTGCGGTGTCGGTGTGGTTCATGGCCGAGGTCACCAACGTCTACCAACTCTTCGGACTCAGGATGCTGCAAGGCGCCTTCGGCGGATTCGTCGCCGCAGCGATTGCCCTCGCGGGAGCGTCCGTGCCCAGGGAAAAACTCGGGAGCGCGCTCGGGTTTCTTCAGACTGCGGTCATCGGCGGAAACCTGATCGGACCTCAGGTGGGAGCGGAGCTGAGCCATCAGTTCGGTTATCGAGCCACGTTCCGGGTGACCGGGTGCGCACTGATTGTCGCCTGCATTCTGGTCATCTTGCTGGTCCGTGAAGCCGACAACCCCAACGCCAGAGCAAACACTCCTCGCTTCAGAGAGGGTGTGAGAGAGCTGCTTGCAATCCCAAAACTCCGCTGGATGATGGCCGTGGTGCTGTTCACCCAGGCCGGGGTCATGCTGATCAATCCCCAGATCTCTCTCTTCCTTCAAGAGTTGGTCAGCGATCGGGCGCACCTGAATCGGGCCGTCGGCTGGGTCTCCACCGCCCCGGCCATCAGTGCGTTCCTACTGGCGACCGTGTGGGGGAAGTGGGGAGATCGGCGCGGCCATGCCACGGTGCTGGGTCTGGCGCTGCTCGGAGCGAGCCTCTCCGCTCCGTGGGCAGCCTGGTCGCACGCCGTCTGGCAGGTGTTCCTCATACGAATGGCGATGGGCGGATTCACGTCCGCTCTGAATCCGCTCACCAACACGAGCGTCGCTCACTGTGTCACGGAAAGCCGCACCGCCGGCGCCTTTTCGCTGATCTCCAGTGCACAGATGTTGGGATCGTGTCTGGGACCGTTCCTCTCCGGTCCCCTCGCCGCCCAGTTCGGAGTTCGCCCCCTCTTCGTAGCGACATCGGTGCTTCTGGCCATCGCCGGTTGCGCGTCGTTAAGAGCCGGACGAGGTGACGCACAGCCGGCCATTCTGGCGGCAACTTAGGGGGTCCAGGCGACCTGGCGCACCTCTCCGAACTCCATCGGAAGTTTGGTCCAGGTATCTCCGCCATCCAGGGTTCGGAAGAGCTGTCCCGAGACGCTTGTGACATAAACTCGTTGAGGATCCGCTGGATTGAACCCGAAGTTCCAGACCGTGCTGTTGGTCACCTGCGGCAGCCCCAACCGCTCCCACGTCGCCCCGAGATCACGAGTCTGGTAGAGGCCCCCCTGGTTGCCGGGAGGTCCGTTGCCGGCGCCCACCCACACCGTGCTGGGATCTTCAAGGGTAGCCCGACAGGCCCGGCTGTATCGCCACGGCCAGGTCTCGGAGACCCGCAGTGGGACCCAGGTGTCTCCGTCGTCCTCACTGCGATTCACATCATTGTTGGTGGTGGCGAGAAGCGTACGCTTGCCGTTCGTCCACACCGCCGCAAGACCGTGAATGTCGAGGCTGGACAGGCCCTCTTTGAGCACCGTCCAGGAATCCCCCCCGTCAAGGCTCCGACGGGCGCCTGCAATCTCGACCCCGGCAAAGACGGCTCCGTCCATCGGGTCGCACAGGATGCAGGTCACTCGCGGCAGCAGCGGCGCTCCTCCCACGCACTCTCGGGGGATGGCGGCGTCGAGCAGCGTCCACGTCAATCCGTTATCAGTGCTTTTCCAGAGGTCCGCCGGACAGGAGCCGGCATAGATCGTGTCCGGCGAGGCCGGGTCTCGAGCCAGGCTCCACACCTGCGAGCCCGTCAACGGGCCATCCACCCGACTCCAGCTTTCTGCGGCGTTCTCCGACCGAAACAGGCCCGTCTCGTTTCCGCACAGGAGCTGAGATCCGTCGCGCGGATCAATCAGCATCGCCCGAACATCGCACTCCGAGTGCATCCCGGTGCTGCTGCGGGCAAACGAGAGCCCACCGTCCCGACTGCGCCAGACGCTTTGCCCAACGGTTCCCACGTACACCGTCGTTGTGTCCGCCATTCCGCACCACCCCGCGCGTTCTCGCGCTCGCCTCACCCGTAACGCTCACGCAAATCCTGCGCCACCGCGGAAGTAGCATTCTCCCAATCTCACCCGTGTCCCTCGGATAGGACGCAGCGTTCCACACGGCCAACAACTAGCGGATAAGCGGGTCGCTCGGCACCCGCGGGGGAGTTCAACGGAATGCACCTGAATCGGAGCAGCGAGTTACTGGAGAGGGCGAAGCATGTGGTCGCCGGCGGCGTGAACAGCAACGTCCGCCTCCTCGCACTTCCCCAGCCGATCTTCTTCTCGGAAGGGCACGGCTCGCGAATTCGAGACGTGGACGGCAATGAGTACATCGACTACGTGTTGGGGCAGGGTCCCCTGATTCACGGACATGGCAACCCGCGCCTGCTGGCCGCTGCGCGGGAGTCGATGGAGCGCGGCATGATGTTTGCCGGGCAGCACGAGGGCGAAATCGAGCTGGCGGAGGCCATCTGCCGCCTGGTGCCCGCTGCCGAACGGGTTCGAATCGGCTCGTCGGGGTCCGAAATGGTTCAGGCTGCATTTCGGCTGGCCCGTGCGGCAACCGGACGTCAGAAAATCGTCAAGTTCGAAGGGCACTATCACGGTTGGTTCGACAACGTGCTGGTGAGCGTGGCGCCGCCGCTCTCGGCTGCCGGCCCGCGAGAGGCGCCCCATGCCGTGGCAACCTCCAAAGGACAGAATCCACAGTCCCTGGATGAGCTGATTGTGCTGCCGTGGAATGACACGGAACTGCTGGAGAAGACTCTCCGGGCCCGTGCCTCTGAGATCGCCGCGGTCATCACCGAGCCGATCATGAACAACGTCGGATGCATCCTCCCCCGTGAGGGCTATCTGGAGCGCATGCGGGAGTTGTGCACCGAACTGGGGATCGTTCTCATCTTTGATGAGGTCATCACCGGCTTCCGGGTGGCGCCGGGCGGCGCCCAACACTTGCTGGGAGTCACGCCGGACCTCTGCACCTTCGGCAAGGCGATGGCGGGCGGCTTTCCCGTCGCCGCACTCGCCGGCAAAGCGGAACTGATGGAGCTGTTCACGCAAGGCGTGAATCACTCCGGCACGTACAATGCCAACTTGTTGGTGGTGGGCGCAAGCCTCGCATGCCTGCAGCTTCTGAACGAAGACGATGGGGCCGCCTACCGACAGCTATTTGCCCATGGCGAACGGCTGAGGGAAGGCATCCGCGAGATCGCCGCATCCTGCGAGACGCCGGTGCAGGTTCAAGGGGTCGGCCCTGTGTTCCATTTGGCATTCCACGATACGCCATTGAGAGAGTACCGGGACTCGGTGGGGATGGATGTTCCCAGGTACCACCGTCTTGTCCGACGACTGATGGAGCGAGGCGTACGGTGCATCGAACGCGGACTCTGGTACGTCTCGACGGCGCACACCGATGCGGACATCGACCAGACCCTAGACGTTCTCGCCGTCGAGTTGCCGGAAGCGGCTCGCACCAGCGCGGGCTGACCCCATCGCAGATCGGGGGCACAATGGATTGAGCCGGGGCGGCGTGGCCGTGTCACGTAACTGGGACCCGAGGTGAGAGTTTGATACAGAGACTCCGCAAAGCCGCCAGAACCCCTGCCGCAGTCCGACTCGGGCTGATCGGGCTCGCCGTGATCAGCCTGATCCTCTTCGTGGGAATCACGTTCGGCCGGCTGCGCCACGGGGCACCGGAACTCTTTGTTTCCGATGGCTACTTCTATTACAGCTACGTGCTGTCGTGGTGCCTGGACTTTGATGTCGACTTCACCAACCAGTACCTCCACCGACCGGAGGAGACCCACTTCATTCACACCTGGGCGCCAACCGCTGGATTGCCTGGAAATGCCTATGCGGTCGGATTCCCGATATTACTCACGCCTGCGTTCTTGCTCGCCCGCCTGGCGCTTCGGGGAATTGGCGATGGTTGGAGCCTCCCCTACCAGCTCACGGTGTACGCGTGGGCCCACCTGCTGTGCCTGGGCGGACCCATCCTCACCGGGCTGATCTTTCGCCGCTGGTATGCAATTCGGTCATTGCTTCTCCCGCTCGTCGTGCTCACCATGGGCAGCACCTGGCTGGCCTACATCTGGTTTGAGTCCGACTTCGGGCACGGAGTCTCGGCGCTTGCAGTCGCCGCTTATCTTGGGGCGCTGTTGGCTGCCGCGGATGAACGAAGCAACCGCCGGCTGGCGATTCTCGGACTCACGCTGGGGGCTGCGGTGCTCATTCGCTGGCAAAATGCACCGCTCGTGCTGATGATTCCGTTTATCCTGCCCACGGCCCGGATCCGAGAATACGCACGGATCGCAGTTCCTTCGGTCGTGATCTGCATTCCCCAGATGATTGTCTGGCAGATCATCTACGGCAAGCCCATCACCATGCCGCAGGGTTCCGGATTCATGAACTGGACTCACCCCTCGCTGGTCGAGTTCTTGTTCTCCACGAATCACGGGATGCTGCTGTGGACGCCCATCCTCATTCCCGCCTACCTCGGTTTCTGTCTCGTACCCCCGGAGCACAGAAGGATTGCCGCGGCGGCGCTGCTGATCCTCGTGCTTGAAATCTACGTGAACTCAGCGTCCAGAGACTGGTTCGGCAGCGGCTCCTTCGGCGCTCGGCGGATGACCGATTACCTGCCCCTTGTCGCTGTCGGCTTTTTCGCACTGACGAGGCGACTGGAGGCCCGGCCCGCGCTCTGGTGGGCGTTCCATACAATCTGCGCGGTGCTGGTGCTGCTGAATCTGGTACTGGCGGTCCGCTACTACACCGGAGATCTGCCATCCTTTGGAGTAGTGAGCCTGGAACGACTCTGGCTCGATACGCTCAAGTTCCCGTTCAAGCTGCTCGGGGGTTAATCCCCGTCCGCCGGGACGATGCTCGTGAGCGTGTCGGCCAGAAGTTGAAGCGCCCCAAGTGCGAAACGCACCATGTTCTCCGGCCTCTCGGACACGCCCGTTGAAAGCGTACGAGAGGCGATGGCGCCACCGACAACCGCGATGCAGCTATGCCCGGCCGGATCTCCGTATCGGTTGCCTGTAGGCCCGGCCGCGCCCGTCTCGCCGATTCCCCACGTCGTGGACAGCGTTCGTCGCGCGGCTGCCGCGAGATGAGTCGCGTGGAGTTCGGTGGCAGCGCGCGCATCAGAGAACTGTTGATCCGACATCCCAACCAGAATCCGCTTGCTAGAGGACGTGTAGACCACTGCCCCGCCCCGTACAAACGCCGAGGCCCCCGGCACGGACAGCAGGGCTGCGGAGATGAGGCCCCCGGTTGAGGACTCGGCGACCGCCACCGTCTCTCCGCGGTGCACCAGCATCCGACCGACTTCTGCGGCCAGGCGGCAAAGCTCTTCGTTCATTCCGTTTTCATTCCGGTTTCATTCCAATCTTCGGTGATGCGCCCTGCGCGGGTCGACCGGTCTTCGTGAGTTCCGGCGCGAGTAACCGGCTCCCCTGCGCGGGCCGAGT
>SYKE01000087.1 GCA_005798285.1 Actinomycetota bacterium
GATGGGCTACGAGGTGGCGGAGCAGATGGACTGGGAACTGCCCGATGTCATCCTCTATCCCACCGGCGGCGGCACGGGCCTCGTGGGGATGTGGAAGGCGTTCGATGAGATGGAGCAGCTTGGCTGGATCGACTCGCGCCGCCCCCGTATGGTCTGCGTGCAGTCGGTCGGATGCGCGCCGATCGCCCGCGCCTTCGAGGCGGGGGAAGAGTTTGCCCAGCCGTGGAAGAATGCGCAGACCATGGCCAGCGGAATCCGGGTGCCGGTCGCCGTGGGCGACTTCCTGATGCTCAGGGCGCTGCGCGACAGCGGCGGCACTGCGGTCACGGTCACCGATGAGGAGATCGACGCTGGAACGCGACTCATCACAGGCCTGGAGGGGCTGTTCGTCTGCCCCGAGGGCGGCGCCGTGGTGGCGGCTCTGCAAAAGCTGGTGGAGCGCGAGTGGGTTCGCCCCTCGGAGAACGTGGTTCTATTCAACACGGGCACCGGCTTGAAGTATCCCGAGTGTTTCCCCGTGGATCTCCCCGTGCTGGATCCCGCCGGCCCGATCGACTACGCCTCGCTGTGAAGACCCCCGTTTGCGGCGCGGTTCTATTCGACATGGACGGCCTCCTGGTCGACACCGAGACGGCGGACTGGGAATCCTGGCGCGACCTCTATGCCGAGCTGGGGCGCGAGTTGACGCTGGACGAATACTGCGGCGATGCCGGATTGTACGGCTCGTGGGAACGACGCTATGCGCGTCTTTCGAGGGAGTCGGGTCGGGCTGCCGCGGAACTCGGGCAACTGCGGGAGCCGCATTTCCGGCGACGGGTGGCGGAACGGTTGGGCCGCCGCCCTCACCTGGAGGCGTTGTTGGAAGCGCTCCATGCCGATGGGTTCCGGACAGGTGTCGCTTCGTCTTCCGACCGCGATTGGGTGGGGTATCTGCTGGAGGGATTGGGTCTGACGGAGGTGTTTCAGACCATCGTGTGCGGCGAGGATGTGGTCCGCCGCAAGCCCCATCCAGACATCTATCAGATGGCGGCGCAGCGCCTGAGCGTGGAGTGCCGGGTCTGCGTGGCAGTGGAGGATTCCGCCCACGGGATCCATGCCGCGCTCGCCGCAGGCTGTCGGGTGGTGAATGTCCCGAACGTGGTGACGCGGCGGCAGGACCTGAGCGGGGCCCACCTCACGTTGGAGGAACTGGAGCACATCGACGTGGCGCTGGTGCGTTCGGTGCTATCGGACTACGGCCAGAACCGATCGTAGAACAGCGTATCCACCAGCAGCTTGCCGGCGGCCGCGATTGAAACGCAGGCCACGAGGATGTTTCGCACCGGGAGCCACTCATCCAGCATCGGGAGCGGCGCCTGGTAGCCGATGACCGTACATCCGGCCAGGATGCAGAGCCGTCGGAGCAGCAGAGCGAGGCGATCTGCAAAGGGAGATCGTCCGCCCGTCACGACCTCATCGGTCAACCCATCGCCGCCAGCGCCCACCGGTGTCGCCTAACTGGTCGACCTTCAGGGTACGAGCGCCATCTCCTTGCCGCAGCAGACGCACGGACCCCAGTCTTCCGTGTCGATGTTACACGTTTCGCAGTGAAAGGTCCTGCGCACGGTGGACGGATCGATCCGGCTGATCTGCAGCACTTCAATCAACATCGAGCGGGGGATCCTTCGGACGTACGCTTCGACGGCGGCGCCGGGTGAAAGCGGTACGATCATGGTGCGGTAGGAACCCGTGTCGAGGAATGTGAAGAGCTCGCCGGATGGGGTCGCCAGCGCGAGTTGCCGCTCGGGACCTCCGCCGATGACTTTAGAGCCGTATTTTCGGGCCATCTCGTCCTGCAGGTGCACCAGCCGGCCCCGGATGCGGATCTCGGTCAGGTCGCCGTACGGGAAGCCTTCGGGACGGCGAAACGGCTCCTGCGGCTCGGCGGCGGCGGGGCGGGCGCCGGTCGCCGTGAGGGCGGCGGCGGTGATCACCTGGCGACGGTTGGGCATCAGGCTCGATCCAGTTCTACCTGAAGGCGGATTTCCAACAGGATGGCGAGGACCCGGTTGCACTCTTCATAGGTGCCGGTATAGGCCACAGCCCGGCCCGTCATGTGGGCCTCCAGCATGATCCACTGCGCCTGCTCCAGCGAGCAGCCGGTTGCTTTCTGAAGCTGGAAGACGACCTGATACATGGGGTGCCAGTCGTCGTTGTAGAGAATCACCACCCACGGCGCCGAAAACTGGTCGTCGAGTTGATCCAGGATGGAAGGGGAGACCTCGATGGTGGGATCTGCGATGGATGGCATGGGGAACGATGCGAAGGAGTTGGACGGCACTCAGGCGACGGGCACATACTCGATGAGCGTGAGACGACGGCGCTGCGCGGCCCCTCGGACGGCGGTTTCCACCTCCGAGAGAGATTCTACCCGAGTGGAGTCGATCCCGTAGGCCGCCGCGAGCTGGGCGAAGTGCGGATTGACGAGATCCACCTCGCACCGGCGCCCGCCGAAGTCTCGATCTTGAACGCGCCGGATCAGCGTGAGGCCCGCGTCGTTCACCACCACCACGATCAGCGGCAGGTTTTGCTGAACAGCGGTGCCGAGCTCGGCCATAGTCATCTGGAAACCACCGTCGCCCGCAATGACACAGACCGCCGCCTCGGGATGCGCCAGTTGGGCCCCGATTCCACAGGGAAGTCCGAACCCCATCCCGACATACACCCCGGGGTAGAAGATGCGGTGCGGCTGCCGAGAGATCCAGTCGCGCCGGCTCCAGAAGCCTGGAACGCACACATCGCAGGCCAGGAAGGCATCGGTGGGCAGCGCGCGCTGGAGCGCCGCCAGCAGCGGATAGGCATCCGCGCGCTCGTCGCTCCGGTCTTTCAGCGCTCCGAGCAGCGGGGCCCAGCCGTTGGACGGCGGGACATCCGGTTCCAGTCGCTCCATCAGGCCCTGAATACCCGAGCGGAGACTGCCCTTCAGGCCGACGCGGGTGGGGTAAACTCGCCCGATCTCGCGCGGATCCGCATCGAGGTGGATGAGGTTTCGCGGCGGGAAGAACCAGGGCCAGCGTGTGTCGACCTGAACGAAGCGCACCCCGACCGCGAGCAGCAGGTCGTGGTGTCCATACGCGGCGCTTCCCGCAGGGGAGTTGCTATCGCCGAGGGACCACGGGTGCATTTCGTCGACGGTGCCCTTCCCGAGGACCGTTGTCACCACGGGGGCGCCCAAACGCTCGGCGAGGCGCATCAATTCGCAGCCGGCGGCTTCGTGAAGCACGCCATCGCCGGCGAGGATGAGCGGACGGCTCGCTTCGGCGAGCGCTGCGGCGGCTTCGTCAAGTCCATGGGGGCAGCAGGGCCTGCCCGAAACGCGTGTGGGGAAGGCGGGCAGCCCCGCATCCGCTGCCGCCGAGAGCTCCTGGCCGAAGACGTCTGCGGGAATCTCCACCTGGACTGGGCCCGGTCGATCCCGGCGAAGGTGGTAGACCGCCTCGGCAAGCAGGGCGGGAATGTCGTCGGCTCGGTGAGCCTGTCCGCTCCACTTGGTGATGGAGGCGAAGAGGCGCTGCTGATCGAGCCCATGGAACAGGTCGCGGCGGAACTCGCCACGCAGGGATGTTTCACTCTGCGAGGAGATCAGCAGCAATCGGGAACAGTCCGTGTAGGCGCCGGCCACGGCCGAGGCCGCGTGCGTGGCGCCGGGCCCCGGCACGGTGAAAGCGATGCCGATGTCATTCGTGGATCGGGCGTAGCCGTCGGCCATCCACGCTCCGCCCAGTTCGTGCCGAACGAGCACGTGGCGAAAGGCTGGGGTTCGATGGATGGCGTCGTAGAGGTGTGCGTTCAGGGCCCCGGGGATGCCGAAGGCGGTGTCGAGGCCCTGAGACAGCAGGAACTTGAGGATGTAATCGGCGCCCGTCATGCCGGGCGCTGCTCCATGGAACGAGGCATCAGGCCAGAATCTCCTTGATCGGCGCGCCGTGGTCCATGTCCAGGCGCCGCCGTCCCGGCACTTCCATGGCTCGGGAACTCAGCCCCATCAGGTGAAGGGTGGTGGCGTGAATGTCGGTGACGTAATGCGGCGACTCCACGGCGTGGAAGCCCAGTTCATCCGTGGAGCCGTGGGTGATCCCGCCCTTGATGCCCGCGCCGGCGAGCCAGGCGGAGAACCCCTGCGGGTGATGGTCGCGCCCATCGCCCTGCGCCCCAGGCGAACGTCCGAATTCGGTGCCGAAGACCACCAGAGTGTCGTCGAGCATCCCGCGCTGCTTCAGGTCCCTCAGCAGGCCGGCGATCGGCTTGTCGACCTGGGCGGCGAGTTCGGTGTGATTCTTCTGGATGGAAGAGTGCGCGTCCCAGGCGCCGCCGCCGCCGCCGCCGTGGAACACCTGGATGAAGCGCACGCCCCGCTCGGACAGCCGCCGAGCGGCGAGGCAGAGTTCGCCGAAGGAGCGCGTGTGGGACTGATCCATCCCGTACATCTTGCGCGTTGTTTCCGACTCGTCGGAGAGGCGCAGCGTGTCCGGCACGGCGGATTGCATCATGAACGCCAGTTCGTAGGACTTGATGCGGGCTCGAAGCTGGGGATCATCGGGATACTCGATGCCGGAGAGCCGGTTGAGCTTGCCGAGCAGGCTGAAGGCGCCCTCCTGCTCGTCCTTCGCCACGCTGTTGCGCTCCGGAGCGATGAACGGGATCGGGTTCTTGGGGTCGGTTCCCATGCGGACGCCGGAGTACTCCGGTCCCAGATAGCCGCCGCCGAAGGTCCAGGTGCCGCCGCAGCAGTCGCCGGTTGGTTCCCCGAGCACGACATACTCGGGCAGGTTCTCATTGATGGCGCCAAGGCCATAGCTCACCCAGCTTCCGATGGTGGGGTGTCCGGGCTCTCGCGGGTGCCGGCCCGTCTGCCAGGTGAGCTGCGCGCCGTGATCGTTGTGGATGGTCCAGAGCGATCGCACCACGGCAAGGTCGTCCGCGCAGGCGCCGACATGGGTGAACCAATCGCCGACTTCCAATCCGCTCTGACCGTACTTCTTGTAGCCGGTTTGCAGCGGCATCAGGATCTTCCGTCCGCCGTGGGACGGATTGCCGCCGACGATCTTGCTGTTCACGCGCTCGGGGTTCAGAACTTCCTTGTAAGGGGTGTCCTCGATCGACTTTCCGGCATAAGTGTTGAGAGCGGGCTTGATGTCGAAGCTTTCGACATGGCTCACGCCGCCACAAAGAAAGATCCAGATCACCGACTTCGCCCGGGCGGGCGAGGTCTGGCGGGCTACATCGGCCAGACCGGCGGCCGGCGCCTCCTTGGCCAGCATGGCGGAGAGCGCCAGGCCGGTGAAGCCCATGCCGGTGTCGGCGAGGAAGGTGCGCCGGGAGACCCCGGTGCAGCCGGGTGTTCGGAACCGCGTGTTCATCGGAAAGCCCCCTAGCGGATGGTGACGAAGTCGTTGTGGTTCAGCAGGACAAGCACCAGGTTCTCCCGGGCGCGCAAGTTGGGATCGGCGGAGGGTCGGTCGACGACAGCGAGATCCGTGGCCGTTTGCTCCGACTCCCGGCCGGGCCGGACCAGCCGCTCGGCCTGCTGCTTCAGGAACAGCTCGCACTCCGTCCGTTCCGCCGCGGTGGGCGGGCGACAGAGGATCCGTTGAAAGGCGGCGTCGATGAACGGCTTCGAACCCGTTCCGACCTTCGAATGGAGCTCGCGACCGAGCACGCGGGCCTGTTCCAGCGCCAGCCGGCTATTGGCAAGCGCCAGCGCCTGCTGGGGCGCGACCGTGGGCTTGCGAGCGTAGCACTCCGCAACGCTGGGGCCGTCGAACAGGTTGGTGAACACCATCTCCTTTTCGGCGGCGTGGCGGAAGTAGAGGGTCCTGCGCCGAACTTCCAGCCCCAGGTTTTGATCGATGTCGGGTCCCCCGCGAGTGAGGTCCAACCGTCCGCAGACGTGCAGCACGTTGTCCCGAACAATCTCGGCGTCCATCCGGCGGGAGTTCATCCGCCAGTACCACTTGTTGTCGGGATCGTGCTTCAACGCCTCCGGATCGGGCGTGGAGGCCATCCGATAGGCGCGCGAGTTCAGGATGATCCGGTGCAGCGATTTCATCTTCCAACCGGACTCCATGAACTCCGCCGCGAGCCAGTCCAGAAGCTCGGGGTGGGTCGGTGGCAGTCCGGCATGGCCAAAATCGGCGACGGTGGGGACCAACGACTGGCCGAAGTGACGCATCCAGATCTGATTCACCGCCACCCGAGCTGCCAGCGGATTCTGCCTGGAGGTGAGCCACTGAGCGAAGGCGAGGCGCCGGCCCGTGCTCTGAGCCGGGTAATTACTCTGGATCCGGGGCTTGAAGTTGTTGTCGAGGGGCCTTCGGGAATCGCCTTCGGCTTTAACCAGAACGGTCCGCGCCGCGGCAAGCGCCTCCCCGGTCTTCTTTTTCTCAGCGGGAGCGCGGCCGGAGGCGAGGGCGCTCTCTTGCAGAGCGACTTCCAGGCGGGCCGAGGCGAGGGCGGCGACTCTTTGGGCCGCCACGGCGGCACGCGCCGCCTCGGTCCAGCCCGAGCCGGACTTGCCCTCGCTCTCGTCGACTGCCTCGACCTTGAGCACGGCTTCCAGGGCCTGCTGTTCGGCTCGCACGGCTTCCAGGCGAAGCGCCGGAATTCCGTCGGCGCTGCCTGCGCCGGAGGCTTCCTGTTCGGCTGCCTTCAGGCGCCGCGCCACATCGGCCCGCAGCGCATCGATCACGTGCGGCTGTCGCTCCGGAACCCGAGCAAGCCTCGGCAGTTCGACCTTGCGAACTTCCATCCGCCCCCCCAACGCCTCCGGTACGGCGGGTGGGAGCACGACATCTTTTTGCGGTGTGCGTTCGTCCCCTCGGGTGAAGAGGTAGGTCGGGACGTCCGGATTCGCGTCGAATGCGCGCGGCAGGCCGGCCTTTCGGGTGTCGACCTCGCCCGGCACCCAATCCGTGCGGACCTGGTGGGGCTCGAACACGGCGCGGAGCTGGTAGTACTCCTTCTGCGTGATCGGATCATACATGTGATCGTGGCAGCGGGCGCACCCCACCGTGAGGCCCAGGAACGCCTGTCCGGTGTGGTCGACGGTGTCCTGCATCCACTTCTCGCGGCTCAGCAGCTTGTAATTGCGCACCAGGTAACCGGTTGCGGCGAGGGCCGATGGGTCCTCCGGCGCGAGTTCGTCTCCGGCCAGCATCTCCTGAACCATGCGGTCGTAGCCCTTGTCCGCATTCAGGGAGTCGACGATCCAGTCGCGCCAGCGCCAGATATGCGGCTGACTGTCGCGAACCTGCGCGCCCCATCCGGCCCAATCCGAATAGCGCCACACATCCATCCAGTGGCGTCCCCAGCGTTCCCCGTACCGGGGATCTTCGAGCAGGCGATCCACGAGGCGGCGGTAGGCATCCGGGCGGGTGTCGGCGAGGAACGCCTGCACCTCGCCCGGTTCGGGCGAGAGGCCCACGAGATCGAGATAGAGCCGTCGAACGAGCACCTGTTTCGGCGCTTCGGGGCGGGCCTTGAGGCCGGCGCCCTCGCGGCGGGAGGCCACGATCGCGTCAATCGGGTTCGAGCGCCACAGCGGGTCTTTCGGCACCGGCGGCTTTGGCCGCTGCACCTGCTCAAAGGGCCGCCAACGATAGGCGGCGAGAAAGGCGACCAGCTCTGCCCGTGTCTTTTGGAGGCGAGGCCTCAGTGCTGCGGGAGGGGTGGACGCCCGCTCTCCGGGCAGCGTGCCGGCCAACAGCTCCAACTCGTTCGCGACTCCATCTCCGTCGGCATCTCCCCCGGCGATCTCTCGAAGCCGGCTCGGCAGGTCCGCCCGTTTCCCATCCCCACGCAGTCGCTGGGCCGACTCCACGAGGGCGCGGCCGAAGGCATTGTGCGGCGCTTCTTCGAGCGACTGCGGTCGGGCCACCCCGGGTTTCACCTGGTGGCATGAGCCGCAGGTCGCGAGCCGGGACGGGAGAAAGCGGTCGTAGTATTCCGCCAGAGCCTTGAGGTGTGCCGGACGGGCTTCGGCTTGCGCGCCGCACCCGACGAGCGCGAGGATCGCCCCGGCGCGCAGCAGACTCCTGGAGAGGCGAAATTGGAGCGGACTTGCCATAGGGAGCACCCACGGCGGCAGAGCCACGGACGGCCACCGTTTACAGGTAATTCGAGTCGGGCGCGGGGTTCTGGTTGCGCCCGACTCGCGGAGGGTTAGAGCGTCCAGGGCTTTCGGTAGCCGTAGTGGATGCGGTCCTTCAGTTCCAGCGGCGAGGTGATCTCCTCGCGGACCGGATCCCACTTCACGGTTTGCCCGGTTCGCGCGGCGAGATTCCCGAGGTGGCACACCGTCGCGGAGCGATGTCCGATCTCGACGTCGCAGATCGGCTTCTTGCGGGTCTCCAGGCACTCCAGCCAGTTCTTGTAGTGGTCATCGCTGGCATAGAGGCGGACGTCGCTCGGGCCGGCCGGATCGGAGAGGATCTCGGGCTTACTGGCCTGGATCTTGCCGCGGGTGACGAAGATCCAGCCGTCGGAGCCCTCAAACGTGGCCCCACCCTTGAAGTCCTGCCCGCACTCCACCACCACGCCGTTGGCGTAGCGGTAGTTGATGTGGCACCAGTCCGGCGTTTCGTAGTAGACGCCGGGGTTCAACCGCATCTTGCCGTCGATCTCCACCGGGCCGGACTCGTCCATGCCGAGACCCCACTGGGCGATGTCCAGGTGGTGCGCCCCGAAGTTGGTCATCTGTCCGCCCGAGTAGTCCCAGAAAAATCGGAAGTTGTAGTGCACCCGATTCACGTTGTAGGCTCGCTTCGGCGCGGGCCCAAGCCACATGTCGAAGTTCAACTCGGCCGGCGGCTCGCCGTCGGGAACGATCTCGTTCTTGAAGTTGTTCGTGGGGATCCCCACCTTCACGCTCTGCAGCTTCCCGATCCGGCCGGAGCGCACCGCCTCGCAGGCCTGGCGGAACTTCGTGTCGGAGCGCTGTTGGCTGCCGGTCTGGACCACCCGAGTGTGCTTGCGGGCGGCCTTCACCATCTCCCGACCTTCACGGATCGTGAGGCTCAGCGGCTTTTCGCAATAGACGTCCTTGCCTGCTTCGCAGGCGGCAACCGTCATGAGCGCATGCCAGTGATCCGGGGTGCTGATGACCACCGCTTTGACGATGGGATCCTCCAGCAGGCGGCGGAAGTCGCTGTACGCCCGAATGGTGCGGCCCGTCTTCGTCTCCACCGTCTTTTTGGCGGAAGCGAGCACGTTCTGATCCACATCGCACACCGCCACGCAGTGCTGCATCAGGGGGCCGAGGTTTTGCATGCCCCGGTTTTTGACGCCGATGAAGCCGATGCCCACCTCAGCGGCGGCGTGGGCCGATTGCGTCCAGATCATCGGGAATCCCGCTGCTGCGCCCAGCAGGTGGCGGCGTGTAAGACTCATCCCGGAAACTCCTCGTCGAAAGTCAGATCGAGCCGCGATACGTCTCGGCCCGCTGATGGATGGCGTTGTTGCGCCGGCTGTGGCGCTCCGCCTCACTGAAGGGTTCGGCGAGCCAGACGGTTAGTACTTCCATGGCTGCGCCGAGCCCGATCACACGTTCGCCCATGGTCAGGACGTTGGCGTTATTGTCGCGGCGCGACGATCGGGCGCTGAAGACATCATGGCATGTGACGGCCGAGATGCCGGGCACCTTGTTCGCGGCGATGGCCGGGCCGAGGCCCGAGCCGCAGGCGAAGATCCCGAGTTCCGCGTCACCCCGGGCGACGGCTTCTGCAACGGGAAAAACGTAATCCGTGTAATCCACAGATTCTTCGGTTTTGGGGCCGAAATCGATGACTTCATGACCCTGGTCGTCAAGGTACTGTAGGATGGCGCCTTTGAGGCGCAGTCCTGCATGGTCCGATCCGATGGCGATCTTCATTGCTTTTCGGTCCGCGGGTCTGGTCTCGACCCGCATTCAGGGCGCCTGTATTATACTCTCTCGGCCGACGCGGCTAGCCGACGCCAGGGGTTTCGCGACTCGGCGGGACGGAGGTTCATCGTGGCATCGCATCAACAGCACCGGCTCGAATTCGGCGGCAGCGCCGTGGGAACGGAGTTCGATGGCGCGCTCCAGTTCCAGCTCCTGGATCGGATTCCCCTCATCACGGTGTCTCAGGACTTCACCGAGAAGACGGCCCGTCAGATCCGCTACGCCCTGGTGGCGACGGTGGGTCCGGAGCGGCCCTTCTACCACCGCCATCTCTTTGTGGTGCTGGATGTTCGGATGATCGGCAAGTGGCAGTCCGGCGCCGGCGGGTTCGTGGCGGCGCTGGCGGAGCGGATGAACCGGATCGGCGGCAGCCTGTTCGTGGTGACGACCGACCCGCTCCCGCAGGAGGCGCAAGGCGTTCCCACCTTCGACAGCCCGGACGCCGGCCTCGAGGCGGCGCGAACGGCTCGACGGGAAAAGCGGTCGGCGCTGCTTCAGACCACTGCCTGACGGTGGTCTTCTGCCTCGGGATAGCTGCCCAGCACCCGAACGAAGGCGGTGCGCTTCTCCAGCTCAGCGAGGGCGGCGGAGAGCTGCGTGTCCGGGCCCTCGCCGATGTGGCCCTGTACGTCCACGAAGAACAGGTACTCCCACGGGGTCTGCTTGGTGGGACGCGACTCGATGAACGTCATGGAGACGCCGTGCGATTCAAAGGCCTGCAGCGCGGTGACGAGAGCGCCGGCCTGGTGCGGCACGGAGAAGAGCAGGCTCGTTTTGTCGGCGCCGGACGGTTGAGGTCCTTTTTGCGTGATGACCCAGAAGCGGGTGTAGTTTCGAGGGTTGTCCTCGATGTTCTCCGCCAGCACGTTCAGCCCGTACTCTTCCGCGGCGGTGAGGTTGGCGATCGCCGCGGTATCCGGCTCCCTCGACGCCAGTTCGGCTCCGCGCGCGGTGGTCGTGACATCGATGAGCGGCACCCCGCCCAGGTGCTTTCGAATCCACTCCCGGCACTGCCCCGTGGCCTGAAACATCGAGTAGACCTGTCGCACGTCGGCGATGTCGGTCGCACGGGAGAGCAGATTGTGCTGGATCGGCACGAAGGTCTCGGCGCAAATCTGGACCTCGGACTCGATGAACTGATCCAGCGTGATCGCGATGACCCCTTCGGTCGAGTTCTCGACCGGCACCACGCCGAAATCGACGTCGCCCCGTCCCACCGCGTCGAAGATGTCCGGGATGGAGCCCAGCGCCACGAGGGCGACCTGACCCCCGAAGCGCCGCCGAGCGGCAACGTGCGAGTTGCTGGCGGGAGGGCCCCAGTAGGCGACCTGCAGGGGCTTCTCCAGCGCCCGGCAAGCCGACATGATCTCGCGATAGATGCTCTGGAGGGCCGAGCCCGCGAGGGGTCCGCGCGACTGAGCGGCCACCTTCTCCAGGACACGCCGTTCCCGATCGGGCGCGAACGCGGCACGCCCGGACACGTTCTTCAACTCACCGATCGCTCGCGCGCACTGGGCCCGCTCGTTCAGCAGGCCGACGATCTGTTGATCCAGTTCGTCGATCCGGACTCGATACTCGTCAATGCTCGCCACGCGCCGGTCTGCTCCTGGTACAATCGGGGACGCGAATCTGTCCCTGCCTTCCCGCGAGGGGAAGTACGTGGGCTCTGTTTCAACGAGCGGCGTGACCTTTCCTTGCCGTGTTTGGCCACAATGAGCTTTGTGGCGCGCGGGCCGGCGATATTGCCGCCCGGCAGCGAAGTGATCGACGCGATGGCTGGACGCTATGGCTAATGGTTGGTTTGGTAAGAAGCGGCTGCCCGGCGCCGAGGTGCAGGAAGCGCCCCCGAGCATTCCCGATGGGTTGTGGACCCAGTGCGGGAAGTGCCGGGAAGTGCTCTTCGCCCGCGAGTGGGAGCGCAATCTCAAGGTTTGCACCAAGTGCGGTCACCACTTCCGCCTCACCGCTCCGGAGCGGATCGCCATGCTGCTGGACGAGGAATCGTTTGTGGAGATCGACGGCGATCTGACCTCGGCCAACCCGCTGAACTTTCCGGGCTACGACGACAAGATCCGGAGGCACGGCGCCGCGTCGGGCCTGAAAGATGCCGTGGTCTCCGGCCACGGCACCCTGGATGGCTACGCCCTCAGTGTGGCCGTGACGGACGCCCACTTCATGCGCGGCGCGATGGGGTCGGTAGTGGGTGAGCGGATCTCCCGCGCGGTGGAACTCGCGACGCAGCGACGTACGCCCGTGTTGCTGATTTCCGGCAGCGGCGGCGGCGCCCGCATGGAGGAGGGGCTGCTCTCGCTCATGCAGATGGCGAAGACCAGCGCCTCCATCGCCCGCCATCACGACGCGGGGCTGATGACGATCATCTTGCTGACCGACCCCTCCCTGGCCGGAATCATGGCGAGCTGGGGCTCTCTCGGCGACGTCCTTCTCGCCGAGCCGGGCGCACAGATCGGCTTCGTCGGCGAGCGTGTCTCGCAGCAGGCCCACCTGGGGAAGGTGCCCCAGGGCTTTCAGAGTTCGGAGTTCCAGTTGACCCACGGACAGATCGACCAGGTGGTCCATCGAAAGGATCTTCGCGACACGCTCACCCTTCTGCTCGAGTTCGCCGGCGCCCCAGGCGTGGCCTAGACAGCGCGTATAGAACCGCGTGGAGGCATTGATGACGGCCAGCATTGAAGAGTTCGAACGGGCTATCGCCGAGCTGGAAACCCAGATCGAGCGCGTTCGCAAGCTCACCCGAGATCAGGGGCTCGATCGGAGCGACGAAATCGCGAAGCTGGAGGAGCTGAAGAGCGACCTCCTCCGCAAGCGCTACGGGAAGCCGACCGGTTGGGATAAGACCCAGATTGCGCGCAACCCGAAGCGTCCGTTCACGCTGGACTTTGTGCGGCTCATGTTTTCGGATTTCACCGAGCTGCATGGCGATCGGCTGACCGGTGAAGATGGCGCCATGGTGGGCGGTATCGCACGGCTGAACGATCAGTGGATCACGCTCGTGGGACACCAGAAGGGGCGAGACGCCTCGGAGCGCCACCACCGCAACTTCGGCTATGCGCGACCGGAAGGCTACCGCAAGGCGCTCCGCCTGATGCGGCTCAGCGAGAAGTTCAAACGCCCCATCATCTGCTTCATCGACACCCCCGGCGCGGATTGTTCGGTGACCAGCGAAGAGCATGGCATCAGCGAATCCATTGCCCGAAACATCCATGAGATGTTCCGGCTTCGGGTGCCGATCATCGTGGTGATCACCGGCGAAGGTGGAAGCGGCGGCGCCCTCGGCATCGGCATCGGCGACCGTGTGTTGATGCTGGAGCACTCGATCTACTCGGTGATCGCGCCGGAGGGCTGTGCCGCGATTGTGTGGCGCGACGCCAAGCGCGGCTCGGAGGCCGCCGAGGTGCTGGGCCTCACGCCACACCAGGCGAAGCGGTTCGGCATTGTGGACGAAATCGTGAAGGAGCCTCTCGGCGGCGCTCAACGAGACTACGACGCCGCGGCGAAGTCGCTGAAAGACGCCCTGGTGCGTAATCTGGCGGAGCTTCACCAGATCCAGACCGAAGAGTTGCTCCGATCCCGCTACGATCGTTTCCGATCCCTCGGCGTCTTCCACGCCGGAAGCTGAGATCCGCTGCGGCATTCGGGTTGGAGCTCATCTGCAAGTCCGGCCCGGGGCCGCATCTTCGGCCGTGCAGAGTCGGGCGCCGACAACTCAGGCACGTCACGCACAGACCAGGCAGTCGGGGTGTTGAGAGTACGGGGCTCTGAGGGGCAGTGAGGCGCCTGCAAGGCTGCATCCTACTTTGTGGATGAACTGATGAAGGAGCGCACATCTCCGGCAGGGAAGGCCGCGATCGAGAGTCTGCTCGCCGCGGGCGCGGCTCCGGCGGCGGGAAAGAAAGCGCGGAGGAGCTGAAGCCATGCTCAAGTCGCTTCGCCTGAAGAACGTGGGCCCCGCGCCGGAGATGGAGCTGGCGCCCCGGTTGAACCTCATCACCGGCGACAACGGGTTGGGCAAGAGCTTCTTGCTCGACGTCGCATGGTGGGCCCTCACGCGCAGGTGGCCGCAAGAACTGAACGACCGGCTCTCTTCCGGCTATGCCTCGTCCGACCTTGAAGGGTGAGCCCGCGAGCATCGGTTTCGTCGTGGAGAGCAAGACGGGCAAGGTCGAGTATGAGAGTCCGTACGTGCCACGGGACCAGGCATGGATCGGCAAGCCGGGGCGGCCATGGAACCCAGGGCTGGTGCTCTACGCCCTGGCCGACGACGGGTTCGCCGTGTGGGATCCCGCCCGAAATTACTGGAAGTGCCGGGGAAACATCGACATCCAGGACCGTGTCCCCGGATTTGTCTTCAGCGCTCGGGAGGTGTGGGATGGGCTCCAGATCCTGATCGGCGAGCGACGTACCCTGGTTTGCAATGGGCTCTTGGTCGACTGGGCCTCCTGGATTCGGGAGAAGGGCGAGGACGCGCGCCGCATGGGGGCGGTCCTGCCGCTGCTGGGACCGACGGTCGGGGGTCGGAAGCTCGAGGTCGGCCGGGGATTGGCGCGGTTGTCGGTCAACGACGCGCGAGATATCCCCACCCTTCACACGGGCTACGGGCAGGAAGTTCCCATCCTCCACGCATCCTTCGGGGTTCGGCGGATCACGACACTGGCCTACATGCTCTCGTGGGCCTGGCGCGAGCACCGGATCGCCGCTGCCCAGTTGGGAGAGGCGCCGTCGGCCCGAATTGTCTTGCTCTTCGACGAGATTGAAGCCCACCTGCACCCACAGTGGCAGCGGGCCATCGTTCCCGCGCTGTTGAATGTGGTCCGGACCTTGACGGAAGACGCGGCTGCCGAGGTGCAGTTAATCGCCGCCACGCACTCTCCCCTGGTGATGGCGTCGGTGGAGCCCCTCTTCGATCTCGAGGAGGACGCGTGGTTCGATCTGGATCTCGAGAATTGGGCCGTCGTGCTGCGGAAGCGAGAATTCGTACGGCATGGCGAGGTCGGGAACTGGCTGACGAGCGAGGCATTCGATTTGGAGGAACCTCGCTCACTTGAGGGAGAGCAGGCCATTCAGGCAGCGCTGTCCGTCATCAGAGATTCGCATTCCACTGAGGCAGATATCCTGGCCGTGCAGCGCCGGCTCCACGCTGCAGGTCTTCCCGACATTGATCCGTTCTGAGTGCGCTGGGGCTACTTTATCGAGCGCAAATCGATTCTCACGCGGTCGCGGGTGAAAAGCGCGATCCAATGATTCCCATCGCTCGTATGACCGAACCCCCGGACTTCGACCGCCGCATCCGACAGCCGGGCCTGGCGGCCATCAACGAACTCGTTGGGCGGCCAGCGCGGACCGGTCGCAAGACCTCGCGAAGGCAGGTAGCCGATCACGAGGAGGACATCCCCGCAGATCAGTTTCCGCCCAGATGACGCCTCGTCCTCGACGACATGCTTGAACTCTATGAGCGCCGTAGCGCCTATCTTGCGGTGTATCTCGAACCCGGGACGAGCAGCCCGACCATAGATCACATCGTGCCGAAGTCTCAGGATTGGCGGCTTGTCTATGAGTGGACCAACTATTGCCTGTGTGCGGCGCTGGTCAACGCCAAGAAGGGCGAACTTTTGACTCTGGTTGCCCCGTTCTCCGTGGAGGAGGGGTGGTTCGCACGCAATCTGGCTACCTTTGAGGTCGAACTCGGGCCGAAACCCGCACCGTCAAGTCTGGATCGTATCAGTGCAACTTTGCCGATGCTCAACTTGCGTGGGTGTTGCCGGTTGCGCGAAGCGTACGTCAACCGCTATCGACTCGGACCGCCCCATGGGATCGATCTCCAGTATATCGAGTGGCGTGCGCCATTCGTTGCTCTGGAACTGCGGCGGCAGGGCGCACTGGTGCGGCGAGATTGCTGAGCCCCAGCCTTCGTGAAGGGGTCAGTCAGACGCCCTGGACTCCGGCTGGGTACCTCCGTACGAGCCTGCAGCCAGATTCATGGGGCCAACATCCCTGGGGTGCCCCCGGAGTTGGCCTACAGAAGCCGGACGATGGGAATCCGCTGCTCTGGGGCGGGTCATAGCAGAGGAAGTGGGCGGTGAGTTCCCGCTTCCTCCAAGGCGCAATTGCCGGGGTTAGCGGCAGGCGACGGGCTCGAGATCGTAGGCGTCGCCGATCGGGTCGGTCATCATCGCATCCGGCGCGGGCAGCACTTCCGGGAAGAAGAGCCCCTGCTGGCGAGCCAGGAAACCGGAGAGGCGGTTGATGGCCTGGGAGTGCAGTTGGTGCGCCCGGGACTCGCTCCGGCCGATCCGGCTGGAGATCTCTTTCAGCGTAACGCCCTGGTAGTAGTAGAGCCGAACCACCGTTCTCTCGAGCTCGGGCAGCCAGCCGATGCACTTCTGCAGCAGCGCTTTGCGGTCTTCCAGCAGCGCCTGAGTGTACGGGTCCGGGTTGGTGCTGCGAACCGAGTCGAGGATGGCGAGCGTGTCGGATTCTTCGTGCTCGGAGTCGGACTGGGCGTCGTCGAGCGAGATCATCTGCATGACGGTGGCTTCGACGTAAAGCGCGTAGAACGCATCCTGGGAGAGTTCCAGGTAGCGGGCGCGGTCTTCATCGGTCACGTTTCCGGCGCCGTTCCGAAGCATCAGTTCGTCTTCCATCCGGTTCAGCAGCTTCTGTTTGGTGCGCACCGAGCGCGGCACCCAGTCTTCCTTCCGCAGGTACTCCAGCATCGCCCCACGGATCTTGGAGATCGCATAGGACTCGAACTTGACCTTCCGGTCCAGATCGAACTGGTCGACCGCGCGGATGAGCGACATCAGTCCTTCGGTGTCCAGGTCCTCCGGGCAGATCCTCACGGGCACCATCGGCACAATGCGCGTGCGGGTCTTGGCCACGAGATACCGGTAGTGTTCCGATAGAGCCTCGCGCGACCTTTGACAGTTCTTTCGCTTGTAATTCGCCCAGAGCTCATCAAGGGCGACCTGATACTCGGCAGAGGTTCTCTTGGCCAAAACGACAAATCCAGTCTCTCGCACATCCCGCGCCGTCCCCGCGCCGGGATGCTAACTGCTTCCCTGCGATCCCTGTCGCAGAGCACACCTTGGACCTAGGAGTTTGGCCCACTGGCCACCCGGCGGAAGACCCCGACCCGGGATTTGCAGTAAAGGGTCCCCTCACGGGACCTCAATTCCGGCTCTTCCCCGCAGCAGAGAGCCTGCGTCTGGCCCCTCTCTGTTGCGGTGTCCGGTGGCCGAATCCTCTCACAAGGTGGCAGAAAGTGCCAAGAAAACTTAGGGTCCAATTTGGATTCCCGATCTACAGAGGACTTGCGGAATTACAGAGGCGGTGTCAATTGGTGGCAACATTACTAAGGCGGGCACAGTAACATCCCAGAATCCTGTTGACGGGGCTGGGGCAAGGGTCCTCCCACCTTTGCCCGAAGTCCCACGATCCGGCCGAAAGTCGATGGCACGGGTGGCCCGAGATGTGATTCGATTATCGCGTGAACTTCAGATCTCTCC
>SYKE01000088.1 GCA_005798285.1 Actinomycetota bacterium
CGATCAACTCTTGTCGCTTCCGCTGTGAAATCACCACGACGCACCCCTCCAAGTCCGGCCGAGGATGGCAGGATGGATTCAGATTCTACATGCGGTGGTGAATCGACCTCCGAACTGCCCAACTCTTGCATCGCACCCATCGGATGGGCTACCGCTCGGCGCTCCGTATCCTGTTGGTGAAACGACCATCACCTGGCGGGCGGTCGACGCCGCCGGTAATGTGTCCGAGTGCCATCAGATGGTTACCGTCCACGATGAGGAGGCTCCCTCGATTGTCGTGCCCGGCAACATCAGCGCCTCGAACGACGCCGGCCAGTGTGCCGCAGTGGTGTCTGTCGGTTCGGCGACAGCGACCGACAACTGCTCGGTTCACGCAGTAACCGGCGTTCGCAGCGACGGACTCCCCCTCAACGCGCCTTATCCCGTTGGAACGACCGTCATTACCTGGACGGCTGTGGATCACAGTGGAAACACCAGCAGTGGGGTCCAGGTCGTCACGGTATCCGACACCGAGGCGCCCGTGCTCACTGCTCCGGGAAGCATCACCCGAAGCAACGACGCCGGCAAGTGCTCTTCCGCCGTCGATACCGGCACGGCCACGGCCACCGACAATTGCGGGGTCGTTTCCATCACCGGGGTCCGATCCGACGGAGCCGCGCTCGGCATGCCGTATCCAGTCGGCGTCACGACGATCACCTGGACGGCGGCCGATGCTGCCGGAAACACGGCTAGCGGCTCCAGCACGGTGACGGTCAACGATACCGAAGCCCCGGCGCTGACGCCGCCCTCAAACGTGAGTCGGCCGAACGATGCCGGAAAGTGCTCGGCGACCGTTGGCGGAGTCGCGGCCGCGGCCACCGACAACTGTGGCGTCTCCGCGATCACCGGCGTGCGGTCCGACGGTGCAGCGCTCACGGCGCCCTACCCGGTGGTCACAACGACGATCACCTGGACCGCGACCGACGCCGCCGGAAACTCATCCAGCGGTTCCAGCACGGTCACTGTGATCGATGCGGAATCGCCTGTTCTGACGGCGCCCGCGAACGTAACGCAGTCGAACGATCCCGGCAAGTGCTTCGCCACAGTCAATGCCGGCGCCGCAACGGCGACCGACAACTGTGCCGTGGCTGCGATTACCGGAGTTCGATCGGATGGGCAGCCGCTGAATGCCTCCTATCCGGTGGGAACCACGACCATCACCTGGACCGTGACGGACACGGCTGGTCTGAGTGCCAGCGCCGTTCAGACGGTCACGGTGAAGGACACGGAAGCTCCCACCGTGGCATGTGTTCCGACAACGAATCCCTCGGGCGGGAACATCCCGTCCGCCGGAAACAACCCGAAGAGTGGCCAGAATCCGGATGGGTTCTACCAGCTTCTGTCGGCCGACAACTGCGATCTTTCCCCCAAGATCTACATCGGAGACACGGCCGGCAGCTTTGTCACCGGGCCGTTCAAGAGCGGCGACAAAGTCAAGATCACTCAAGCAGTCGGCAAGACGCCCAGCGCCAAGCCGATGGCCGGCGTGATCATCTCGCACATCCAGATCCAGGGCGACGCCGTCCTCTGGGCCGTGGATGACAAGGGGAACAAATCCCCGGTTCACATCTGCTACGTCGCTCCCAAGCCGAAGTAGCTCGTGCCGATGAAGGATCCCGTTCCGCGGCCTGTGGAATGGGATCCGGATGGCTGGATGAGTCTTCGGGCGGGTTCAGCCATCCACATCGCCCACAGACGGCGCGAGGTCCGGATCGGGTAGCTATCCATGGCGAAGTCAAGACCAGCAGTTTGTTGCATGGCGCTCGCCGTTTTCGCGCTGGGGACTCTTCCGCTGCTCCCCGGAAGTGGGGGAGTGGCCACCGCGGACGAGACCAGGCCTCAGGTCTCGCTGCCGACGGATGCGCGTCTCGACCGCCCCATCAGCTTGCGGGTTCCTCGGCTCTCGTTGACCGAGTTGGGGAGCGAGTTGTCCTCAAAAGGGGGCGTCAAGCTCGTCGCCACGCCCGAATTGGATGACGAGTTTGCCGCCGTCTTCTGCAATGACCGCCCGCTCCGGGAAGTGATGGAGCAGCTCGCACACCAGTTTGGCTGCCGATGGGTTCGTGAGGGGGGCGAAGGTGCGGCCACGTACCGAATGCTGCCGCCGTCCGGCCTGGAGCTCGACCCGATGGCGAGGGGGCGCGCCACCCTGCTGACCGCAGTCCGCGCGGAGGTCGGCCGGCTTCGGGCCCTCCGCGGCGTTGACCCAGAGGTGCTCAAGACCGAAGCGGACGGGCACGACCGCGAGTTTACACGAATACGCTCCCTCCCTCCCGCCGATCAGACGGCGTTCTATCGAACCAACGAGGGGAAGTCTTTGCTGGCGCGGACTCCCGAGACCACACGGCGAAGGCGGATGGCGGATCCGGCATTTCGATCCCTGGTCGAGTGCTCGGCTCTGCTCTCAGATGCGGATTGGCAGCGTCTGGAGCGAGGCATGACGGTGCTGCTCGCTGTCCAACCCCGATCCGGCGCCCGGATGCTGCCCCGTCAGCTCGCCGAGGAACTCCGAAAGGCGGGAGCGACTCGAGCTCCGAGCGGATCGACCCCTCAGCAGAGCCGCCGGCGGGAGGTCGATGCGTGGACTCAGGCTGCCGACCTCTGGGTGGCGCTCCGGCTGGAGCTGGATCCGATGGGTCCGGTTGGGAGGGGCACGCTGGGCCTCGGACTGTTTCCGATTCTGCCGGGCGGCAGCGGCCCGTCGCGCTCGCTGGTGTTTACGGTGGACGTGTTCGATCCCCTGTCAGCACCGATTCGCCCGCCGAGTGGAAGCATGGCTCCCTCGGCGGCAAAGGCGTTCGCACCTCCCGGTCCCCCAGGCGGCGCCGATGCGTCCACCGTGGGCTGGTTCACCCGGATGCTCCCGAGCCTGGCGGAAACTTACCAGCTCCAACTCGTTGCCGATGCCTATCGAACTCAGAGAGCGCCACTCGCCCCACCGGCAGCAATGATGGACCTCGGGGCGGACCAGGCGCTGAACCGGTATGTGCTCCCGGAGGCCGACTGGGTTCGGGACGGCCCGTTCGTACGCATCCGACGGCGCGATTTCACTCGACTGCGGCTGCGGGAGATTCCGACCGCGCTCGCGGCTCGGCTGGCGAAGCGGGCCACCGGAGTCGGGGTGATGCCGGTCGATGCTGCCGCGGAAGTCGTGGCGAGTCTCCGAGACGCCCAGATCGAACACCTCGTGCCGGCTCTCATGGAACAGGGGGTGCGGGTGATTGCGCCGAACGGCTGGGTGCGATCCGTGGAAGCCCTCAGGTGTTACGCCGCCTTGCGAGCGGAACAGCGACAGGCTCTGGCGGCGGCGCAGAGTCTCCCGCTAACAGCCCTCTCCGCGACGGCACGCCGCCACCTGGATGCGGTGCTGCTCGGGCGGTTCGAGGAGTTTCCACGGCTCGTGCTTCAATCTGCCCCGGGCCGGATAGCCATGAGTGTGCGCAGCTCCGGTCCCGGACCGACGGGTGGGGGTGTCGGGGAACTCCGGGCTACGCTGACCTACAGGCTCGACGACGGTCACAAGATCGACTTCGACCTCCAGATTCCACTCTTCCAACGCCTACCGGCGGCAGCGCCGCAGGAGTAAGTCCTTGAAACAACTTGCAGGTCGAACGTCGGTCGTCGCAAAGGTTGCCGGCGTCGCTGTCTGTGTCGTCGTCCTGGGAACTACGTCATTGCGCCTCCGCGCCGCAGTCGGCCGACCGGCCCCGGGGGAGTTATTTGAGGTGACTCGGCGGGACGTCGGAAAGATCGGCGCGGGAGATCGGGTCGAGCTGAGCTTTCCGCTGACCAACTCCGGTTCGACTCCGCTGACGATTCTGGGGGTCGATGGAGACTGCGGCTGCCTCCAGCCCGAGTTTCCGCGCGAGTTGGCGGCGGGAGCCCGGGGAGAGGTCAAGGTTGTGTTCGTGCCGCTCTCAAGCTGGTCGGGCAAGGTGGAGAAGCAGCTCCGGGTTCGATTGGGATCTCAGCCCGCGGCGGACATCCGACTGACCGTCGCCGCCGACGTGACGCCCTTTGTGAATACGATCCCCGCCGGGCCGATCACCGTGACGTACCGACCTGGGGAGACTTACCGACGAAAGGTCCAACTGTCAATTCGGAAGGGAGTGGCGATGGAGTTGGGGGCGCCTCAACTGGAAGCATCCTGGCTGAAAGCCAGCCTGAAACGCACACCCACCACCGCAGAAGGGTCGTACGAGCTGTCAGCGGAACTGGGTCCATTTCGTCGACCGGGCGACCAGACCACCCTTTTGAGGATCCCCACCAACGAGCCGCGCTGCCCTTCGGTCTCGATCGTGGTGATGGCTCTCGCGTCGAGCGGTCCGGTGGTCTCGCCGACGGATCTCTCGGGACGCGTGGTGGATCCAGGCGACAGGGACGTTTTGCTGGGGCGGCTCCAGGTATTCACCCGCAGCGGAAGCCTGAAACTGCTTGGACTGAAGGCAGACTCGCCGGGAATTGGGGCCCGCGTGTCCCCGGTGCGTGCGGGACAGTTCTACGAGGTGGCTGTGAGCTACACCGGGGGTCTGAAGTCCGGCGACGTGCGCAGCCTGATCCACGTTCGGACGGACGACGCGAGGACACCTGTGATTGACGTGCCGGTCCGGTTTACCGTTCGCTGAGATCCGGGTTGTAGATGTCGCTCCGGCACACGCCGGGATCGGGCCGGCTCAATGGCGCACGTGAGAGGTTTCAACCGGCGGCTCGGGAGAGGATAGCAGCCACCCTTCCGTGCCGGCTCCGGCGGGTCCGACGTACGCTGCAGGGAGCGGATGATGAGCGGCACGGACACCATGGTCTTGCGCTTCGGCGAGGGAAAGATCAGCGGCATACTGTCCGCCGTGCTGGGACTCATGAGTCTCGCGGGAGTCCTGTGCTTTCACTTTCCGACCATTCTCACTACACCGGCTCTCACACAGCGAGTGGGTGTCGAGCACCTCCGCCTCTTATTGACCGTGGTGATGGCGTTCGCGTTTGCGCTCGGGCTCGTCAACTTCATGATCGGTCGGAGTCGGGAACTGGGTCTGCTGGGGATGATCTCGACGACGGTCACGCAGATTCTGGGTGGGGCGTCGGTTCAGGTGGGAGCGGCCGCCCCTCATGGCCTCCTGCCGCTGGGGATGGATGCGCTGCTGTTGGGGCTGCTCTTCAACGCGCTGTTGTTCATTCCCATCGAGAAGCTATTCCCACTGCGCCGAGATCAACCGGTGTTCCGAAGCGAGTGGAGGGTGGATTTCAGCTACTTTGCGGTCACGAATCTGCTGGCGTCGGTGCTGATGGCGATCGTGACCGCTTCGGGTCCTGGTCTGGTGGGATGGCTGGTGGTCTCGCCGATCCACGACTGGGTTCGGAGTCGGCTTCCAATTGTTCAGTTCGGGATGATGGCGCTCGTCGCCGATCTGGCCCAGTACTGGATCCATCGTGCTTTCCATACGCCGCGGCTGTGGCCGCTCCACGCGATCCACCACTCGACCCGAACCATGGATTGGCTCGCGGGATCGCGGCTCCATCTCCTGGAAGTGCTCTGTACCCGTGTGTCGGTCTTCCTGCCCCTGTACTGGTTGGGATTCCCTCAAGATACGCTTTACGCGTACATCGGTTTTGTCTCCATCCACGCGGTGTTCATCCACGCGAACGTCGGCATCAACTTCGGGATCCTTCGGTACCTGCTGGCGACCCCCCAGTTTCATCACTGGCACCACACTGACGAGCCGGAGTACGCGGATAAGAACTTTGCGGTCCACTTCCCCGTGCTGGATTTGATCTTCGGCACGCATCACCAGCCGAGAGGGAAGTGGCCCCAATCCTACGGTGTGATCGGCGAGTACCCTCCGTCAGGGATGCTCGCCCAACACGTGCACGCTCTTCGGCGGGTGTTCTCCCGCATCCATCGCTGATCGGTCGGGGGCTACTCGTCGCGCCGCTCACGCGGCGCCGGTCTGCATTTCCATCCCCGAGCCCGACTTGCGGGAGAGCAGGTCGAGGATTGGTGTGGTGGCGAGCGTGGTGATCACCGCCATCAGCACGAGCATCGCGAACAGTCGAGGAGAGATGACCCCCAGATCGAGGCCGATGTTCAGCACGATCAACTCCATCAGTCCGCGGGTGTTCATCAGAATTCCGACGGATGCCGAGTCTCGCCAGCCCATGCCGGTGAGTCGCGCCGCGACGATCGTGCCGCCGAACCTTCCAACGCAGGCCGTCAACGTGATCAGGCCACACAGCAGCCACTGGTCACCGTGGATCAACCCGATCTGCGTCCGAAGTCCGGTGAAGGCGAAGAACGCCGGGAGAAGCAGCACGATCACGAAGTCCTGCAGCCGGCTGTGAAGGGTTCGAGCCACCACGGAGTCTTGCGGGATGATGGCGCCGAAGAGGAACGCGCCGAAGAGGGTGTGGATCCCGATGAACGCGGTGGCCAGGCTGGACAGGAGCATGACCACGCAGATGACGGCCATCACGGGTTGGTCGAGCACCGGCTTGTTTGCCCATCGAGCTACCGCCTTTAGCACGAGCGGCCGGAGCACGGCGAACATCGCGACGATGTAAACCAGGGTCAACAGCAGGGTAATCCCGGCGCCCCACACGCGCGCCTGAGTGACGCCGACCACGAAGGCGAGCAGACACCACGCTGTGGCGTCGTCCACCGCCGCACACGTCAGGGCGACAATTCCCATGCGTGTGCCCTGCATCCCCCGGTCCGTGAGGATCCTCGCCAGCACCGGAAACGCGGTGACGGACATGGAAATCCCGAGGAACAGCGAAAAGGCTGTAAACGAGACATTGCTGGTGGAGAGGGTGGGGTAGAGCCAGAGCGCCAGAGCGCTGCCGAGAATGAACGGCGTTACTATGCTGGCGTGTGAGATCGCCACGGTAAAGTGGGTCTTCTCGCGCAGCACGTCGGTGTTTAACTCCAGGCCGACGAGGAACATGAACAGAAGCACGCCGAGTTGCGCGATCACACCCAGCAGCGGTGTTACTTTGCCCGGGAAGAGCATCCCTGAGAGTTCGGGCGCGATCCAGCCGAGGAGGGATGGACCCAGAAGAATCCCTGCTATCACCTCGCCGATCACGGCAGGCTGGTGAAATCGCTTGAAGACCCAACCGAGTGCTCGGGACACGACGATGATGGACACCAGTGCGACTAGAACCTGCAGCAGGCTGCCGCCCGAGCTTGCAGCTCCGGGTTGAATCGCCCCTCCCTCCGGCGGCGCCGGCGCAATCAGGCCCTCTCCCTGGCGCCGGATCCAGAGAAAGAGGCCGATACAAACCGCGATCATGAGGCCGTATCCTCCGACCGTGCGTGTTGCGGAGGGAGATTGGCTCGAAGCCCGGGTTAGTGAGTTGTGCATGAGTGAGAGTCCTGGAATCTCGGTTGGTGAGGAGAAACCGTGTGCCCTTAGCCTGTGCGGTCCCGCCGGTGTCCCAAAGCCTGGTTGAATTGTGCGGTCCTTGGCGTGGATGAGAGACCTCGGTGCCGCGAGCGCCTGACCGCACGTTCGGCGGTGACCGAGGAGCGGACGGTGCGGTTGTTCATCACAATTCGGTCGGGGGCCACCACGTGGAGTGGTCGCGATGAACAACTGGTCCAGGATGGCCGAGTTGTCCCGCGCCGTCGGGAGCGCTTGCTGTGGGACACGCCGGACGGTATGTGGTTGCGGTGAAGCTGTGGGCTCGCAGGAAGGGCTATCCAGGCTCCGGACCGCACACCGGCAGCAGGCCTTCCCCAGTTGCTCTCTGTCTCGAAGGTTCACGCGGGAGACGGCGGCCAAGGCGGTCCGCAACGTGCGGGACTGCCCGACAGGGGCCGGGGGATTAGCGGTGGGGCCATCCTGTCGGTTGGTAGAAGTGATCGCTGGGGTTGTGGGCGAGCAGTGGCCGGGACCAGATCAGCCGGAGATGCTTCCACTGGAACCGCCGCTCCTGGTAGTACGCGGGGTAGGCGGATTGAAGCGCCACGCCGGCCGCCCGCAGGTGGTACCACGGGATCTGGGGCGCCAGGTGGTGAGGAAGATGAATATTGATGTCGAGCCACAGCCACTCGAGCAGCCGGGGAAATCGAACCTGAAACGTCGAGAGTACCTGTCCACGCATGGGGGTCCACTCACGTCGATCGAAGACGAGTGCGCGCTCACTCGTGTGGTGGAGCAGGGTGAGCATAGAACCGATCGCAGCGGCCAGAGTCGCCGGCGTAATAAAGTGGATCAAGAGCCCTGGCCCGCCACCGTTGACCAGGAGCGCAGAAGTGAGCGTGCCCAGCACAAGGATCATAGAAGCGTTTGAGGCGAGCACGCGTCTCCGGTCACCCTTTGTCAGCCGGAGTTGAGGATAAGCCAACTTCGGGGCGAGACGGCGGAGCACGCCGGACCAGAATCCCAGCAGCACGCCGAGGGGCGACCCGAAACCCGCAGAGGTTCTGAACCGCCCGCTCAACGATTGCCGTTGAAACTCCGAGTATGTCACCATCCCCTCCGGCCAATCGGTATCCTCCCCTCGAATCTGCGTGTGGGTGTGGTGATGATTGTGTGCAATTCTCCAGGAGTGAAACCCCGTCAGGAGAGGCGCCATACAGAGGTGGCCGACGACGTCGTTGAGCAGCGGGGCCGGTGAGAATGAGCGATGGCCACAGTCATGACCCAGCACAAACAGGCCCACGAAGCCACATGCAAGTGCGAACCAAAGGGGGATGAGCAACATCACCCGAAGGATTTGGGCCAAGTCGGGGCGACTTCCGACGACGTAGATCAACCACTGGAATGTGCCAATGAGAAACAACGATCGGATCAAGGCGAGCCAGCTTCGGAACGGGTGGAGCTCCAAGCAGTGGTCCGGGATGGCTCGCCGGAGGTCCGACACTGTCAAGCCATCGATCTGATTCAACGCAATCAGTTCGGCAGGAGTTAAGGGGGCATCGCGCATCCCCGTCATTCCGTGGTCTCCCGGTCAACCTCCAGGGTGCGGGATCGCTGGGCAGACAACTCTGTTTGCAGCACTGCCACCTGCTGAAGAAGATCATCCAGACGGGCCTCGATCGGGAGAGCCCGCTGAGCGGCGATGGCGGGGGCAGTGAAGGCGACAGCGGCCACGAGGGCGCCCCACGCCAGACCGTTGCGTTCAATCTGGTTGAACAACAGAACCCAGAGCAGCAGCGCCACTCCGGTGTAGAGGATCGCGGCTCTTCGTCGCGTGGCCAGACTCGACGGACCAGATTGAAGGCCCATCACTTTTCTCCAATGAGCTTCGCGAGCAGTGATTGAGCGATGTGCGCCAGGTTGCACCCCATTCGGTAGTCGTTCAACCCGGTTGGCGACTCAACGGCAGAGTTTGAACGACCTCTGACGCAACCCAATCGCAATCACCTAGAATGAGTTTGTGGGTGATTGCGCGAGATCCCTACCCTTCTCCCACAAACATCAAGGCGCAGGCCGATCAGAATTACGGGGGGCGGCGGGGAAAAGCGCGAGAGCCGTGCGGCGGGAGAATGCAAGGGCTGCCGGACTACCGCAAGGCGGGCGTCCGGCAGCGCGCGGGGATCACGCTTCGGCAGCAGCCATCTCGGCGCGCATCGCATCCATGAGCGGGAACACATCGCCGACCCCTTCTTTCCAGAGGGCCCCGATCAGCAGATCGGTGAGGTGGCCCTTGTAATCGGGGTGCTTCTTGACGAAGGCTCCGAAGCTGAAGCCATCGTAGTACTCGCACACGAGACGGCGCATGCGATCCATGCCTTCGCGGAACGACGGTCCCCAATGGCCCAGCGCTTCACCCGAGAGATTGCCCGAGCTGAGGGCATCGCCGACCGCGTCCGCAGCGAGCTCCCCACTCTTCAGCGCCAACAGCACGCCGGATGAGTAGAGTGGATCGAGAAAGCCGTGAGCGTCGCCCACGAGCACCCAGCCGTTGCCGGCCCACTGCTTGGCCTTGTAGCTGTAGTCTTTGGTGGCGTAGAACTTGTCGCAGCGGGCGCCGAACGCGACTCGCCGTTTCACCTCGGCGCAGTTCTCCACCTCTTCGTTGTAGATCTCTTCGTGCTCCCGGTTTCCCGCGAAGAGCTCATCGAATGCCCGAACGATCCCGACGCTCACGATATCGTTGTGGAGCGGAATGTACCAGAACCAGCCCTTCTTGCCTGGCGTCTGGATGACCATGGTCGCCCCTGCATCGCGACCCGGGTCGCGGAAGGCGCCCTTCCAATAGGTCCAGACGGCGCCTTTCTTCAGGTCCGGGTCTTTGTCCATGATCTTGAGGCGGCTCCCGATCAACGTGCTTTGCCCCGACGCGTCGACGACGACCCTGGAGTGAACATCCTCCTCGCGCCCATCCTCATGCTGGATTCTGACACCGCACGCGCGATCGCCGTCCCAGATCACTTCCCGAACGCGAACGCCTTGCTCAACCTGAACCCCATGCTCGGCGGCGTTGTTCAGCATCAACTCGTCGAATTCACTCCTGAGCACCTGCCAGGTTTGAGAGCACTCGTGGGGGTTATGGTCGGTGAAGTAGAAGGGCTCCGACACTCTTCCACTCTGGCTGACGAACTGGACCGAGCACTTGACGACGAAGGCGCTCTTCTTCATCTTCTCGAGCATGTTCAGTCGCTTGAGAGTCCAGTAGGTCTCCGGAATCAGCGATTCCCCGATATGGAAACGGGGAAAACGGTCTCGCTCGAACAGCCGTACGCGGTGACCCTTTTGGGCGATCAGTGTGGAACACGTGGCCCCGGCGGGCCCTCCCCCGATAACTACTACATCCGTGGCGGTCGTCGACATTCGGCTCTCCCCGAACGGCCGAGAATCTGGCCCGGGCCGGTCGGACTCCAATGGAACGGGGCGACACCCGTTCGGACGCCGGCTTCCTGGAAAGCGACCTCCAAACCGGGATGGCCCCATTAACCTGTATCACGTTGCAACAGCCACGCTCCGCCGCACGCCAAAAGGCATCTCCCGGTGTGCGGCGGCATCTTATCGTCCGAAGCTAGCGCGAGTTCCCTCCGCCGGCGCCGGGCGCAGGAGGCGCCGACGGCCTTGCGGCTCGCACTTCCTCGGGCATCCATCCGTTCGCGGGGTAATCCAAACCGTAGGCGTCGGCCATCCGGTTGAAGAACGCAAACAGCGATGTGATGAACGAGGCCTCGAAGATCTGCTCGTCGGTCCAACCTGTCTTGCGCATGGCCTGCGTGTGCGCATCTCGCACATTAGAGGGCTCAAGCGTCAAGACCTTCACGAACTCCAGCAGAACGCGCTCCTTCTCGGGCACCGCAGCTTTGTCGGCCGTGCCTCGAGCGATGGCGTCCACATCCTTTTCGTTCTCTCCCTGCAACTGCAGGAAGCGCGCGTGGCTGCCCACTCAGTATTTACACTTGTTCAGCGCCGAAACGTACGTGGCGATCATCTCCTTCGTCCGGCGATCCAGGAAGCCATCCGAGAAGTGAGCTTTGCGGGAGAGATCGTTGATGTAAGCAAGATACTGGGGCTGGAGACTCATGGTTCGCAGGATCCCACCGGCGACTCGGCGCCCGAGCAGCTTCTCGACCTCCGCCATCCGGGGATCGTCATCGGCGGCCCAGTCGATTCGCATCACGCCGAGCGCCTGGTTGACGCCGGTCCGCAGTGCGGCGGGATCGGAACTTCGAACGACCAGTTTTCCGCGACGATCGAATACCAGACCCGTCGGAGTCTCCTGGATTTCATACTGCTTCGGCAGGGCCTCGCTGCCCGACTTGACCGCGATCCAGCGAAGGCCGACTCGTCCCGCCAGTTCCTTCTGGTACTGGTCGGCCAACGATCTCTCCATGGCGCTTTCGGGCCGGTAGAAGAGGAAGAGCGTCGGCTTCTCGGACTCCAGACGGGAGCTGAGGCTCGTGGGCCGATCGGCCGAGAGTTTCACGGGCATCCCGTTGGAAGCGGGTGCGGCGGGCGATCCCGCCGCGAGGGATGCCGCAAGTAAGAGGGCGCCGAGTGCCATGCCTAGTCCTCCCGGAACCACGCCTGGGCGTTGGGGGCCAGGGACCGCCGATAGGCCACCCCGATGAGGCTTCGGTCGTTCCAGGATGCCGGACCCTTGAACCACTTCGCATGCCCATCTACCATCAGGTAAACGGCGCCCTGAGCGTGTTTGTAACGGGCTGCACAGTAGACCGCAGCGCTTCCCATGATTGGAGGCACGCCGACCACACCCTGCTCGTTCCCTGTGCAACCACTGCTCACGTCGTCGCCGGCCAACGCCGGACGGGTGCCCAACCCGTGCGTGACCAGAACAACCGAAGCGGGCGCCGAGATGCTGGGGAGTCCCTTAGGGGGCTGCCCGCCGGGAAACCAGGGGCTGTTGGGAAGAAGCGCTCGGTTGGCCATTGGCATGATCCAGCCATTGCCCGAGTAGCTCATCGCTCGAGTCACGTTTGCCGCGGGGAACACCGGGACGGGCGGGGCGCCGGCGCGGACCGGAATCTCATTGCTGTCGAAGTTTGGGCAGATGTAGAACGTCCTTTGGGGTGATCCGGCATATCCGAAGCCCGCTGCTCCCACCTTGACGTACGGTTCTGTCAGATCGTAGTACGTGTTGGTTACCGCTCCGAGGTTCGACGCCGCCCACGGGAAAGTCTCGTCGAAGTCCTGGGCATACATTGAGAGTGCGACGCCGATCTGCTTGAGGTTTGAAGTGCAAGCCGTCTTCCGAGCAGCGTCTCGCGCCTGAGCGAAGACAGGAAATAGAATCGCTGCAAGAATAGCTATGACAGCGATAACTACCAACAATTCAATGAGGGTAAAGCCGCGTCCTCGGCGGCTCTGGCTGAACGCGGGGTTTGATGTCCGCATCGGTGGATCCCTTCGTAGGTTTGTGCTGAAACGGGAGCGCCGTGGGTTGGTTCGCACCGATGCGGCCAAGCCACGGAACTGTTCAGCTTCAACTACGACCGAGAGTTGTGCTAGAGTTCCTCGGTGGACGAAAATTTTTCGCCACAATCATTTCAACCGGCCGACTCGAACCGCACCTCGCGCCTTGCAACTTCAACGACAACAAGGGGGCGAGCGTGGCCTGAAGCCCTCACTCGCCCCCTTGTGGAAGCGCCGGGATGACCTTCCAGCCGTGCGGCTAGATCCCGACGAGGCGGGTGTCGGCGTCCCCGAAGCGAGGCAGTTCAACCCCCATTCGATCCATGATCGAGAGATAGAGGCTGCAGAGCTTGCGGTTCTCGTCGCCCTTGTCTCGGAAGTTGAGGACCCGTCCCGTTGCGAGTGAGCCGCCGAGCCCGCCGACGGTGAGGACCGGCAGGTGGGTGTTGTCGTGCTTGGAGCCGGACCACATGTTCGAGAGCCACAGTAGGCAGGAGTTGTCGAGCACGCTGCCTTCGCCTTCCGGCATAGCGGCGAGTTTGCCGGCGAGATACGCGAGCTGGCTGACGTAGAACCGGGCCACTCGCTCGTAGGCATCGCCCGTGTCGTAGTGCGATGCGGGATGGTGCGCGTCGCGAACGTCCAGGAACGGGTAGAAGAGCCCAGAGAGGTCTCTGCACATGAGCATGGTCGCGATGCGCGTCTTGTCCGTTTGGATCGCCAGCGCCACGATATCGCACATGAGCCGCATGTGTTCGCGGATATCCTCGGGCAGACCGTTGTCAGGTCGTTTCATGGCGACCATCGGCTTGCCGCGATCCGCTGCTCGCGTAGCGGCCTTGTCCATGTCGGTGCGGAGCTTCTGAGCCCGCTGCTCCACCTCGCGTACACTGGTGAGGTACTCATCCAGCTTGGCGCGGTCTCCGGCGCTGATCCTCTTGCGCAGCCCTGTCGCCTCGTCTCGCACCCGATCCAGGATGCTCTGGTTTCGCCGGCTGCCGTTGTTTTCGAAAAGGCTGTCGAAGGCGAGAGACGGGTAAACCTCGGTCGGGACCGGCGAGTCTGACGACTGCCACGAAATGTGCGAGCTGTAGGCCATCGAGAAGTTGCTCTCGTGATAGCCCGTGAGCGGCTGTTCGCAGGCCAAAACGAGACTCGGCTGCACTGTCTCCTGGCCGATTCGCGACGCCAGTACCTGGTCGATGCTGATCCCGCCCTGCAGCACCGCGCCCCTCTGGAGGGGCATGCCCGAAAGAATGTTCCCAGTCATGCCCGGGTGGATCCCCACACCGGTAGACGGCTTGTTGAAGAGTCCGCCAATCACGTTCAGCTTCGTCTTGAACGGCTCCAGCGGGGAGAGGCTCTTGCTGAGCTCCATCCCGGCGCCTTCACCTTTGGCCGACCACTGGTCCGGATTGATGCCGTTGCCCATGAACTGGACAACAAAACGCTGTGGGAATGCCGACTTGCCTTTGGCATCGGGCTCGGCTCCCCAAACGGGAACCGATTCCAGCCATGGCAACGCCATTGCGACTCCGGCTCCCCTGAGGAACAGCCGGCGGGATACAGGTTGGACCGGGCGGTCGGTGTTCATTTCTCTGCTCGACATGGAGTTTAGTTCCTCGCGAAGGCGGTGGTTCCTCGCCGGTTTCGGAACTGCCGGCTCGTTACGATGGAGTCAATCAGGGTGCTAAAGCGGTATCCGCCGGCCGTGAGCTTTCGACGCATCTCGGCGAGCGTCGGGTCGTCGGACGGGATGAGGGTTCGGCCCACACCATAGGACAGCAGTTTCCGGCAAAGGTTGTCCAGAAAATCGCTCTCCCGACGTTCCTTTACAAACTGGCGGAGCCCGACCAGCCCATCTCGATCAGCGCCCCCGGGAAAGGGCGCCCGGGTATCGACCGGCTTTCCACCGAGGTCTCGTGCACGGAGCTCCCCGATTGGGCCGTAGTTCTCGAACACCAATCCGAAGGAGTCGAACCGGGCGTGACAACCAGAGCAAGCAGGGTTTTCCCGGTGCTGAGCCAGCACCTGTCGCAGGGTCTGATCTCCCAGCTTGCGTTCGTCTTTGGGGAGTTCGGGAACCACCGCGGGTGGCGCGGGGATGTGTTCGCCGAGCACACGCTTCACAACCCAGTATCCGCGCTTGACGGGACTGGTTCGCAGGCCGGGGGAGTTCTTGGTGAGGAAGACCGCCATCGGGAGCAGGCCGCCACGGGAGAAGCGGGAGGCGTTGTCCACGCGAACCCAACCGGATGAGGGGACTTCCGCCGCATCCATCCCGTAGTGTCGGGCCAGCGGCGCGTTTACAAAGGTGTAGCTGCCGTACAGCATGTCGAGCACCGAGCGGTTTCGTTGAAACGTGTCCAGCAGAAAGTGCAACGGCTCCTCAAACATGGACTGGCGAAGTTCATCGGTAAAACTCGGAAAACGCTCGCGGTCCACGGCCTGATGCTCTTCAAAACGGCGGAAGTCGAGCCAGTTCCCGCCGAACTCCAGGGCAAGGGCTCGCACCTTTGGGTTCTGAAGCATTCGCCGGGCTTGGGCCGCCAGAACCTCGGGCTTCTTCAAATCGCCCGCCGCCGCCCGCGCCAGGAGTTCTTCATCGGGCATGCTCGACCAGAGGAAGTAGCTCAAGCGGCTCGCGAGCGCGTAGTCGGAAATGGGCCGCAGCCTGGGTGCGCTCTGCGGTTCGGCCGTCGTGGCCAACCGGAGCGCCGCATCCGGCTGAAATGTCCCCGCATCCGCTTCCAGGTCAACCCGGTAGAGGAAGTTCGGCGACATCAAAACGCTGACGACGCAGTCGCGCATCGCGTCCTCATGCGTCAGCCCATCCTTCTGGCGGAGGTTGCGGTAGAAGGTGCTGAGGTCGGCACGCTCCGTCGGGTTGAGGGGCCTGCGGAATGCGCGACGAGCAAAGTCGAGCAGACTGGCGAGATGGGACGGCTCCGCCGCCTTCCGCGCCTTCTCAATGGCTCGAAGATTGTCGTTCGTGAATTCGAAGTACTCCTCGATCGCCTCGATGGCGGTCGGGTTCCCACCACTCGAACTGAGACTCTGTCGGGCCTTGCTGAGGTAGACCTCCCCCAAGCGAGCCAACTTCACCTCCGAGGTGGCGTCTTTGTCCTCCGATCGGGCGAAATCGAACTCCTGGCCCTTGATGGTCCCGGACTCGGCGCGCTCGTAGAAGATGAACTCCAGGTGCATTCTCTCAGGCACGAACGCCACAAAGTCGAACTCCAGCCACAAGCGATCCAGTTGCTTACGTCCGGCGTCATCCAGCACCAACTCCATGAGCGGGACATCGTCGCGGAAGTAACCCATCGCGTTGTGCAGTCCGGCACTCAGAAGACGGCCACGGTCGTTGGGGTCATCGAGGAACATCCTGCCCCGTTCGGAGATGAAGAACGCGTCGGGAAACACACTGCAGAAGCGCTTGAACGCCTCCAGGTAAGGTGTTCGTTCCTGCTCATCCCTGGGAACAAAGAGGTCCGGATCGGGCGGGTCGATCACCACGCGCGGCTGCTGGTTGGTGGCGCCGCCGTTCCCACGGGTGGGGGTGATGGTTCGTGGCTTGACCTCTCCGCCGATCTGCAAAGCATTGGGGTTGAGCTCCCTTCGGTGGGAAGCGTACTGCCGATTCTTCCACATCACGAAGCACTGGCCGCCCGGCGAGAACCCGCGCAGGCTTAGATTGTCGAACTTCCACGCCACCTTCTTTCGAAGCGTGACCACGTAGTTGCGCATCGCCACAATCTCGGCCTGAGGCGCCGATGCTCCGGGGGCGGATGGAGCCGGCAAAGCGTTCCACATCGACTGAAGTCGGGCAATCGGCCCCACTTTCTCGTTCGGCGCATTCAGCGTCGCCCAGATCGTCTCCAGATACTTCGAGCTTACGTTGGACTGGGCCGCAGTTTGAGCGAGCGTGGCGTTGGACTGATTGAGGGCGGCCCGATGCCGGAAGCGCCAGGCTGCCGTGAAGTAGTCCGCCAGATCGGTCGGCTGCTTTTTGTAGAAGTCCACGATGCGGAGGATCGAATACTTGTCGCGGTCCGTCTCCACCAGTACGGGATGCGGAGCGAAGTCGAACCCGGACGGCTTCAGAACGAGGTGGTCCGCCACGGTTCGTGCGGCCTGAAGATACTTCTTCATCAGGGCCGGCGAGACGGTGAGCGATTCCCCCGTGTTGTCGAAACCCTCCTGGTTGGCGGGATCGACGGGGAACTCGCGGGTGGGCCTGAGATCGTGGCCGGTGAGATCGCGAATCGTGTAGTCGTACTCCGAGTTGCTCAATCGACGGGCAAGCACGGGACCGGGATCGCCGGCGGAACGCTCGGCGATCTCTCGGCGCATGCCTTTGATCCAACTCACTGCCGCGAGCTTTTGGGCCGCGGACGGCTGACGTGAGCCTTTTGGAGGCATCTCTCCGGCTTCGAGCTTTTGCAACACCAGAGTCCAGTGGGCGTAGTCGCGCACCACGGAGGCCATTGTGCTGTAACCGCTTAGGTCCAGCGAGGCCTTGGGCTGGTTCTTCCCATGGCAGCCGACGCAGTAGGATCTCAGAAACGGGAGCACGCTGGCGGTGTAGCTCTTCTCCAATTGCCCCCGCGTGCCGGCCGCCGCCGCCCGAGTTCCACCTGCGCTCGATGCGCTGCTGGAGAGCACCAGCGCTGCCATGAATCCGGCTGCGCCGGTGAACCACCCCAGCGCTCGGCGCTCACGATATCGTCCGGACCACATCAACTGTTGCACTCCAACCGTCCCCGGGACAGACCAGCCCGACGGCAGCCTGAGATAAGGACGCCTACATTCTCTCATGAGTCGAACGGGTCCCCCGTGAGTCCCGTGCCTCGGGGTTGCACCCGGAGCATGCGCCCCGACGACCGTCGGGAGACATACTCCTCTGGGGAGTTGATCCGACATTCGGGCTCGCCCCGTGTTTCAGGTACCTGACTTCCCCGGCGCCGAGAAGTCGGGTCTCGTTCACGTCTCGGAGCCCCCTGGGGAACGGTGGACTCCACGGGTTGGGAGAGTCCGAGTTCGCCAGGGGAAATAGCTCAGGCGCCTGCTGGTCTCTACCGGGACGAGCCCGTCTCAGTTCGGGCGAGGCGAGTCTTCATCGTCTTCGTCCTCATCCTCATCTTCGTCGTCGTAATCTTCGTCGTCGTCGAAGTCATCGTCATCGTCGTCGTCGAAGTCATCGTCGTCGTCGAAGTCGTCGTCATCAATTTCGGCATTCTCGGCGTCTGCCGGGTCCGGGGTGTCCTGAAACTTCACCGGCTCTGGGGGGGGCCGCAGCAGGTCGAGGATCTTCGGATTGATGACACCCATAAATGCGCCCGCAAACAGGAGTTCTCTGGCAATTCTGCGCTCCGCCCGCGCCCAGTTTCGCCGCTTGTAGTAGCCGGAGTTGTCGGATGCGCTGTGAAGAAGGTCGAGTTCCTGCAGCATGTCCAGGATCGCCACCACATTCGTGTGGGCCCGCTTCAACTCGACTGCGTATTGGGTCTTGGTGAAGCTGTTTCCGAGCCAGAGTCCGCAGCCGGACTCGCTGAGCGTGGAGAGGCCGATGTTCACCGTTTCGGAACCCTCTCCGGGGTGGATGTAGAGCACGTAGCCAAGGCTCAACTGCACCCGTGCGAAAAACGAGAGGATCGCCTCTCGATTCACGGTTAAGCCGTAGAAGGGAGGGTTGGGGTCGATCACGTCGACATCCAGCGCCTCCATTCGGTGTTGGCCGAACGTCTGGTATCCGTCTCGCACCCACTTCGGATAGTTCTTCGGGTCCCAGAGATCGGTGCGATGGATCAGCTCGAGCGTGGGCTGGAACCAGCGCTCCACGAGTGCTCGGTCGCTGAAGGAGTTGAACATTGGATCCAGGGTGAGGCAGTGAATCAGCACTTCCTTGTCATCCCGCACCTGGTCCAGCAGCGGCGCAATCGAAGGTGGGATGGGCAACTTGAGCCCGTCAATGAGGCGAAGGAACGGAGAGCTGACCACCGGCTTTACCCGGATGATGTCGCTGGTGCTATCGATCGGGAGCTGATGAACGCGGTTTCGCAGCACGTTCAGTTTGTGAAGCAGGTCCTCTTCTTCGCCTTCGAACTTAAGCCGATAATCGACGTAGATTCCCACGGTAGCCTCCCCCTGAGTCTCACGCTGAGGTTCTCGTCGGGGTGGAACCGCTCCTTCACCAGCAGGCACGTGTCGATAGCCTTGCCACCCGCGCCGAAATCGGTGTGGTCGCGAGACGCGGGCTGCCGCAGGTTCGATATGACTAGGGCGGCAGTGGCGTCGCTGTGGGAGGATGCGATCCCGGCAAGCGGAACTCGCTGTCTCGAAAGGTCGAGGGCTTGCGCCAATTCACGTGCCCATCGTAATAGAGAACGTTTTGCCCTTCGCTGTGGCGCGGTGGGTAATGGGTGGCGGCAGCAGTTCCCGTAAGCGGTGTGAATGGCGGCTTCTGCGCCGCGGTTGGGTAGTTCGTGGTGTCCGCGCATCCGGGCGTCCGAGCGTGATCCCAGATCACCATGACTCGGCCGATGTCCGGGAACGCGTTCACCGCGGCGTCTGATGCGCCCATCGGACCGCCACTCACGTAGGACATCGCATAACCAACCTGGCCCGTGTAATCCGGGCAACGGAATATCCCGTAATCCTTCACGTAAGGCGCCAGCAAGCCGGGGCGATTAATCGCTCTGGGCGGCACGTCCCACGACTGGGTCGAGTCCTGGGGGGCCCACCATGCCTCGTTCGGCCCGGTGTCCGCCGTGGGGGGCGCATGGGTGAGGCAGAGGGGATCTCCGGCTCGGTTGGGGCACACGCGATACCGGCAGTTGGTTTCCTCGTAGTCCGATCGGTACATCGTGAGAGCCGCGGCCATCTGCTTCAGGTTGGATTGGCAGATCGACTTACGTGCCGCCGCGCGCGCCTGGGCGAAGACGGGGAACAGGAGCGCAGCCAGAATAGCGATTATCGCGATCACAACGATCAGTTCGATCAGCGTTAAGGCGCGTCTCACCATCGACCTCACCTTCCGTCGATTGCCGTCCATCGCAACGTAGGCCGAGGATTACATCCGCAAGTGTTTCTAACTCCATGTTTATCAAGATTGCGCCAGATTGGCCAGTTTGACTGACCACATGTCTATCCAACTTGCGGAAGACTGGCAGGCAGCGCGCTCTCCTCGCCTGCTAAACTTGCTCCGAGTGATGCAGTAGGAGCAGCAGTCGAAAATGGACAGCGGGGTGCGGAACAATCTGCGAGCGGCGCGCGCGCGCCTCGGTTTGAGCCAACAGGTTCTCGCCGCGTCGGCAGGAGTTACCCGACAGACCGTGGGGGGTATCGAGGGCGGACTGTACGCCCCGTCGGCAGCCGTGGCGCTGCGACTCGCGAAGGCACTCGCTTGCCGAGTCGAAGACCTGTTCTGGCTGGAGGAAGACCTGCCTGACCTGATCGGCGTCCTCGCGGGAGAAGCCCAGCAAGGCAGGGAGTTACGTGTGACGCTGGCGGAAGTCGGAGGCCGTTGGGTCGCCCACCCGCTCCACGGTGCTGCAGCGTTTCGATCTGAGATGGTGCCGTGCGACGGCCTCGGGACCTTGACCGGACCGGGGTCGGAGCTGAGGGTTCGTCCACTCGGCGAGCTCCAGACCCTGCGCCAGGGCGTTGTCCTTGCGGGCTGCACGCCGGCGCTCTCTCTCTGGGCGCGGGCGGCGGAGCGGTGGCACCCGGGCCTGCGTGTCCACTGGACTTTCGCGAACAGCACGGCCGCGCTCCACGCGCTTGGCGCCGGGGAAGTTCACGGCGCCGGAGTTCACCTTGGCGACCCGGATTGTGGCGAGGACAACACGGCGGCCGTAGCTCGCACGCTTCCAGGCAGAGAGGTTGTTCTGGTAAACCTCGGCGTCTGGGAAGAGGGCATGCTATTGCCGCCCGGGAACCCGAAGGCCATCCGGGGTGCGGCAGATCTGGCGCGTCCGGACATCGGTATCGTCAACCGGGAGATTGGATCCGGCTCGCGGCGGGTGCTCGACGACTTGCTACACGTTCACGGGGTACCGTCGGGTGCGGTCCGAGGTTACGATCGGATAGCTGCGAGCCACCAAGAGGTTGCTGAAGCGATGGCAGCGGGCGTAGCGGATGCCGGGGTGAGCAGCGCCTGCGTCGCCGCGGCCTATGGGTTGGACTTTCTCCCGGTCCGGCTGGCCCGGTATGACATGGTGTTCTTGAAGGAGTACCTGAACCACGAGCCGGTTCGGCAACTCCTTTCAACCCTGGATCACCGGTGGGTTCGGTCCCAGTTGTCCGTACTCGGGGGCTACGATACCTCCCGCACTGGCGAAGTCGTCGCGGCGATCCTCAACTCGGGTTGATGGCGCCGGCGCTTGATCCTCACGAAGTCACGACGCGGGCGTATCTCTGAAGATTGCGCGAAGAGTGCTACTGGGAGACGTTCCGGTTTGGCGCCACGCAAGTAGCGTTCGAGGCGATAGCCCGAGCCCTTGCGGACGCCGCTCGCCCATTCAGGGGATCGGATAGGAAGTCTCGACCTGGTTCAGGATCGCGCCGGTCTCGCACGGCATCCCGACAGGGAGGGTGCTCGCGTATCTGCGTGCCGAGCCAGGCACGAATGAGCCGGGTGGGACTCGAACCCACGACCACCTCCTTAAAAGGGAGATGCTCTGCCGACTGAGCTACCGGCTCGCGGCGGCGGGATTATAGCACGACGCTGGGGGTGGGTAGAAGCCCCGCCGGGTGGGTCCGGCGGGGAGAGAGTTCGGGCGGCGGGCGCTACCAGTCTTCGGTGGGGCTGATGCCGAGGCTCTGCATTACGCCGGGGTGCACCTGGATTGGGCGGCCCATCTGCGCTTCGAAGTCCTTGAGTTGCTTCCTCAGGATGATCGCCATCACCTTGGCGTGCTCGGGGCTCATGCGAATGTCCGCCACGGAGCGGGGTGGCAGGTTCCCGCGGTTGGGAGAGTTGGAGATGGTAAACATCAAAGCCACCGTGAACGGAGCGCAGCCGACGGAGAGGCCATCGCTGTAAACGGGTTCGGGATCTTCGGGTTGCATTGAGGCTCCTTGCGCCGACCTCAGCGGACGGCAGGTTCTAGAACGGTGAGGGTGCGGTGGTCTGCGTCCAACTCCACCCGGATGCCTTGAGGGATGGTGACTGGGGACGGCAGGTGTCCCAATGGCCAGCCCAACACCAACGGCTTGTTGAGGGGACCCAGCACATCAAGAACGACCTGCTCCACGGAGAGGTAGCCGGCGCGCTCCTCGTCTGACGCGGTGCAGGGGAAGCCGCCGAGGAGTATTCCGTGGACCGGTCCAAGCATGCCGCTGTCGCGGAGCTGGCAAAGGAAGCGCTCCACCCGGGCGGGAGACTCGTGAATGTCTTCGAGAAACAGCACACTTTCGTGGAGATCCGGCGCCCATCGGGTCCCAAGGGTGGCAGCGAGCAGCGCGAGCGTGCCGCCGACCGCCCGGCCCACCGCACGACCTCCCACCAGCGTTTCGGCGGCATCGCACCGATCGTCGTGGTAGGTTCCGGCGGCCACGGGCTCCGAAATCAGCCTCAGGAGCCAATCCCAGTCCTGGCTCCGCATTCCCTTTGAGAGATCGGACGAGACCATCGGGCCGAATAGCGTGGCCAGGCCGCACTCTCGGTCGATCCCGAGGTGGAGACTGGTGATGTCGCTGTACCCGATGAAGGGTTTTGGATGCTCCCGGATGCATCCCCAATCGAGCATCGACAGCAGCCGGAGTGAACCGCTGCCGCCTCGGGCGCACCAGACTGCGTGGATCTCCGGATCGGAGAAAAACGCCTCCAGGTCTGCCGCCCGGTCTCGATCTTCCCCCGCAAGGTGACCGCGGCGGTCGAACACGTGCGGCGCCAGGCGAACCGAATAGCCTCGCGCTCGGAGTGCATCCACGCCCCGCTCCAGGGCCCCCGGCGGTACGGGGCTGGAAGGGGCGACGATGCCGATCACGCCCCCCTGCGGCAGTCGGGGCGGAAGCAGTCGAGGTGGACCACTGCTCATGCTACTCCCACCCGCACCTCGCGAAGCCCCCGCGCGGTGGCTGCTCCGAACAAGCCGATCACGGCGCCGAGCACAAAGATGACGGGATAGCCGTAATGACGGGCCAGTTCACCCAGGATGAGGGGAATGGGTACCGTCAGCAGGCCAACGGTGTTCACCGCGCCCAGCGCCATCGCGTGATCCTTCTGCTCCACGATTTCCAAAAGGTAGTTGGTGAGGAACTGGTAGAGGGGGAAGCGGAGGCCGATGAGAGTGTAAACGCCGAGAAACCAGAACCAGTTACTGCGAAACGGCTCCCATCCCCCGAGCACCCAGGCCGTCAGCGGCACGGCGGCTTCCATCCAGAGCAGCACGCAGATGAGCACACGATTGCCTTTGCGATCCGCCACGCCGCCCAGAATGCTGCTGCTCAAGGATTGCCAGAACACCTGAAACACGGTTGCCATCACGAGGGCCCCCGGTGTCATGGTGCCGTGCGTGCGCCAGTAGCCGGTATAGAACTGCAGCATTCCCCCCAGCACATTCACTGCGGCGTTTACAGCCATCAGGCGAGCGAGATCCTGATTGCCGCGGGCCAGCGCGACGAAGTATCTCAGGCTCCCCGCGAGGCTGTGTCGTCTCACGGGACTGTTTGTGTCGGGCTCTTTGACCCAGAGCAGCGCTACGCCGGCCATCAAGAACAGGACGGTGGTACAGGTGAAGGAGAGCGCGTAGTTCTTGGGTTCCGGGAAGCCGCCGTGCTGCACCAACCGGTAGATGAGAAGTACGCCGCCGACATTGACGAGACCCGACAGGCTCATCCCCATTGCGAGGCTCTTGCCGCGCATGTCGGCCGGGATGATCTTACCGAGCACCGCGCCCTGAGCCACGGTGACCGCGCCGAGAAACACAAAGAACAGCGTGTAGCAGACGCCGAAGACCCAGAGCGCAACGTTGGGATTCATCGCGGACGGAGTCCACAGATACACCGTGAGCACCGCCCAGATCGCCACCGTCGCCACCCAGAACAGCAGCAGAGCGTTGCGTTTGCTGTGGAAGCGATCCACGATGGGGGCCGCAAACAGCGGGGCCAGGTTCCTTCCGGCTCCGTTCAACGCCGTGAACATGCCCATCACGGTGGGGGAGGGTGCGAGGTAGCTGACCAGGCCGGCCATCATCGTCGCTTCCATCTTGAATTGCCAGCCAATTCGATAGAACGACTGGTAGAAGACCCAGGCGAAAAAGTTGGCGCGACGAAGCGGGGCGGAGCCGAACGGATCTTCCTCAGCAGACCCGCCGGTTCCGGCCGAAGATGGCGGGGAAGGCATAGCCTAGCCTATCGCAATCCTTAACATCGCCGGGTCGGCCCGGACCTCATTGTCTTCGACGAGTTCGCGCACCCGTCCCGACCGGCGCCGGACCCCGGGCCTTTTCCCATGTGTCGTACGCATGGGTACGGGCGCCGAGGTAACGATAGGTCTCGAACACCGCGGCGTTGCCGTTCAGCCGGGGGTCCCCCTCGGCCTTCAGCGCCGTATCCATTTCCGTTCGGAGTTGCTTCTTCAGCGCTGCGAGGGTTGGATCCCCCGCCAGGTTCTTCACGCAATCGCTATCCTCGTCCACCCGGTACAGCTCCTCTTCCGGGCGGTAGCCGAAGCAAAGCCGATAGTAGTCGTCGAACCGGAACGTGATGAACGTTTTGGTGGGTCCGTTGTCACAGTTGGGGTAGTTCGTCTCAGGGTTACCAACCGGCCATCTCTCCGGGTGGTAATTGTGGACATAGAGGTACTCCGGTGTTCGTATGGCGCGCACGGGATATCCCCAGTCGTTGGGGCGACCGATATCGTGGCGCTCTTTGCCGATGAGCATCCGATTCCGGGACCGATCCACCCAACCCGAGGCCGGCTTCAACAGAACATCAAGAAAGCTCTTGCCGGTGATGGAGGACGGCCGTGTCACTCCCGCCGCTTCCAGAAACGTCGGCGCAAAGTCGCGAACGTTGATGAAGTCGTCGACCGTGCGCGCGGACTTCACGCGCGAGCCCCAACGGATCGCGAGCGGGACGTGGAATCCGTGCTCGTAGATTTGACCCTTGACCCGCGGGAACGGCATCCCGTGGTCGCTGGTGACCACAATCAGCGTGTTGTCGAGCTGACTTCTGGCCTCCAGCAGTTTGAGGGCGCGACCCAGGTGGGTGTCGAACCACTCTACCTCCACGGCGTAGTCCAGCATGTCGTTCCGGGTTACCGCCGCATCCGGCAGGTACGATGGGACCGTGACGTCCGCGGGCTTCTTCCCGGCGCGCATACCGGAGCCCGGCTCGTAGTCTCGGTGCGGCTCCTGGCCCCCGAGCCAGAAGCAAAACGGCTTCGACGGATCGCCGGACGCGAGGAAGTCGTTGAAGTTCCCGGCATAGTCCGTATTTGAGATTCCACCCGCAGGCGGAGGGTTCTTGCGGGCTTGAAAGCCCGGTCCGGCGGGGTTCCGGGTGAAGCCGCCGGCCTGAAAGTCGCCGGGCCCCCAGCCCTTGCCGGTGAACCCGACGCGATAGCCGGCTTCTTCGAGCAGATCGGGGTAGACCGCCCACTTCTTGGGGAAGATCCCGAAGTGACAGATGGCGTTCTCGGTCTGCCAGCTATTTCGACCGGTAAGAATGCTGGCCCGGCAGGGGCTGCACTTGGGGTTGGATGTGAAGCAGTTCTTGAAAAGGACTCCTTCACTCGCCACACGGTCGAACGCGGGGGTCTTCAGCCAGGTAGCGCCGTAAGCGCCGGCGTGCGGCCATCCCCAGTCATCCGCGATCACGAAGAGAATGTTGGGTCGACTGCCTCCCTGTGCCCCCGCGGCGCCTGCCGTCCGAACAGCGCCCATGAGGGTGGCGGCGAGCAGAAATGCCGCTCCGGCACGCACCGACTTCCGAATCATGGATAACATCACACTGTCTCCCCCGCGGAGCCGACCGCTGCGGGCGGTTGCGCAGGCTACCAGCCAACATTCTGTAATTCGAAGAGTTTATGCCCACAGACCTGCCCGGACCCCCTGGAGACGAAAGCGAGATCCGACGCGCCCCCGCCACTGCGTTTGTACTTGGCATGGTGTGGGGGGGCCTCCTCACCCTGGTCGGTGGAGGCATTGGCCAGCTCATCGTGCCGGGGTTGATCCTCTGGCTGCGGATCACGGGGTCCCGCGCCGTGGCGACCGCGCAAACGACCGTATTCATTGCGGGAAGCGCGGCCACGTGGCTCTACCACCACGATTTGGTCCGCCGGGAGTTGGGAGGACTGAGCCTGTCCTGGATCCTGTTTCTGTCGATTGGCGGCCTGGTCGGGTCGCTCTGCGGCGCCTTCGCCAAGGGGACACTCGCGCCGGCGTGGCGACCTCGAGTGGTTGGATGGGCAGTGTTGATGGCCGGCCTCATGCTGATGGCGAAATCACTGCGGTGGTTGCCGTTCGATGCCGGGTGGTCGTCCGAACCGCTCCACCTCGGACTGGTGAGCGCGCTCTGTGCGATGGTGATGTCCCTCGCTCGGATGGGGGCGGGCGTGCTGTTCGTCCCGATCGCCGCCCTGGTTTTCGATTGGGATCAGCACCTCAACCAGGGCACGTCCATCGCCGTGGGCACGGCGCTCTCGGCGGTGGCGTTACCCATCAACGCATTGCGAGGTCGGATCGCCTGGAACCATGTCGCGCCGCTTGCAAGTGGAGCGCTGTTCGGCGTGCTGGTGGCGGCTCCCCGCGTTTCGGCGCTGACTTCTCCGGCGCTACAGGCCGCGGCGGCAGTATTCGTGATACTTTTCGGGGCTGGGATCCTTAGAACACGGGTTCCGGAATCCCCCGGAGAGGGCCGCGATGGAGCGTGACGAATGGAAGTCGGAAGACCGCTTCCTGTATCTGAACGGTGAGTTTTCAGACGAACAGACGCACCAGATTGTCGAGCGCCTCACCCAGCACTGGGAGCGGGAGTTCCTGCTGGTCATCAACTCCGATGGAGGATCGAGCTTCAACGCGCTCTGCGTGACGAACTTGATGAAGGCCCATGCCCGAGTAGATACGCTTTGCGTGGGAGTTGCGCTCTCCGGCGCGGCAGACGTGCTGGCGGCGGGTCGGCGAAGGTTCATCGTACCGGGCGCAATTGCCATGCTGCACCAGGTGTCGTGGGAGTTGGGCCGAGAGTATGCCGGCAACCTGGTGAAGAACGCTCGATTTCTAGATCGGCTCAATAGCTTCCTCGCCGACCGCCTCTCCGAAGCCACGGGCAGGCCGAGAGAGGAACTCGACAGAGACATGTCGACGGACTTCTACCTGATCGGACAGGAGATCATCGATTACGGGCTTGCAGACGCCTACTGGTCTCCCGAGGATGTACTGAAGCCTGCCGCTTCTCGCCGGAAGCCGGCGAGGATTCAAGCGGAGGCGAACGATACGGGGCGCAAAAAGGCCCAGGAGACGGATCGGTGATCATCGACCTTCGCAGTGACACCGTGACACAGCCGACCGACGCGATGCGCGCCGCGATGGCCTCCGCCGAGGTGGGTGATGATGTTTACGGCGAGGATCCAACCGTCAACCTCCTTCAGGAGGAGGCAGCTCGGGTGGTGGGAAAGCAAGCGGCCCTGTTCGTTCCCACTGGAAGCATGGCCAACCTGCTTGCGGTGAAGTGTCACACTCAGCCGGGTGACGAGGTGCTCATCGACCGGAATGCCCACATTGTCCAGTATGAGATGGGCGGGCTGGCATGGTTCAGTGGCGTGCTCCCGCAGGTTCTGGATGGAGTTCGAGGTGTGCTCGACCCCGACGTGGTGCGGGCAAATATTCAGGCCCACGTGCCGTATTACCGAATGCGGACGACGCTGGTCTGTGTGGAGAACAGTCACAACCACGGCGGCGGCAGCATTTATCCGCTTCCTTACCTGAAGGCGATCCATGAAGCGGCGTCCGAACAAGGGGTCCCGGTGCATATGGATGGCGCCCGGCTCTTCAACGCCGCGATTGCTTCGGGTGTTTCGGCTCAGGAGATTGCCGGTCACACCGACTCCTTGATGTTTTGCTTTTCAAAGGGACTCTCGGCGCCTGTCGGTTCGATCCTGTGCGGTACGCGTGAGTTCATCGACCGGGCGCTACGCGCACGCCGTGTGGTGGGTGGAGGCATGCGACAGGCGGGTCACCTGGCGGCGGCGGCCCGGATAGCGCTTTCCGATATGGTGGAGCGCCTGGCTGAGGATCACACCGCGGCGCGGCGCCTCGCGGAGGGACTGGCGGAAATGCCCGGCCTCGTGATGGACCCCGCCACCGTTCAGACCAACATCGTGATTTGCCGCCACGAGGGCGGGGCTGCGGTGTGCGAGCCGCTGGTTCGCGCACTCAAGGCGAGGGGAGTACTGGTCAGTCAGCTCACCCGCGACTCAATTCGGCTTGTGACTCACCGTCACATAGGACCTTTGCAGGTGGATGCGGCCCTCGGAGCGATTCGAGAGTGTCTGCCGGGGGTCTGAGGAGAACACGGAATGGTTTTTGGGTTCGAGCATGTCCGCCGGATGGATCCGGTGGCGTACGATCTGGCCGTTAAGGAGGCCCGGAAGCAGTCGGAGCAGATCCGGCTGATCCCCTCGGAGAATTACGCTTCATCGGCAGTGCTCGAAGCGCTTTCCACCTCCTTTGCGAACAAGTATTCGGAAGGGTACGCCGGCCGCAGGTACTACGAGGGGCAGGAGTTCGTCGATCAGGTGGAGCTTCTGGCGATCGAGAGAGCGAAAAAGCTCTTCGGAGCGGAGTACGCGAACGTCCAGCCTTACTCCGGCTCCCCGGCAAACCTGGCGGTTTACTTCGCTTTGCTTCAGCCGGGCGACCCGGTTATGGGGCTGGGCCTGCCGGCCGGGGGGCATCTGACTCACGGCGCCCGCCTGAATTTTTCCAGCGTCTACTATCAGAGCCACCCGTATGTGGGTCGAGAGGACGGCTGGCTCGATTACGACCAGATACGCGACCAGGCGTTGAAGGTGCGGCCTCGACTGTTAATCGCGGGAGGAACCGCCTACCCCCGGCTCTGGGACTTCGCGGCCATGGCTGAAATCGCTCGTGAAGTGGGGGCCTACTTGCTCGCCGATATCGCCCACATCAACGGCCTGATCATCGGCAAGGTTCACCCGGACCCGGTGCCGCATTGTGATGTGGTGTCATCCACCACCCACAAGCTGCTCCGAGGGCCTCGCGGGGGACTGGTGCTTGGCAAGGACAGGGCCCTTCAGGGAGTTTCCGAAGCCGATGCCCTGAAGCGAATCAACCGCATCCCCGGTCGCATCGATCGAGCCATCATTCCGGGCATCCAGGGCGGCCCCCACGTCAATCAGATTGCCGCGCTTGCTGTGGCGTTGGAGGAAGCCTCTCGGCCGGATTATGCGGCGTACGCGGCGCAAGTCGTGAAGAACGCCAGAGCCCTGGCGGAGGGGCTCCTTGATCGTGGGTTTGACCTGGTGACGGGGGGAACGGACAACCACCTGATCCTCATCGATCTCCGGAACAAGGGGATCCCAGGCTGGCGCTTCGCTCGAGTGCTGTACGAGGCGGGCATTGAAGCCAACATGAACAGCGTACCGAATGATCCGAACCCGCCCCTGAAACCGGCGGGTGTTCGGATTGGTACTCCCGCGGTTACCACTCGTGGAATGAAGGAAGCCGAAATGGCTCACATCGCTCGCTGGTTCGGAGAACTGGCCGATGCCATGAGCGGTGAAGAGGTGGTTCGCCCTGAAGTTGTGGACCGGGTGCGGTCGGAGATCCTGGAGGTCACCGGCAGCGGCAGATTCCCGGTGCCGGGTATCGACTTCTAGGCAGCCGTTTCGGGTCAACCCCGGCTGGATCGAATTGTAAAAAGGGGCCCCTCTCGGAGAGAGGGGCCCCTCTTGCATTGGATTGGGCGAACGTCGCGGTGGGCTCCGGCCCTCCGTCACACAGCCCGGAAGAAAGACCTCGGCTCCGTCAGGTCGGCGCGAACTATGTCGGCGCCGGCTCCCCGAAGTTTTTCCACCAGGCCGCTGTACCCACGGTCGATGTGATCGATACCCGAGATTACTGTCTCGCCATTGGCGGCGAGAGCGGCAACCACCAGAGCAGCCCCGGCGCGGAGGTCGGTGGCGAGCACGCTTGCACCGCAAAGCCTTTCCACCCCGGTCACAAACGCACTGCGTCCCTCCACCCGGATGTTGGCGCCCATTCGGGCCAACTCACTGGCGTACTTGAACCGATTTTCGAAGACCTGATCGGTAACCGTGGCCGTCCCCTGGCTCACCGACAGCAGCGAAGCGATCGGCTGCTGGAGGTCGGTGGGGAAACCCGGGTGAGGCATCGCGAGAATGTCGACACATTGCGTCCGGGCCGTGGCCCGAACTCTGAGCCGTCCCAACTGCTCGGGTTCGGACGTGTCCAGTGGCAGGACCTCCACGCCCATATCTTGCAGCTTCACCAGGACCGGGAGCAAGTGGGAGGGAACCACACGATCCAACACCACGTCGCCACGCGTGATCGCAGCCGCGCACGCAAAGGTACCGGCTTCGATGCGATCCGGAAGAATGGAAAACTCCATCTCGGTCTTGAGTTCTTCCACGCCGTCGATATTAATGGTGTCGCTGCCTGCGCCGTCGATGCGTGCCCCCAGATGATTCAGGAACGCAGCCAGATCGGAGATCTCCGGCTCGGTCGCCGCGTTTTCGATGGTGCTCTTCCCCGGAGCCAGACAAGAAGTGATCATCAGGTGCGTTGTGGCGCCCGCACTCGGGAAATCGAGGTAGAGCTGGGCGCCATGCAGCCGCGCGGCTTCTCCACGAACGATGCCGCCGTTGACTTCCACCTTGGCGCCCAGCGCCTGCATACCCTTGAGGTGAAAGTCGATCGGCCGGGCCCCGATCTCGCAGCCACCGGGCTGAGATACTTCCGCTCGACCGAGTCGAGCCAGCATCGGTCCGAAGACGTAGAATGAAGCTCGCATGGCGCGCACGAGAGATTCGGGCGCCTGGGTACGATCAAAACTCGTCGCGTCGATGCAGACCGACCCGTTGCCGAGGAACTCGACCTCGGCTCCCACCTGCCGGAGCATCTCCCCCATGGTGTAGATGTCGCGGATGTCCGGAACGTTGTGAAGGGTCGTCTTTCCCTTCACCAGGAGCGCCGCAGCCATGATGCCAAGGCAACCATTCTTGCTACCGCTCACCCTGATGGTTCCGTGCAGTGGACGACCGCCTCGCACGAAGAACTGTTCCACGTCTTTGTTCACTCCAGAAACCCGTCAGCGTCGTCGGGCTTCAACCCGCTCGGCGTGACTGCACGCCCTCAGGCGGGATTATCGGCAACCTTCAGACCCAGCGACAGTCTTTCCGCAGGGTTTTCTACCGGAAGCAAGGCGCCCCACTGGGACTGCTTCTCGCAGGATGGTTCCACGCAGGGCTGGGGCAGAGCCCAAAACGGTCCCGCGAAATCCTATCCACCCCAGGAGTCAGCCGTCAACCGGATCCCCTGCCGGGTCGCCCGCAAGGATGAAGAGTTCATTGGATGCAAGCATGCGGCGAAACACAGTCCTCAGGAAAGGATTCATCGTCTGGCTGACGTGGCAGGAGAGCGCACGCTGCTTGGTGCGGTAGGCGAGATCATCCAGCTCGACTTCACCCCAGTTGAGTTCCGTCAGTTCGGCCGGCGGAAGCAGCCGGTGACGAGAGCTGTGGCTCACGGTGGCTCTGAAGTGGCTGTGATGAATGAGATACTCCAACCGCAGTCCCTTGAAGGCGACCCGTGCGGTTGCGCGAGCCAGAGCTTCGTGATCGGGGTGGCGGTCGTAGGAACTGGGTCCGACCAGCACCGTTGGGCAGCACCCAAGGAGGACATCTTCCACGTGAGCGGTCAGTTCTCTCTCGGAAACACGGCTCAGGGACCCGTCCCGATAGGTGGACCGTTCCAGGAGAGAGATTCCAGTTCCGAGACAACTCAGCGCCCGCCGCAGTTCCCCAGTGCGGAAGTGACCGAGCCCACGACGATTCCCGTCCGTTGCACAGGCCACCCAGCAGGTGGCCCCTTGAGCGGAAGCCGCGGCCAGCAAGCCACCCGCTCCGAGAGTCTCATCATCCGGATGGGGCGCCAGCACCAGGATCCGCTCCCCGGAAATCGGCGCCCGAAGGCGGATCAGTCCGATCTCGAACTCTCCGAGGTGAGACTGAGATCGCAACCGGAGGCCGTGGGATTGGCGAGAAGCCGTTCCCGGATTGCGGCAGCGTCCAGGGGGCGGCCGAGGTGATATCCCTGGCCAATGGCACAGCCGAGTTCCCGTAGTTGTCGAACCTCATCCGCGGTCTCGACCCCCTCAACAGATACGCCCAGATCCAGTGCAGCCGCGAGCATCAGGATGGCCCGGACCAATTCCCGGCTAGTGGTCTGTCAGGCATCTAATGAGGGGTAGAGGCGAGCGAGGCGATTTCGCGCCTTGGCAGTTGTGAAGCGCCATCTCATTGGGCACAGCGCTTGGTTGCGTTCGGCTTTCCAAGCGCTGAC
>SYKE01000089.1 GCA_005798285.1 Actinomycetota bacterium
AGCGGACAACTGCTCGCGTTCGTCTGGTGTGAGCGTCACGCGGTATTTCTTGGGCACAGGGATTACCTCCACACCAAGTGAATCACATCTTCGTCCGAGGCTCCGGTGAAGAATCAACTCCGCCCTGACAGACCACTAGTCGATTGCTTCGCATCAGAGCGAACAGAATCTCGGCATTCCGCTCCATGCTGTGCTTGTTGAAGAGGTCCTGATAGGGCGGGTACCGCCACTCGTGGGCCCCCTTCAGGGTCAGCGATGCATGCTCCCGCCAGAGATGCACGCGGTTCAGGAGCGCGGTCACGTCCGCCAAATGCTCTCCGCGCGGGGAACCGAGCAGAATGACCTCGCCGCCACGCCGCGCCACCGCACACGCCGTTTCGATCACTGTTGGGCTTCCGGTGGCGTCAATCACGTACTCCGCGCCCCGGCTGCCCGTCAACGCCAGGATTTGCTCCACGGTGTCGGCGCCGCCTGCCCGCACGGTGTGTTCGAGCCCGCAGCGCCGTGCCGTCTCCAGCCGGGCCGCCGACGTGTCGACCACGACGACCTCCGCGCCGGACAGTCGATAGAGCTGCGCGCACAGGTTTCCGACCAGACCCATCCCTAAGACGACTGCGCGATCCCCCAACTCCGGTCGCCCGACCCGCACCGCCGTCATCGCCACCAGCGACAGTCCTAGTGTCGCCGCCTGCTCGGTTCGTACGCCCTCCGGCACTCGAACGCAGAAGCCCCGGCTCAGAGCATGGCTGGCGTGAGGCGTGTGAGCGAACACCAGATCCCCCGCCGCGACACGACGAACGTCGTCACCAACCGCCAGCACCTCCCCCACGGCACGATTGCCGGGGGCATGCGGGTAGTTCACCGACTGGAGACCGCTAAGCTTCGCGAGCTCGGTTCCCGCGCTGATCAGGCTGTAGCGGGTGCGGATCAGCACCTCATCCGACCCTGGCGAGAGCGACTCGCGGCTGTCGACCACCGACACCCGGTGTGCCTCGGGGAACAGAACACGCCTGACATCGAACATATCGCCCATCCCCCGCTTACCCGATTCGCATCCGCCCGGTCCGCGACTGGTGAGAAGCAATTTGATCTGGATCGGGGTATCCCCTGTTGGGGACGACGGGCTGCCAGGAGCATCTCGACGGTTCTACACTCTGCCAGAGTTCCCAGGGTCAACCTGGCTCCGCGCCCGTCACGACGGAGGCGATTCAGGGATGCCGGACGCTTCCGCCGAAGCTATGGGCAGAAGCCGCCCCGTGGACGGACTGCTATACTTTAAACCAGCCCAGTGGTGGGCTGTAACGGCACCAAGCTCCCCCTGTAAGATGGTTCTCGGATTGCGGTGAAACCGCAGTGAAACGATGCGTATCAACCGTCTATCCCTCGAGAACTTCAAGCTTTTCGAACGCGTCGAGTTCGAGTTTCACCCGCAGTTCAACCTGTTGGTTGGCGCCAACGGATCCGGAAAAACATCGGTATTGGATGGACTCGCGGTTGCTCTGGGGATCTGGTTGGTCAGGCCTCCAGACCCAAGTCTCAACGGCAGTCGACGCAACATCCATCCCCAGGAGATCCGGCTGGCTCCGGTTCGACGGGGCGATCGGACTCAGTTTCGCCGTGTACTGCCGGTTCGGGTTACTGCCACCGGCGACTTGAATGGCCAGCACGGCGTCTGTTGGACGCGGGAGGTGCGTGAAGGCAGCACACGGACCTCTAACGCAGACGCGGATCGGGCCCTCACCATCATTCAAACTCTCTACCGTCGGGACGCGCAGGAGACCCAGACTTTGCCGATCCTGGCAAATTACGGGGCTGGACGAGCCTGGCTGCCATCGAACGAACGAGTGCGACCTTCATCCCATGCTCAGCAACCGGCCTTCCGATGGGATGCGCTCTACGATTGTTTCTCAGAACGGATTCGAGGTTCGGACCTGGTGGAGTGGTTTCGACGCGAAACCACCGCTGCCGGCAGCCGGGGAGGCCGCGCGCGGCCGGGGTTTGAGGCGGTGAAGCTCGCCATACAACGCTGCCTGCCGGGAGCCACGAATCTGTGGTACGACGACGACTCCCAGGACATCATTGCGATGATCGATGACCGCCCGAACCCCTTCTCTATTCTGAGTGCCGGTCAGCGGGTGCTGCTGGCGACGGTCGGGGACATCGCCATCCGGGCAGTTACACAAAACGCCCACCTCCTGCCGCCGGACGATTTGGATGGCGACGCCCACACTTTGCCCAGCGTTCTAGCGGAGACGCCCGGCGTGGTCCTCATCGACGAACTGGATGTGCACCTCCACCCCGAGTGGCAGCGGGGGGTCCCGCACACTCTGATGGGTACCTTTCCACAGGTTCAATTCTTCTGCACAACCCACTCTCCGCAGGTTGTGGGAGAGGCGTCACCGGAGACTGTGTTTCTGTTAGGCGCGGATGCCGCCGTACATCCCACCCAGGCCGTCGGAATGGATAGCAATTGGATCCTGGAACACCTGATGCACGCTGCCCCACGCGACCGCGACACGCTCGATCGTCTCGTAGAGATCTACCGAGCTATCGATGCCGGCGAGCTGCTTCTGGCCCGAAGGTTGGCGGGTGCGCTGGAGGAGCGGCTGGGTGTCTTCCCGGATCTGCAGGCCGCGTTGTCGCTTCTGGATCGACTGGAGCTTCTCGAAGTTGAAGAAGATCAGTAAGACAAATCCCCCTCGGGAGCTCGTCGTTTGGATTCGAGAAAATGAGGGGCTCGACCAAAGCTATCGCGCTCTCTCCGGATCCACCGCCCACGCGGCGCTCAAGAGACAACTTCTCGAAGAGCAAGGGTTTCTCTGCGCCTACACCGGGCTGCGTATCTCTGGGGACACTAGCCACCTGGAACACATCAAGCCGCAGCACCGATGTGAAGCACTGGAAGACGTTGACTATCGAAACATCCTGGCTTGTTTCCCGGCGGATGGCGGAGACGTGTCTCACGGGTTTGGCGCGCCGATGAAGCGCGGGTGGTGGGACGAGCATCTCCTCGTATCTCCACTGGCAAATGAGTGCCAGCGGCGGTTCAAGTTTAGCTGGTCTGGCCACGTCTCCCCGAGTCCCAGCGACAGTGAGGCGGCGATAAGGACTATCGAGGTGCTCGGCCTGGATGCCGGTGGCCTGGTGGAGCTACGGCGCCGCGCGATCCTAGCCTTCTTTGGTTTTGAGTCCCGCACAGGCTCCCCCTCTCGACCCTTGAGCCTGGACGAGGCACAGCGGATCCTTGACCGCATCGAGAAGCGCGACCGATACGGGAACCACACTCCGTTTTGCTTCGTTCTAAAGCAGCTCCTGGAGCGTTACGTGAAGCACGGCAAGTGAGAACGCCTCTGGACCCGTCTGCTTGAGCCCCGGCCGACCGGTCCCTGTCGATGGGTCCCTGCTCAGACAGCGCCCCGTTTGACGGGTCACGAACGTGGCTCGCGGTCTTCCGCCCACGCGCCCGCCCCTCAAAACCGAGGTATTGACCTAAGTTTCTTGCGCGACTATAGTTAGGTGCATGCCTAACCAATTGGTTGATCTGACACGTGTGTTTCATGCCCTCTCGGATCCAACGCGGAGAGCCGTGCTCGAGAGGCTCACTCGCGGTCCTGCGGCGATGAGTGAGCTGGCACGGCCCTTCTCGATGGCGCTGCCGTCCTTTTCCCAGCACCTTGGGGTGCTGGAGGAGTGCGGTCTCGTTCGCTCCAGCAAGAGCGGCCGGGTACGGACCTACCAGATTGAGCCGTTGCCTCTGGCGGCGGCTCAGGAGTGGTTGGCCGCGCAGCGGGTGATGTGGGAACGCCGTCTCGATCAACTGGACGATTACCTCACCGAGCTCAAGGAGCACCCCGGATGACCCGCCCGTTTTCACACCAACTTAACCCCGACCTCGATTTGCTCCTGGAGCGCGTGATTGACGTGCCGCGAGAGCTTGTCTGGAAAGCATGGACGACTCCGGAACACCTCAAGAAGTGGTTCACGCCGAGACCGTGGAGCACCACCGACTGTGAGATCGACTTGCGACCGGGTGGGATCTTTCGAACGGTCATGCGCTCGCCGGAAGGTGAGGAATTCGACAACACCGGGTGCTACCTGGAGGTCATCGAGAATGAGCGCCTGATCTGGACCAACACCCTGGAGGCGGGGTTCCGACCCGCCGGCCCGCCGTCGGACCGGACGCCCGAGTGCACTGAGCTCCTCTTCACGGCGGTGATCTCCCTGGAGTCGCATGGACGCGGGACGAAGTACACGGCTCTCGCGATGCATGGCGAACCCGGCTCCAAGAAGAGGCATGAGGAGATGGGCTTCCATGAGGGTTGGGGCGCGGCTCTCGATCAACTTGTCGAGGTGGCAAAGAGCCTCTAAACATCCCGCAGCCTGCTGACCGAAGTTCTTCGGCGCCGCTGTCGGTGAAACAGGCGATGGGAGCGGAGTTGGGCTGCCCTGCGAGCCTATCTCGCGCAGGGCCATTTGGAATTCGTGGGGTGACGGCCGACGGCGGCCGAACCCCGGAAGGTCATGCAGTCGAGGAGGAAATGCACCGGCCGAAGCGAGCAACTACACCACAGGGGTGTCCTGACTCGCGGCGCGCGGCGAAGGATCACCAGGGAGGTGGGGGTTTATGAACAATACGCAGCCGGACGCTTCCACCCAGCCGGGGCTTCCGCCTGGGGCGCGACCGACGCAGAGATCGGGGCCATCCCGGCGCGAGCAGATCCTGCTGGCGCTTTGCGGAGTTCTCGCGCTCGTGGCCGCCGGGATCTGGGTCAGTTTCAAAGGTCGGTACAAGCCGCCACCCACCCCCGGCGGCCTGTACTACACCGGCCCGATGAAGAGTAAGAGCGGTAACGGCTACGCCACGGATGATGGACGCGCTGTTCCGCCGCCTCCAGGTGCTCGCCCTTGACCAATTCTCCCGGCGCCGTCTGGTTTTGACCCTGTCCGGCGAGCGCGTGCCTTCGCGGACGGAGATCGGCTCCCGCGATTGACGCGTGATGGATCAGTCCCTGGGCAGCTTGTGGAAGTCGGCCAACCGGAAGCGGTAGGTGACGCCCTCACCACTCTGCCCTTGCCCCCACAGCGTGAAGACGCTTGCTTCGAGTTGGCGCGCCGGAACCGAAAACCGGAACGTCCAGATCCCGCCGTCCTCGGTCTGCTTGACTAGAACTCCCAGGCCCTTGGGGTCCACAGCCGGGTTGGAGAGATAACCCTTGCGGCCAGGC
>SYKE01000090.1 GCA_005798285.1 Actinomycetota bacterium
CGGGGTCTCGACCGTGCCGTGGTGAAGGTGCAGGCGGCCCCGGCGCGCTTCGCCGTCCGGGGCCTGCCGCAGCAGCTCAAACAAGGCGCCTCACAGGAGATCCAGGTCTCGAAGCACGCCGGCCACCCCTTCGCGCTTCTCGGGCGAGAGGGGCTGCATCGGAGCGGTGCAGTGGGCCGCGCAGATGCCCATCAATTCGAGAGCGGTCTTCAGGCAGACAATGTTCTGCCCGAAGGAGCTGATCTTGACGAGCGCATGCACGCGCGGCTGCAGTTCTCTGAGGCGCACCACGTCGCCGGCTGTCGCGGCGGCATACACGTCGAGCATCGTCTGAGGATCGACGTTCGAGACGCCTGGCACGCCGCCGTTGCCGCCGTAGAGGATCGCGGCGCCGGTGAGCGCCGGTGAGCCGATGAGGCAGCGGATGTCGGGCCGCCCCTTCATCGCTGCGAGGATCCGAAGGAAGTGGAGGAAGTCCGCCGAGCTGTCCTTCAGGCCGATGACGTTCGGGATGTCCGCGATGCGAGCCATCGTTTCCGCCGCCAGATTGACCTTGGTGGTTGAGGGGATGTTGTAGATGATGACCGGCAGCCCGGTAGCGGCGGCGCAGGCCCGGTAGTGCGCGATCTGCTCGTCCGCCCCGCCGCTCGGGTAGTAGTGGGGCGGCGTGACCGCCACGGCATCGGCTCCCTGTCTCTCCGCGGTGCGAATATTGTCGATGGCGCGGGCCGTGCTGCTGGCCATCGTTCCGACGATCAGCGGGATGCGGCCATTGAGCACACGCGCCGCGACGGCGATGGCGCGCGCCCGCTCAGCATCTCGGAGCGAGGGCTCTTCGCCGGTGCTGCCGAGGAAGAACATTCCGTGGACGCCGGCATCGACGAGCCGGCTCAACTGTCGTTCAAGTCCTGCCTCATCGAGCGACTCATCCGCGTTCAAAGGGGTTACGACCGGCGGCACAATTCCGTGTAGGTCAAACATAGGGCTGATCCTGGGAAGAATACGACTACAGTTGGACCGGGGCGCCGGTGCGCACGGACTCCGCTTCGGCGAGCACCACCTCCAGAGAGTCGCGGGCGCTCGTGCCGGACATGATGGCGGGCGCCTTGCCGGCGAGCACGCCTCGCGCCGCCGTGCGGAGCTGCTCGGCGAACGCGTCGGTGATTCGGGGCTTCACCTCGACCTTGCCGCCGTCCTCGGAATAAAGCTCAAGCGCCGGGGTGCTGTGGGAGTTGTGGCGGAGCATCGCGCGCTCGAAATACACGTCGAAGCCGTGCTCGAACTCGATGCCCTTCATGGCCACCGCGCCGCCCTGCGCCGTGACGCAGATGTTCTGACCCGGGTACTGGTACTCGGTGACCAGGTAGTCGACCTGCCCGCGAACGGAAACGGTTCCCGTCGACCAGACGGCTGCCGGTCGGCCGAAGAGGTTCAAGATGAAGTCGGTGTCGTGGATGTGCAGGTCGACCACCGCGCCGCCGGTCTTGTCCGGGTCGGCGAACCAGTCATCTCCCGACCACGTGGGACGTGTGATGACTCGCTTGAAGTGGGCGGCGCGCAGGTCGCCGTACTCTCCGCTCTGATAGATGTCTTTGATCGCCGCGAATTCGGGCCAGAATCGGAGCACCTGAGCCACCATCAGCAGCTTTCCGGTCCGCTCGGCGGCGTCGATCATCTCGTTCGCGTCGGCGACAGTGAGCGCGATCGGTTTCTCCACGAGCACGTGCTTGCCCGCCTCGAGGGCCCGGATGGCAAGGTCCTTGTGCAGGTAGCTCGGGAGGCACAGGTCGATCAGGTCGATCTCCGGATCCGCCAGCATTTCATCGAGGTCGGAATACTTCTTGATTCCAGTGAGATCCTGCACGCCGCCGGCGCCACCGAAATTGCCGCGGACGTTGGTCCAGTTCCCCGCGAGCTTCTCGGCGTCGCGCGTGAAGATGGCCGTCACCTCGGCTTCATCCACGGACTGGTACGCCTTGAAGTGGGTTACCCCCATGAAGCCGACACCGGCAATGCCTACCCGCACCATAAGAAGTCCCTCACGCCCCGTCTCACTGCCTGGGGCCGATGCCACAGTTGTCTCACCGGAGAACCCGTTCGATCCCGAAACCGGCCGATCCTACCACATCAATCCCGCATCAATCCCGCGAGACCCCAGGAGACCGGCTCCCGGCAGGATCCCCACCTCGCCGAACACGGCCCGATGATCGCTGACACCCAGATCCACCACCCATTCCCGGTGCAACCGGAGGCCGCCGCTGACCAGCACCCAATCGAGCCGCAGCCGGGGATCGACCGCCGGGTAGGTGGGAGCCGCATGATCCGGAAATCGGAAACCGGCGCCCTCCAGCACGTCCCGTCCCGCCCCATCCGGCCGCAGGTTCAGGTCGCCCGCCAGCAGCACCGGCAATTCGGGCGGCAGTTGTCGGCGCAGACCGGCCAGGGCCTCGAGTTGCCGACGGCGCCACTGAGGCTGCGGGGCGAGGTGGGTGGTCCAGACTTCCACCGCGTGATCCGCCACCCTCAGCTCGAATCGCAGCAGCACCCGCGGCTCCCCCCAGCCCGGGAGGCGATGCCTGCGACTCCCCATCACGGGCAGCCCGGAGAGGGCCGACAACCCGTAGCCGGTCCGCCCGAGTCCGAGCGCCGGCAAAAACCGCGACCACCCGCCTCGCTCCGCCGCCAGGGCGCCGGACGGGTCTATCGAACGCCCCGGAACGCCCCGCCACACCTCCTGGAACAGGCAGACGTCGGCCGGGAGCCCCGCCGCGGCGTCCCGCACGCGCTCCTTCACCGCTCCCGCCGCGTGCCGCCCGGACCCGAGGTTAAACGTCGCGACCACAAATCGACACGGCGATCCGGCCTCGCCGTTACGCGGGACCAATCGGATCGGAGTGGGGGCGACCTGCAGCGACATCACACCACGATCTTACCGCCTCCGGAACCCCAGGCGATCTTGCATCCCCGGTGAAACTGCGAGTCGGCGGCGCTGAGGCCGGGGACCCGGTCTCGACTACGGAGTGCGGCCGGCTTCTGCAATCGGCAGACCAGGAAGCATGTGTCAGGTTTTCAATATAAAAAACTTGACAAATCGCACTCTGAAGTTGGATATTCTGAACCACTCATCAGGGGGAAGGTGCGGCTTCATCTATGTCGGCGATGGCCCAGATCATGGAGGAGGTGAGTTCGGCGGGGGAGCGCTTCTGGCGTCCGGCGGACTTTGCATCGCTGCCCAGCGATGCAGTGGCACAGGCGTTGTCTCGACTGTGCCGGCGCGGCGAACTGCTTCGACTCCGCAAGGGGCTCTACTATCGGGCGCGGGCCACGGTTCTCGGCCCCAGCTGCCCCAGCCAGATGGCAGTAGCGCGGGTGGCTTTCCGGAGCATCCTCCACCCCACCGGCGCCACGGCGGCGAATCTGCTCGGACTCTCCACACAGAGTCCCGCGAAGGCTCATTTCGCAACCACGACGCGCCACACACCGACGGACCTGCCGGGGCTGAAACTGGTGGGGGGTCGACCCGCCAGCCGTGAGACGCTGACCGAGTTGGAAGGCGCTGTGTTGGAGACGCTGCGGTCCCGCGCGTCAAACAGCGAGCTCGATCCGGACGCTACCAGGCGGCGCATTCTCGACGTAATCATGCACTACGGGATGTTCCCAAGGCTGTCTGTGGCCGGAATCGACGAACCGCCACGGGTCCGAGCCATGCTCGGCGCGATTGGACAGGAGTTGGAAGTGGAACCGCGCGAGCTCAGTCCGCTTCGCGCATCCCTGAACCGGTTCTCGCGATTTGACTACGGCAATCTTCGAACGCTTCGGTGGGCAGAGGACTGGCAAGCGCGATGAGACTTTGCGAGCACCCGGACTTTCAGGACATTCTCATTGCAGCGGCGGCGCTCCACGGAGTTTCTGAGCAGATCGTAGAGAAGGACTACTACGTCACCCAGGCTCTGCGTGCAGTGGCTGAGGATCTCGGCGAGTGGGGCATCTTCAAGGGTGGTACCAGCCTCTCGAAGGGCTGGGGGCTCATCAAACGTTTCTCGGAAGACATCGATCTCTTCGTCAACCCGGTACGCGACTCTGGCCGGCTCTCCACTCGAGGAATCGACCGAGAGTTGAAGCGCGTTCACGAGCTGGTGGCTCAGGTGCCTGGGCTCCACCTGGAGATCACTAGCCGTGTGAAGGTGAGCGCCAAGGCGCTACACGACCGGTTCAGCTACGAGACTCGATTTCACGACCAACGAGTCATCTCGACTGAAGTGCTGCTCGAGTCCGGGATCTTCAGTGGGGAGCAACCGACCGAGATCCGGGACCTGTCCTCGCTGGCGGCAGAGTTGCTTTACACTCGTGGGCTTGCCCACATCGCCGAAGATACCGGTCGGTTTCCAATGAGACTGCTTCACTTCCGGCGCACATTTGTCGAGAAACTGTTCGCAATCCATGCGCGGGTCGAGCGGATGCTGAATGGCGGCGGTGGATTGGGAACATACGCTCGTCATTACTACGACCTGTACTGTTTGGCCACACGCGAAGAGGTCCGGAGGATGCTGGAGTCAGAGGAGTTTGATGCCATCAGGCACGACTACCATCGAATCAGCTCTCAGGCTTTCTCACGCGACTATACCCCGCCGCCGAGCCTCAGCTTCTGCTCGAGTGCGGCACTCTTCCCAGACCTTGCGCTCCGGCACGTGCTTGCTGCAGAGTATGATCGGCAGTGCCGATTGCTCTGTTTCGGCGAGTTCCCGTCGTTTGACGAGGTGCTCGGCGTGCTTGAGGACCTTCGGCCCCTACTTCGATAACCGATGGCTCAAGCTCCCACTACCTGGCGGAGCACGTTTCCCGGACCGCGGTCCGGGGTGCTGCGCTCGGATCGGGTGAGGGACTCATCTCCCGTAGGGGACCTCGGTCACGGCGTTGTTCGGCCGCCGCAGGATGCGCCCGAAGACACCCTCTCCCGACTCTCGGGCTCCGCTGCACTACACGACCTACGGCAACCCACTGGTCAACGCCACGGATTGAGGCAACTTCCTCGACTCCCCTCGACAAATCCGGGGCGCAGCGGCAGAAGGTGCTTTCCGCTCGACGCCCAACATGAGCCGAAGAGCGTTTGCGCTCGCAAGTTGGAATGGCTGCCGGGCCTCGACGCCAGTCCGTGCATCGCGGCGGCCACGGCTGCGGCCCCAACGGGTGAGGACGACCCCATGCTAAGTGAAGAATCGACACGATCGGTGATCGGGCGCCTTTGCCTGCCTGCGGCTCTCGCCGCGCTCCTGATCGCCCCCAGCTCCGCCCGGGCCGACCAGTTCGTGCTGTTCGACGTGACCTTCCCGTTCTCCAAGATGGATGCAGACACCTCGACGCCCAGCAAGTCGCACTACTACGTGAAGGGTCCGGCGATCAACCCGAAGCGACCCATCGACTGGACCAGCCCCGTCAACTACCGCGACGGCACGGTCCACATCCGGATTGAAGTGCTGGATCGTCCCGACAGCGCCGAGCCCACACAGTGGAGCCTCTGCTACATTCCCAACCGCGGCCAGGGCAACGGCTACGGCTGCACCGGCACCGACAAGTACACGGCGAAGGGGATCTTCGAGAAGGACGTCTCGATGCGCTCCTTCTGGCAGAACGACGGGATCATCTGGACCGAAGGGATCAAGCAGATGGACCTGGTGATGAAGGACGGCGCCGGCATGCACGCCCACAAGCGGCTCGACCCCGAGAAGTTCTTCCCGACCCGCGTCCGCATCACCATGATCCAGGTCTCCGCCGGCTCCACCTACGACCCGAAC
>SYKE01000091.1 GCA_005798285.1 Actinomycetota bacterium
GATCAACTCTTGTCGCTTCCGCTGTGAAATCACCACGACGCACCCCTCCAAGTCCGGCCGAGGATGGCAGGATGGATTCAGATTCTACATGCGGTGGTGAATCGACCTCCGAACTGCCCAACTCTTGCATCGCACCCCTCGGGCTACCGAACTTTTTCGAGGCGTCGGCCCAGAATTCAACTCGTGTTCGCCGCTCTGCTGCTCGTGGCCGCGTCTCAGCAGCCTCGGGCGGAGAATCGGGGCGATAGTGCCGGCACGTCTTTTCGAGCCAGTGCGGTCGCGGCGTTGGAGTACGGGAGACGCGCGCGTTTTGGGCCGGCGGAGTCGTTCCTGGGCTGGTGGAATTCCGCAAGTCCCGTCCAGAATGTCCCGGAGAAGGGCGCCGGGCAGCCTCTCACGGTCTGGTCCGCCGGCTCCACGCGCAACTTCAAGATCTGGCCCGAAGGTGAGTTGGTCATCGACTTGCAGCAGCACGTACTGCGACGGGGTCCGGCGCTGGATGCGGCGCTTGCGCCATTGGTTCCGGCTCCAGACCCTGCGGCGATTTCGCTGCCGGCCGACGACCGCGTCATCGCCCGGCGTCACGCACGACTTTCCAGTGCGTTCGACCCCGGCGCCTACCGCGATAACGCCGTGCTGGTCGTTCTCGGCAAGGTAACTGGCGCGCTTCCGGGTACGGTTCCGGGACCCGATGCTTCGACTCGGCGACTGTTGTTTAGGGTCCGGAGTTCCTTCGGTAGAACAGAGCTCACGGATCTCTTTATTGTGCTTCGTTGGCCGGTCACTCCGCGGACCGAGATCCGGTTGCCCAGGTCGGGCGAAGAAATTGTCGTTGCCCTCAACTCAGCGATACCGGCCGCGGCTGGCGACAATCTGGTGGAGGGCGTCCGACTCCCGGAATGGGATCTCGCCATCTCCCCTCCCATCGGCGTTATCGGGGTGGTGAACGGCAAAACGTTCGCCTTTCATGAGCCGGGCACGCCTCCCGGCAGCCTTCCCGAAGCCGATCGAATTCGGATTCGGTGGAGTCCATCCGTCCCAGTGTACGGCCAGGACGCCGCAGTGCTGATGAAGTTCCTCAGTTGGGCGGTTCGGCAGGACCCGTTTCGGTTCCCGAGACCGCCCATCCCCATTGAGATTGCCCGGGAACTGACCATGTCCGTCCCCGGGACGTGAGGGTTATCAAGGATGAGCGGCGGGGATGGTTCAGCGGGCGAAGCCGTTCTCCTTCAGCCAGAGGGCGCATTCGATCGTCCACGGATGCCGCGCCTTCGGGTCTGTGCGATTCCCGAGACCGATGCCGTGGGGTCCCTTCGGATAGACATGCAGGGAGTAGGGGACTCCGTTGGCCGTGAGCGCCGCCGCGAACATGAGACTGTTCTCGACCGGCACCGCTTTGTCTTCCACGGTGTGGAAGAGAAACGTCGGCGGCGTGTCGTTCTTCACCTGGGTCTCATTGGAGAGGAAGCGAACGAGAGCGGGCTCGGGATTCTCGCCGAGTAGATTCCGCTTCGAGCCTTGATGGGTCTTCTCGCCGAGTGTGATGACCGGATAACAGAGGATCCCCAGATCGGGGCGAGATGAGACGCGATCCACCGGGTCCGCCGCGACCGGGTCGCCCGCATCGAAGTGCGTGAGCAGAGTGGAGACCAGGTGGCCACCCGCGGAAGAACCGATGATCCCGATCCGTTTCGGGTCGACCTGCCACTCGGCGGCTCGCGAACGCACCAGCCGGACCGCTCGCGCGGCGTCATTGAGCATGACGGGGTGCCGATAGCCGTGGCTTCCGAGGCGGTACTTGAGAACGAAAGCTGAGATCCCCAGCTCGTTCAACCAGAGGGCGTAGTCCTTCCCCTCGTGGGCGGCAAGTCCGCCGTACCCGCCGCCGGGGCAAACGACAAACGCCGCGCCGGTGGCCTTCGCGGGGTCGGCGCGGAAGACGGTTAGGGTCGGCCGATCGTTATCAGCGGTCCCAAGGGCCCCCGGCGCCGCGCCCGACCAGAGGGGAATCACCGGCTGTTCCTGGGCCCCGTTTACCGGGCTCAGGGATGCGCACAGGAGAGCCAGCCCGGCTCCCAGCAACACGAGAGAAGTATTCATCGGGGCATGAGTCCTTTCACTTGGTCCAAACGATCACTCGGTTCAAACGACCGCCTTCGCCGCGAGTTCGTGGAAGGCGTTGACCACCTGGGAACTCTCTGGGAAGAGGGTCCGCTGGATCATGAGGACGGCGACGGCCCGACGCTCGGGGTCTACCATGCCGTGAGTCCCAAAGGCGCCGCCGTGTCCGTATCCCGCCAGTTTTGCCGGGGCGCCAGGCCGCACTGCAGCGAGCTGCTGCCAGCACAATCCATAGCGTACGGTCGAATCGGGGAGGTCGAACGGCGTCGTCATCTCCCGAACGGATGCCGGTGACAGCAGGCTCTTGCCGGACCGGATGCGGCCTCCGTCGAGCACCATCTGGTAGAACGACGCCATGTCCTCCGCCGTTGAGAACAGGCCGCCGGAGGGCTCCGGCACTCTTCGGATGGCGGGATCCGGCGTGACGAAGGGGATGAACGTGGGTGTCAACTCGCCTGAGCGGGCGTCGGGTCGATAGCACGCCGCCAATCGGCCCCGTTGCTCCGGGTTGGGATGCCACGTGGTATCGGCCATCCCGAGTGGACTCAGGACCCGTTCCTGAAGGAACCGGTCGAAGGGCATGCCGGATACCACCTCCACGACCGCCCCGGCAACGGTGGGTCCGAACCCGTATTCGTAGCGGGTCCCCGGCTCGAACTCCAGGGGCGCCTTCGCGAGATCCGAGGCGTAGGCGACGAGAGGGATGCTGCCGTCGGTCGGTTTTCGATCCGGCTGCGCCAGGCCGGCGGTGTGAGAGAGCAGGTGTCGCAACGTGACGCGCTGCTGGGGTGCTCCGCTCCGAAGCCGGATGCTGCCGAATGAGGGGAGAAACCGCTCCACGGGTTCGTCCAGACTGACACGCCGCTCTTCCACCAGCAGCATGACCGCTGTCGCGGTCAGCGACTTGGTCATGGAAGCGATCCAGAACAGCGTGTCGGAGCGCATCGGTCGGGAGTGTTCCCGGTTGGCCAGGCCCGTGGCATCCAGCCACGCAATTCTTCCTCGCCGCGCCAGCAGCGTGACGGCGCCGGAAATCTGTCCGCCTTTCGTGAACGCCTCCATACGGCTGCGGATGGCCGCGAGTGCAGCCGGGTCATATCCCCCCTCGGCCGGGGCGACTCGCGGAAGGCCGGAGCCCGTGTGCGCGGTGGCGCGGTTAGCGGAGAGGGCGATCGGCGCCAGAAGCAGAGTTCGGCGATTCATGTCATCAGACTCCCAGTCTCGTTTCTCGGTGGTGGCCTAATGAGGCCGGTTCGTCAGTCGTGAAACCGCGTCAGGGCGTCTCTCGAACCCCCGCTGCGTCGAATTCGGTCCGTCGCTACGGCCCCCAGAATGACAAAGCCCAGCACCACCTTCTGAGTGAAGCTCTCGACATCCAGCAAGTTCATTCCATTCTGAATGACGCCGATGGTCAGCGCCCCCACCAGCGTTCCAGCGATGGAGCCCCGGCCGCCCGAGAGGCTGGTGCCGCCGACCACCACTGCGGCGATCGCATAGAGCTCGTACATCTGGCCGTAGGTGGGCGATCCGCTCTTGAGTTGGGAGGCGAGCACCACGCCGCCGAGTCCCGCCAGCGCGCCCGAAAGTGCGTACACTCGTCTGAGCACCGCATGCACGGGAGCGCCCGACAACCGGGCCGCCTCCCGGTTGCTGCCGACGGCGTAGATGAGTCGCCCCACCGCCGTCCGCGTCAGCATCACATGTGCGGCGATGAAGACGCCGAGGACCAGGATCACCGCGTTCGGGAGCCCGAGCGTCGCGCCCCTGCCTAGGGTGACGAATCCATCCGGCACCTGGTAGATGCTCTCTCCCCCGGCCAGGATGGAAGCCCATCCGCTCAGGACCAGCATCAGGGCCAGCGTGACGATGAAGGGCGGGAGCCCGAGCGCAGTAATCGTCAGGCCGGCTGCGAATCCCACGGCGCAGCACAGACCCACGGCCGCGGCTCCGGCCAGAAGCATCGTGGTCGCCGTCGCCGACTCCGCCCCACCCCCATCACGAATGAGCCGCGTGGAGGCAACCGCGGACAGCGCCACCAGACTGCCGACCGAGAGATCGATCCCGCCGGTGATGATCACCAGCGTCATGCCCACGGCGAGGAGGGCGATGACGGAGATCTGGTTGGCCACATTCAGCAGATTGGACGGCAGAAGAAAGGTCGGCCACCTCCCCCGGGATGGGCGGATGACTGGAACTCCGGCGAGTGGGGGAACCTGGGCCGAGAGCCGGCCCCAGAGGAGCCATCGACCCGACGCATCCGAGCACACGATCCACCCGGGGCGTTCGGCCGAGCCGAGGCGGGATGCGGCGTCGGCCTCGCCGGTGACCAGCACATTGAAGTTCGGCGCTGAGCCGGTACGAAGGAGTTCTACAAATCTCACGTCATCTGGGCTGCTGGTGGCTACTACCAGCCCCTTGCCGGCGCTCGATGTCCGGATTCGCGAGAGGGTGCGGAGCACCTGGGACGAGGCGGCGTGTGGCGAGGCGGGCTGCTCTCGCAGCGTGACCAGACTTACGACCGTGCAGAGCAGCAACAGCACCGCCAGCATGCCCGCTTCGTCCGGCAGCCGGCGGTGGTGAGGGAAGGGTTTCAATTGCTGAGTGGACCTCCAGTTGTCCAGCCTCTCAGGCGATCACTCAGCGCAACGTGGGATCGTTGTCGGCATCCTGTTTGCGATACAGCCGAGTCGGGATCAGCGTCTGGGCCGGCAAGGTCTCGCCCCGGGCGTGCTTCGCAATAGCCGTGACGATCTCGACTCCCATCCGGTCCGGAAACTGGATGGGGTCGGCATAGATCTTGCCTTCCTTGATCGCTTGCTTCCCCTCGGGTTGACCATCGAAGGCGACGATCTTGATCTGATCGGCCTTGCCCGCCTTCTCCAGCGCCGCCCGGGCGCCCAGGCCCGCAGGATCGTTGATCGCGAAGATCCCCTTGAGATCGGGGTGGGCCTGAATGGCATCCTCCGCGGCTTTGAATCCCTGATCCTTCGCGCCGCCGCTCTCCAGGTCGGTGACGATCTGCACCTTGCCGGTTCCGGCAGGCTGCTTGCCGATGATCTCGCGGAAGCCCTGGACTCGGAGACGGCATGACTCCGCCTGCTTGAAGTGGAGAATCGCGACCTTGCCGCCATCCGGCGCCAGCGCCTCGATCATGGCCTTTGCAGCCTCCCGACCACCCCCCAGGTTGTCCGTCGCAATCTGTGTCGCCAGTTTCACGCCGGGCTCATTGCATGGGATGTCGACGGTGAAGACGGGGATCCCGGCCGCATTGGCTTCCTGAATGACGGGCACAATGGAGCGCGACTCGCACGGGCTGAGCACGATGGCGGCAACCCTCTTCACGATGAAGTCCTTCACCTGGTTGCTCTGTTTGGCGACGTCCTTGTCTGCGCTGACTACGGTGGCCTCGTAGCCTTGTTTCTTGCCTTCGGCGGTGATGTTGTCGCCGATCACCTTGAAGAACGGGTTGTCCAACGTGAGGAGTGAAACGCCGATAACACCGCGCGATGGCGGCGCGGCGGCGGGCTGCCCGGCCTGTGGAGATTCGGGAGCCTGCGCGGTTTGCACCGTTTCGGCCTCGCCGCCGCCGCAGCCCGCAAGGAGCGCCGCCACAAATCCACCGAGTGTCCAGCACCAGAACTTCACGGTCCGCCTCTTTCCGCTTCCGCAGGTCTCCCAGCCTCGTTGCTACCCCAGGAGATTCGGGGAGCACGGCTGCCGTTCCTTTGCACTCCGCCTCGTCGACGGCCACGCAGCCACCTTGCGCAGCCACGTGGCTGCTCGTCAAACAGATCCCTCCCCGATGTGTCCGGGCCAGGCTGGCGAGGGCGGCACAGGATCCGGGGAGGGTGGTGCGGAACAACGAGACAGCAGCCGGATTGAGCAACGTGTGTCCGGCGGGGAGACAAGAGCGGATGGAACATCTGAATCGCCGCCGCCTGCTGGCATCCGGCCTCGGCGCGGCCGGCGCAGGACTTCTCGGGGCGCCCGCGCCCGCGTCGGCCATCGGAGCGAACGATCGCATCGTGGTCGGCATCATGGGCACGGGGGGCCGCGGAACCGCGCTTTCCCGCGCCTTCCAGCAGCAGCCCAACGTAGACGTGGCCTACACCTGCGATGTCGATCTGACCCGAGCCGAGAAAGCCGCCGCCGTTGTAGCGCCGCTCCGGGGGGGCGTGGCTCCTAAAGCGGTGCAGGACTACCGCAAGGTGCTCGAAGACAAAGCGGTCGACGTGCTGGTGGTGGCCACCTGCAATCACTGGCACGCCCCTGGGGCGATTCTCGGCTGTGCCGCCGGCAAGCATGTGTACGTGGAGAAGCCGTGCAGCCACAATGCCCAGGAGGGGGAGTGGCTGGTGCAGGCTGCCCGAAAGCACGATCGGCGGGTGCAGATGGGAAACCAGCGCCGGAGCTGGCCGAAGATCCAGGAGGCGATGCAGCGACTCCACGAGGGCGTCATCGGCCGGGTTTACTACGCTCAATCCTGGTATGCCAACAGCCGCGGCAGCATCGGACAGGGCAAGAGCGTCGCCGCGCCGGCGAACCTCGACTACGATCTGTGGCAAGGCCCAGCCCCTCGCCGATCCTTCAAGGACAACTACCTCCACTACAACTGGCACTGGTTCTGGCACTGGGGGAATGGAGAGCTCGGCAACAACGGCATCCACTACCTCGATATGTGCCGCTGGGGCCTGAAGGTCGACTTCCCCACGCAACTCGTGTCATCCGGCGGCCGCTACCGCTTCCAGGATGATCAGGAAACGCCGGACACCCACATGGCGACCTACAACTTCGAGGGCGGCAAATTCATCCAGTGGGAAGGCATGAGCTGCAATCAGGCGCCGAAGCCGGATCTGCCCGACGCGGTGTTCCATGGCGAGAACGGCAGCCTGGCCATTCGGGGTGGCGGCTACACCATCCACGATCCGAAGGGCAAGGAGATCGAGAAAGTCACCGGGCCCATCGGCGAGGCCGGCCATATCGCCAACTTCCTGGCCTCCATCCGAAGCGGCGACAAGCTCAACAGCGAGATCGAGCAGGGACATCGGAGCACGCTGCTCTGCCACCTCGGCAACATTTCGTACCGCACCGGCCGCGTGCTCAAAACGGATCCGTCGAACGGCCACATCCTGGGAGACCGGGATGCGGCGGGACACTGGCGCCGGGAGTACGAGAAGGGCTACGAGCCGAAGGTCTGATGGCCTGTCGTCGGTTGGATGGGAGGGCCTGCGGCTAACTCGCCGCGGGCCCTTTTTTTGCTGCGACAGTCGCGTCAGGTGGGGAGTCGGAAGTGAAAGCTCTTCGGGCGCGTAAGCTGCTCGAAACCGACCCGTGAGAGCGTGCAGCCGCGGCCGGAGTCTTTCACCCCAACCCAGGCGAGCGCCGGATCGAGGTAGTCGCATCGATTCAGGAAGACGGTACCGGTTTCGAGGTCGTCGGCAATCTGAAGCGAGTGCTCCACGTCGCGGCTCCAGATTGATGCCGTGAGTCCGTACCGGCTGTCGTTCATCAACGCCACCGCTTCCGAGTCGGAGTCAACCGGCATGACACCGACCACCGGTCCGAAGGTCTCCTCCGACATGATCTGCATCGAGTGATCCACGTCGACGAGGAGTTGAGGCGCGAGATACGGCGAGCCCGGGACATCCTCGGGGAAATCGCCGGGTCCGATGAGCGGCCGGGCGCCTCGGGTGAGCGCTTCCGCGATCTGCGCGCGGACGCCGTCGGCTGCCGAACCTCGGACCATCGGCCCCAGCATGGTCTCCGCATCCAGCGGGTTGCCCACCTGATACGCGCGGACGAGCGCCGCCGCGCGCTCCACAAACTCCTCGAACCGGCTTCGGTGGATGTAGATGCGCTCCACGGCGCAGCAGGACTGGCCCGAGTTGAAGTAGGCGCCGTCGACCACGTTCTCAACGGCGTGATCCATGTCGGCATCGGCCCGCACGTACGCGGGGTCCTTGCCGCCCAGCTCCAACCCGGTAGCGATGAACCGCTCGCGGGCGGCCCGCTGAATCGCCTGTCCCCCGGAAACCGACCCGGTGAAGGCCACGTAGTCGATTCCTGGATGGGACACCAGGTGCTCCGCGCCCCCGTGATCGGTGTGCACGACCTGAAACACCCCCGGCGGGAGGCCGGCTCGCTCGAACGCGGCGGCGAATCGCTCCGCGCACAGAGGCGTCTGGCTCGAGTGCTTCAAGAGCACCGAATTGCCGGAGAGGATTGCGGGGATCACGGAGTTCACCGCGATGAGGTAGGGGTAGTTCCACGCCGCCACGCTGAAGACGACCCCGAGGGGCTCCCGCCGGATGAATCGACGAAAACCGGAGATGGGAGCCGCTTCGATGTCGGCGAGCGCGTCGGGCGCGAGTGCGACCATCGTGCGGGCCCGTTCGAGCAATCCGCGCACTTCGCCCGCGCCGTAGCGGACAGGTCTACCCATCTGGCGGGCCAGTTCGAGAACGATGTCGTCTCGCATGGCATCCATGGCGTCTGCAAATCGCGAGCAGACGTCGGCGCGCTCCGCCAACGGCGTCCGCCGCCAGTCCCGCTGGGCATCCCTCGCAGCGGCAATCCGCCGGTCGAGTTCCGCGGGGCCTGCAATGGGGCGTCGGGCAATGACCGAACCGTCGATAGGGCTCACCACACTGATCTCTCGCACGATCGATCTCCACTCTTGAGACGGGGGCCGGGCAGACCCTGGAAGGGTTTTCCTGGACCGAGACAATTTATGGCACCGGAGCCGCCTGGAAGGTGTCATTCGAGCCAATAAGCGGGTGTACCCCCGCTGCTCGAAGCAAGGGAAGGGGAGCGGCAATGAGTTGGAAGCTATCCTCCGTGGTGATGGCGGGTTTGTTAGGGATCGGATTCTGGCTGGGACGCGCTCCCGCCGCCGTCGGAGCCGCGCCGAAGGATGCGCTCTCGAATGCGGGGTGGAGTCGATATCTCGCGGGCATTTCCCGACGACAGGGACCGGACGCGCTCTACGCCATGAAGTCGGCGCGCCGTCAGGCCACCGCTGCGGCCTCGCCGATCGACTATCTGCTCAATGTGGACTCCGTTCGCGTCACGGATCTCGATGGAGACGGCGAGGTAACCGTCGGGGATCAGATCGTCGCGGATGGAACCCTGATTGACCCGTTCAATCGGGTTGCCGGAATCTTCGAGTTCTCCGAAGCGTTCGCCCGTGACGGGAGCGTCGGGACCATCCAGCTCGCGTTTCCCGGGCGCGGCTCCCTGGTGGTGGGTGGTGGGACCGCCTACTCGGACGGCACCCGTTCCCGCACCCCGGTGCGATCGATTCTGGGCGGAACCGGGTCGTTCATCAAGAGTACCGGGCAGGTGGGCTACGTCACCGATGGGAAAGACCTGTTCGTTGTGCTGGGTGTGAGGTAACGTTGTTCCGGTTGCCGACCCGCGCCGGGGATATGCCCTGGTTGTCCGGGCTCGGGGTCAGGGGCCGGGAATGCGGACGCGGGGCGATTCGAGGCGGGTTTTTCTTTGCGGTGTGGCCGCCGCAGCGCTCCTTGCGGGAAGTTCGCTGGGGAGCGCGACAGCCGGAGGCGGGCGATCGGCGGCCGGCCCCGACGTCTCCGAGGACTCGCTAAGGGGACATCTCTCATTCCTGGCCTCGGATCTGCTGGAAGGTCGCGACACGCCCTCCCGCGGGCTCGATCTCGCGGCGGAGTACCTCGCGGCGCAGTTCCGCCGGGCGGGCCTCGAAGCGCCGATTGAGGGCGGCTACTTCCAGATCGCGAACTGGAAGATGCAAGAGCCGGGACGGGAGGGATTCTCTCTCTCCATCACCACCGGCGGGAAGAGCACCCGGGTGGGTGTCGAGCACGTCGGGTTGGGTTCGGGCCCCGCGGCGTCGGTGGAGAACGCGCCCGCGGCGATCGTCAACACGCGGCAGGGTCTCGACGTCGCGCAGCTCCCCGAGGAGTTGAAGGATCGAGTGGTTGTCGCGGAAGCGGCACCCGTCCCCGCCGACCGAACCGAGCGCTTTCAGGCCATCCGGCGTCGGCAGGAGTTTGCCGCCGCCGCCCAAAAGAAGGGCGCCGTCGGGCTGATCTTCGTTCAACGCAGCGGTGTCCCCCTCCGGGGAGTCGGGCGCCTGGTCAACCCCGAAAGCCCGCCGCCGCCCGCGCCCACCGGCGGGGGACTCCCCCAGTTGACGGTGGTCGATCCGGAGTTGAACGCCTGGTACGATGAGGCAGCAGCGCAGGAGTCTCGCATCTCCTTTTCGCTTCCCGCCACCGCGGAGCGCCCGGTCGTGCTGAAGAACGTGGTGGGTGTGCTGCGGGGCTCCGACCCGGTGCTCAAGAACAGCTACGTGATGGTGAGCGCGCACTACGATCACGTCGGGATGCGGGAAGGCGCCGGCGATCAGATTTACAACGGCGCCAACGACGACGGCAGCGGCACGGTGGGTGTGATCGAGTTGGCGTCGGCGCTTTCGAGACTCCCGGCCCGGCCGAAGCGAACCATCGTCTTCGTGGCGTTTTTCGGTGAAGAGAAGGGCTTGTTGGGGTCGCGCTGGTATGGCGCCCATCCCGTATTCCCCCTCAAAGACACCGTGGCCCAGGTGAATCTGGAGCAGATTGGACGAACCGACTCCTCGGAAGGGCCCCAGGTGAACCGGGCGGGGTTGACGGGCTACGATTACTCCGAGGTGGGGAAAATCCTCTCCGAAGCCGGTCAGGCGACGGGGGTCACTGTGTACCACCACCCGATGAACAGTGATGCGTTCTTCAATCGCTCGGACAACGCGTCGTTAGCCGAGGTCGGGATCCCCGCCCACACGCTCTGCACGGCGTTCGTGTACCCCGACTACCATCAGCCGGGGGACCACTGGGAGAAGATCGACTACGCGAATATGGCGAGAGTTGTCCGAACCGTGGCTCGAGGTCTGGAAATCCTGGGCAATCGTCCGGAAGCCCCGGCCTGGAGCGAGACCAATCCCCGGGCTTCCCGGTATCTGGCCGCCTGGAAGAAACTGAGAGCGGCTCAATAGCGGTTCCCGTTTCTCGGGGTTGTGGATCGACACCCTTATTGCCGTTCCGAGGACTATGAAGCAGGTTTCGCTTCGGGAGCTGGTGCTGGACCGGAATCGGGCTTGCATCCTTTTGTTCGAGTTCTTGTGGGGAGTCGCGATCCCGTTCGTCTACCACCAGACGGTGGTGCCGGGATTCCTGCAATCCCTGGGCGTGGCCGCCACCTGGGTGGGTCTCGGTCCGGCCATGCACAACGGCCTCCTCGCCGTGGTGCAGCCGATCTCGGCCTATCGCTTCCGGCCGGGAGTGCGTCGGGCCCGGGCCCTTCGGATCGTCTACTCGTTCGTTGGGCTGGCGTACCTGGGACTCGGCGGGATCGTCTGGACTCAGCGGCCGGAGCCTGGGGTCGCGTTCGCACTGACGATGGGGGCCCTGGCTCTAGCCGCGACCGCGACGGGAGTGGGGGACCCCTGCTACCAGAATCTGGTGGTCGAGTCGATCCCCGACGGCACGAGGGGCCGTTTCTTTGCGATGCGGCTGGCCTTCGTGGGTCTCGGAGGATTGATCGGCGGGCAGTTTGCGGAGGCGGCGCTGCGAGGATCCCGCGATCAAGCAGGCTACGCCATGAGTTTCATGCTCGGCGGGGTGCTGATTCTCACCAGCACGTTCAGCCTCGCTCCGTTCCTGGATGGAGAGGTGGAGGAGCGTCCCAGGGCAGTCTCGTTCCTGGAGCATCTCTCGGGTAGAGTGGGACCTCTGCTGAAGGACCGGGCATTTCGCGGCTTCCTGATCTCGGTACTGCTGTTCGCGCTGTCGGTGACGGTCTTCCCATTCCTGGCGCTGTTGGTCCGGTCCCGACTGAACGAAGGCCCCGGAATACTCGGGGTGCTCGGCGGGTTAGCCATGGGCGCCAATCTGGTGATGTCCGGAGTGCTTGGAGTGGTGTCGGACCGGCGGGGTCCGCGCGCGGCGTTCGGGCTGGGCCTCCTCTGTGTCGGGTTGGGGGTGCTGGGGTGCCTGGTGGCGACCGAGCGGGCAGCCCTCTACCTCTGTTACTTCTTCGCCGCCTGCTTCATGCCGGCACAAATGGTGGGCGCCACCAATCTGGCGCTTCGCCTGGCGGAGCGGGTGCCGGGCAACATCTCTCCCGCCGAGACCACCTCCGTGATGATGGCGATCTCGACGCCGGTCCGCATTCTGGGCCCGATCCTGTCGGGAGCGATCCTGCAGGCGGCGCCCGGCCCCACGGTCTACATCCTGTCCATCACCCTGGCCGGGTGTTCCGTGGCGGCATTGTTTCTGGCGCGGACGGGCCCGGAACGATAGCCCGACCCCAGGTGCTCCGCCGGGGATCGAGAGCCGTCATCAGTCGGATCGGCATGAAGGGATCCCCGTCGGTGCGGCCGAAACCCACAGGGAGAACGACTCGAGGAGGGTGAGCGTGCAGCAGTGTGATGGACCGAACGGACCCGGACGGTTTCGCCCGCTGTCGCGGCGGGACTACCTGGCGCGCACCGGTCTCGGCTTCGGCCTGACGGCGTTCTCCGCCATGCTGCAAGACGACGTCCCGGCAGCCGCGTCGGACGACCCCCTCGCGCCCCGCGCCCCTCACCACTCCCCGAAGGCGAAGGCGGTCATCTTCCTGTTTATGTCGGGCGGCCCCAGCCATCTGGAGACGTTCGATCCCAAGCCCGAGCTTCAGCGGCTGCACGGTCAGAAGCTGCCGCAGAGCTTCGGACCGATCAAAACGCGCCGCGGGGTGGACAAGAATGCGCTGCTCGCCACGCGTCGCACCTTTCGCCGGTATGGCGCCGCCGGGATCGAAGTCTCCGACTTCCTCCCGCATCTGGCGGGAGTGGCCGACGACCTGTGTGTGCTTCGAGGCTGCTGGGGCGACTCGGTGACCCATCCGGAGTCCGTCTATCTCATGAATACCGGCTCCATCCGGATGGGACGGGGGAGCGCCGGCTCGTGGGTCACGTATGGCCTGGGCTCCGAGAACCGGAACATGCCGGCATACGTGGTTTTGCCCGATCCGGGCGGCAATCCGAAAGGTGGGCCGCCTGCGTGGGGCTCGGGCTTCCTGCCGGCGGCCTATCAGGGTACCACCGTGCGACCGGGCACGACGCCGATCCTCAATCTGAATCGACCCGACGGCGTGACCGAGGAGCAGCAGCGCCGCACGCTGGATCTGGTTCGCACCTTGAACGCGGAGCACTTGAAGGGGCGGGAGGCCGACTCCGCTCTTTCCGCGCGCATCGCTGCCTACGAACTGGCTTTCCGAATGCAGGCGCACGCTCCCGAAGTCGTGGACATCCGGAGCGAGCCGCAGCACATTCGTGAGCTGTACGGGATTGACCGTCCCGAGTGCGGCGAGTTCGGCCTGAGATGCCTTCTTGCCCGACGAATGGTGGAGCGCGGTGTCCGCTTCGTTCAGCTTTACTGCGGCGACACGAACGGGTGGGACGGGCACAACGACATCGAGGGCAACCACTCGACCCACTGCGCTCGAACCGATCGGCCGGCCGCCGCGCTCATCCGAGATTTGAAGCAGCGAGGTCTGCTGGACAGTACGCTCGTGTTGTGGGGCGGCGAGTTCGGTCGTACGCCGATGACCGAGGGCAAGACGGGCCGAGATCACAATCCGTACGGCTTCACCATGTGGATGGCCGGCGGGGGCATCCGCCCGGGCACGACCTACGGCGGCACCGATGCGGTCGGTCTCCGCGCCGAGCAGGACCGCACCCACGTCCACGATATCCACGCGACGATGCTCCATCTGCTCGGCCTGAATCACGAGAAGCTGACCTACCTCCACAACGGCCGTGCGGAACGGCTCACCGACACGGCGGGGCGCGTGGTTCACGAAGTCCTCGCCTGACCACCGGATCTGTCCGAGTTCCGTCGTCCCACCTGCCGGAGGAGCCTCCGCGCCGGTGTGCGCCGGTGATCTCCGGATCGGCAGGAGGGTTTGGCCGGCGCCTGGTCGGAAAGACAGGGGGCCGATGCCGGCCCGAGAGGACCGAGAGCGTTGAACTCCCTACCCGCCGTGGACCTGACCGTGCTGGGTCTCTACCTTCTGGGCACCACCCTGATGGGATGCTGGTACGTACGGCGGGTCAGCTCATCCGAGCAGTTCATGAACGCCGGTCAGAGCCTGCCGGGGTGGGCGGTCGGGCTGTCGATCTTCGGCTCCTACGTCAGCAGCATCAGCTTCCTGGCGAATCCGGGGAAGTCGTACGAGTCGAACTGGAACTCCTTTGTCTTCGCGCTGAGCCTGCCGGTGGCGGCCTGGCTCGCCAACCGGTACTTCGTGCCGTTCTACCGCGCCGCCGGTGAAGTCTCCGCCTACCACCACCTGGAAGTCCGGTTCGGCGCCTGGGCACGGACCTATGCGGTGGTCTGCTTCATGCTCACCCAGTTGATGCGGTTGGGCACCATCCTCTACCTGTTGACTCTGGCGCTCACGCCGCTGTTGGGTTGGCCGCAGCATGTCACCATCCTGATTGCCGGGCTGTTGATCACGCTCTACCCGTTTCTAGGCGGCACGGAGGCCGTGATCTGGCTCGGAGTGGTGCAGGCCGTGGTGTTGCTGCTCGGGCCCGCAGTGTGCATTGTCCTGCTCCTGATGGGGACTTCGGGCGGCTTCAATCAGGTGCTGCAGATGGGGTTGGCCGAGAACAAATTCAGTCTGGGTTCACCGGAGTTCAGCTTCGGCGCTTCCACCTTCTGGGTGGTGCTGCTCTATGGAATGGTCACCAACCTGCAGAACTTCGGCATCGACCAGGCCTATGTGCAGCGCTACATCACCGCGCGAAGCGACTCAGAGGCCCGTCGAAGCGTGTGGATGGGCGCCCTCATGTACATCCCCGTTGCCGCGGCGTTCTTCTACATCGGCACGGCGCTCTTCGTTTTCTATCGGCTCCGCCCCGACTTGCTCGCGCCCGGACTGAAAGCGGA
>SYKE01000092.1 GCA_005798285.1 Actinomycetota bacterium
ACACAGTTGGATGAACCGGTTCAGACGCATCCTGGTCCGCTGGGAGAAGAAGCTGTCGAACTTTCTTGGTTTTCTCCACCTCGCGTGCAGTTTGATCGCCTATCGGGCGGCCAGGCGGCCCGTCTAGTGAGATAGGCTCTAAAGACACCACCAGGAGCTCCCACGAACTGGAGCTATCATCAAGTCGTAATTCATCGGGGCCATGTCTATGACCCTATGACGTTTCCAGACAATCCAGTTATGCCCTATCGGGAATGGGCCTCCAAGTGGGGCTGGAAGGATGTGAGGATTGTGAGGGGAGCTCGAGGGCAGTGACTTATCGTGAACTCGTACAGTACATGAATGCTGCAGACGTATCAATTCAGAATCGTAAGGAGCTAGAGCGTCGGAGCGATGAGCTAACGATGAGGATGATCAATGAACCAATGGAGTTTCAGGATATCATGAACGGAGTCGACGTAGATCCCATGATTATTGATCCATATCTTTACGCGTTATTTTTTTCTAGATACTCCGCGTATTGCGATCTTCGAAACTACTTCAATGAGAACCAAATTATTCTCGACAGGAGTGGCCCTGTATTCATAGAGCCAATAACCAGACTTTCTATGAGGAAGTTTCTCATTTTAGATTATGGAGAAATTGGCGACACATTCTTAGGTTCTCGTCAGTTGTCCAGTTTGAAGCTGTTTGGAATGGGAGTGAGAATACTCCCATCGCATCTCAGCAGCGCTGCGCATGATGCGAAAGCAGAAGGAAAGCCCAATGGGCTCAGTGATGAACCTATGGGTATTACAGAGAATGTGTACATTTCTATTGATCTTGAGGATACAGTCGGGATGTCTAGTGGAATTACATTCATCGGCTATCCACTTGGTAATATATTTAATGACTATTCCAGAGCATTTACAAATGCAAATACTGTAATATTCAACCCAGGTTGTAGTTCTATAAATGGGAACAGGCCGGAGTCTATTAAATCGCAGAAAATATCCCAATCACTATTGAGTCGACCTCTATGGATAATAATAAAGAAACATAGATACGAGGTCGCCGTAGAATTTGCCAAGGAAGTTGGAGCAAGGTACAGAATTGTTCCAAGAAACTGGACATTAAATCGCTTCGTGATCCGAAGAAGAAGAGCCATAGAGAAGTGTCATTCTAGATATATCTTTGGTGATCGAAGCTCAAAGTCTGAAATTATTATGAGGCCGCGCCGTGTTATTTCAGAGAGACAATTGGCCCGCCAGAAATCAATCGAATTCTGAAGACCCTCCGTGCGTTGTTATACGATCGGGGTGAGACTCAGCGTAATTGATTAGCGGTGATGTATCGCGACGCGTTCGACGCGACCATCCGGGCTCTGCTCGTGTTGCCCTTGTTCCCGAAACCACCACTTCGTCCGAGTACGCTCAGTTTCCACGCCTTTCTGTATGGAACGTTATGAGTTCGACTCGCCTGTTCTCTCGCAGATCCTCGTTGACCCGCCCATCGGCGCTTTGGTCGTATCGGACTCGCCGACGGGGTCCGCTGTCTGGTTCGCAGCTCGGAGACGGATGCGTCCGCCTGGAAGTCCTCTCTCTTGCTTGGCTCCTCGCAGAGGAGCTTTCCGTCCAGGCCCGGATCATCCCGCCGGAGCGGCGGTTGTGTCCGGACCTTCCGGTAGCTTTCCGCTTCCCAGGAACTCGCACGCCGCTTCCATAGGTTCGACGAGTCCTCTCATCCCGATCGTCCGAAGTAGCGTGGCGAACACGCTCAGCGCGAACGCTCCTTCGTCCGTCCTGGCGCCGTGGGAGATCTTGGGTTGGATCACCGGTACCCGCTTGACCCCGGATGGAAGGCCTTCGCTGGGATGAATGCAAGATGGAGATCACCGCCGCGAGTCCGGAAGTGTTGTCCAAAGCCGGGTTGAGATTGGGCCGTTAGCCTCCGGTACGGACGCTGCGGGCTGGCAGAGTACCCCAAGCACGCTGATCCCGAACCCCTGCTTGACCGCGTGACCCAAATCCGCGACGAGACCCGGCTGCGAGAAGCGCGCGACCGCTCAGCGGGGAACCGGTAGCTCCTCAGCGCGAGCTACACCGCCGACGGCGAGCGGATCACGAAGAGCAACCCGATCACCGGCGCGCACATCAACAGCTACGGCCTGCACGACACGAATCGGAACACCGTCTACACGCCCGGCGTCGGGTTCCGCGCCGCGGGGACGGATCGGTTCCACCACGCCGACCGGCTCGGCAGCACGCGAACGCCCACCGACGGAGCGGGACGGGTCGACACGGTCAAGTCCAAAGCCGCTGAAGATCCGCAGGATCCTAGGATGCACACGACGGCGTGGATTGCGTGCTTCGCTGCCCGACTCAACGCGCATGACTGAGAGCCGCAGCCCCGGTTTGGGAGCCGCGGCTCTGTGGGCGCCGGCTAGCCGACGAGTTCGGGCATGGGGGTGGTTTTCTCCAGCACGCGGGTGGGGCGGCCGGAGCGGTCCTGGATGAGAGTGTTCTCCACGTCGATGCCGATGTTGTGGTACAGCGTGGCGAGGATTTCCTGGAAGTGGACGGGGCGCTCGGTGGCGTACTCGCCGAGGTGGTTGGTCGCGCCGATGATCTGGCCCGTGTGCATTCCACCGCCCGCCAGGAGCGCGCAGCTCACCTGGGGCCAGTGATCGCGCCCGGCTTCCGGGTTGATCTTCGGCGTTCGTCCGAACTCACCCCACACCGCCACCGAGACGTCGTTCAACATCCCGCGCTGGTCGAGGTCTTCAATAAGCGCGGTGACGCATTGATCCAGCTTCGTGCCGTGATCTCGGACCAGGCCGAAGTTGTCGCCGTGGCTGTCCCACCGGCCGAAGGACAGGGACACCACCCGGCAACCGGCCTCCACGAGGCGCCGCGCCACAAGCACGTGTTCGTTGTTGGTGGGCACGCCGTCGTAGGTGAACTTGAAGGGCTGGCCGGTTCCGTAGCGTTCGCGGGTCTTCGTGCTTTCCTTGCTGAGATCGAAGGCATCCGCCAGTTTGCTGGAGGTCAGTAGATCGAATGCGGCCGAGGTGGTGGAGTCTCGGTCCTGCACGAGGAGGCTGCCTTCCAGGTCGCGGCGGGTGGAGTCCATCGCCTTGAGCATCCGGCGGCGATCATTCAACCGCTCCAGCGAGATGCCCTTGAGTTTGATGACGTCCAGACCGGAATCTCCGCCGCCGGCGCCCGCTGCGTTGGGACGAAACGGGGCGTAGCCCGCGCCCAGGAAACCCGCGCTGCCGTTTTCAGACCAGGTGCTGGCCTGAGCAGGCGGCGCCAATCCCACGGAGACGGGGACCGCACGATCGATGGGTCCGAGCACTTTGGCAGCCGTTGAGCCGATGGAGGGGTAGCCGCCCTGGGCGGGCAGCGCCCGGCGGGGCCAGCCGGACATGCACTGGTAGCCGTCGTGATCGCCGGCGCTCCCAACCACGGAGCGGATGAACGCGAACTTGTCCGCCATCCCAGCGATGCGCTGGAAGACCTCGCCGATCTGGATGCCGTCGACGTTGGTCTTGATCGCCTTGAATTCACCGCGAATGTCCGAGGGCGCCTCGGTCTTGATGTCCCACATATCCTGGTGCGGCGGGCCGCCCGCCAGGAAGATGTTGATCAGCGCCTTGTGCCCCGGCCTCTTGCCCTGGGCGGCTTCGGCGCGCATCACATCCGTGAGGGAAAGGCCGCCGATGGCTCCCATGGAGAACGCGCCCACCCGCAGGAAACTGCGCCGCGACACACCGTCGCAATAACGCTGCCCGCCCCCGAAGATCGTCAACATCCGGACACCCCGTTTTTCGCTCGGGCTTCGCCCACCATGCCGAAGCCGATGTCTGATTGGACACCTGAGTTGTGCCTCTGGTTACGCTGGGCACACTCCCCAGGCCAAATGTAGAAATGACTCCACTTTTTTTCGGGGCGCCGGTCCATCGCCGGCGAAGGCGCGCCGCGTCGGGCGATCCCGTCGCGTTTCCCGTCCGCCGCCCCTGAAACCCCCACCGGTGTGCGGGGTCGGAAGCAGGGAACGGGAGACCCGGCAAATGACGAGGGGCGCGCGCAGGGGCAAGGGTTTGGCCGGGGCGACGGCGGTACTGCTCTCGGTGGCCGCGCTGCTTCCCGCGGTCGTGTCGTCCGGGGCAGATCGGGATGAGCTGATTCCGCTGCAGCGTGACTACACGCGGGTGGTACGGCCGCTGGTGACCCGCCACTGCGGCGCGTGTCACTCCGCCGGCGTGCGACAGGCCGGCGTGGACTTGCTTCGCTTCGCCAATCTGGAGTCCGTTCGAGCCGAGACCCGCTTGTGGCGCAAGGTGGGGGAGCAGCTTCGTCGGGGAGAGATGCCGCCGCGGGGGGCTCGGCCACTGCCGGCGGCGGATCGACAACGACTCGTCGGGTGGGTGGAGCGTTTGACGGCCGTCGAGGCCCGGCTCTCGGCGGGCGACCCGGGCCCCGTCGTGCTGCGCCGGCTGACGAACGCCGAGCTTGCCTATACGGTTCAGGATCTGACCGGTCTGAATCTCAACCCGACCCGAGAGTTCCCGGATGACAGCGCCGCCGGGGAGGGGTTCACGAATGTGGGCAACGCCCAAACGATGTCGCCTGCCCTGCTGTCGAAATACCTTCAGGCGGGCAAGGAGATTGCCTCTCACGCCGTGCTGCTCCCGGACGGCTTCCGCTTCTCCCCGAGCGTCACGCGGCGGGACTGGACCGATGAGCTTGTCTCCGAGATCCGAGCGCTCTACGGGCGCTATGTGGAGACAACGGATCTCGGGGTGGGCTCGGAAGTCGGGAATCGGAATGTGCATGGGGATACACGCCTCGGGCGGGCTGGACGCCTCCCCGTGGAACGCTACCTCGCCGTTCTGCTGGGTAATCGCGATGCGCTTCGCCGGGGGAGCACGATTCCGCTTCGTCTTGCGGCGAAGCATGGGCTGAGCTCTCGATACCTGATGTCGCTGAATCGAGCGCTTTCGGCTGCGGACGGCTCGGGCTCGCTTCTGATCTCCCGGCTGCGTCGAAGCTATCGGGACGCGGGACCCGGCGGCGCGCACGCACTGGCGGAGGAGATCGGCCGGTGGCAGCGAGGTCTGTGGTCTTTCGGGCCGGTCGGGCTCATCGGACGGCAGGGTGGACCGCCGCGCTGGATGGAGCCGATGACGCCTCTCCTCCCGCGGCATGAGATCCGGGTCCCGCTCCCAGCCCTGAAAGGGGCGGCGCGAGCCGGCGGGGTGACCGTCACCCTGCAGGTCACCTCGGCGGGCGATGGCGCGGATGGCGACGTGGTGGTTTTCCGAACTCCTCGACTCGCTGGCGGCGGCAAGCCGGAGCTTCCGCTCAAGGCGATCCGGGGCCTGGTCTCCGGGCAGGCTCCGGGTGGCGGGGAACCGGCGTGGGGTCTCGATTCAGCGCTCTTTGGGAAGCGACCGGACGGCTCGGAGATCGACTCCGGTTCCATTTGCGTTCAAGCGCCGGTCCGGCTCACCATTCGGATCCCGGCCGAACTCGCGGACGGGCGCGAGCTTGTGACGACGGCCGAGCTCGACTCGAAGCTCGGCGCCGGGGGGAGCGTGCAGCCTGAGGCGATCGTCGGTGAGCCGCCGGCCGGGCCTCTCGACGCGACGTTGCTGCTGCCGAGTCAGATCAACGTCAACTACTCGCAGGTCACCAGTGTCTTCTCGGATCGGCGGGATGTGGCATATCGATTCCCGGTGGTCGCCACGGAGGGAGGCGCGGCGTGGCGGCGGTTCGAGACCGCATTCCACGAGCATCGCGTGCTCTTCCCACCGGCGCTGTGCTACCCGCAGATCGTGCCCGTGGACGAGGTGCTCACGCTCACGCTCTTCTATCGGGAAGATGATCACCTGGCCCGGTTGATGCTGCACGCCCCGGAGCAGGCCCGACTGAACCGCCTCTGGCGAGAGCTCGAGTTTGTGGCGCAGGCGCCGCTGCAGCGGGTTCAGGCGCTGGAGATCATGCTGGAGGTGCTGGTCGGCAGCTCTCAGTATCGGGCCGTGGAGGCCTTGCGGAAGCCGTTCGCCGAGCGCGCGGCGGAGTTTCGTCGAGAGGCGGCCGCCGCGGAGGCGCGACAGTTCGACGCGCTGCTTCGCTTCGCTCCGCGGGTGTATCGGCGGCCGCTGACGGGGGAGGAGCAGGCGGATCTGCGGGGGCTGTTTCGACGGCTGAAGTCGGATGGTATTCCGCACGAGGAGGCGTTCTCGCTGGCACTGTCGAGGCTATTCGTCGCGTCGCCGTTTCTTTACCGGCTCGAGAACTCCCCGACGGGCCGCGGCGCCGCGCCGATCTCGGATTGGGAGCTGGCTTCGCGGCTCAGCTACTTCCTCTGGTCCTCGGCGCCGGATGCCGAACTGTCCGCGGTGGCGGCTTCGGGCCGGCTCCGAAAGCCGGACGTGCTGCTCCGCCAGGTGCGACGGATGCAGCGGGATCCCCGGGTTCGCCGGCTCGCGACCGAGTTCGCCTGCCAGTGGCTTCACCTGTATCAGTTCGACACCGTCGGCGAGAAGAGCGAGAAGCACTTTCCGGAGTTCGCCGAGCTGCGGCGAGACATGGTTGAGGAAGTAATCCGGTTCTTCACGGAAATGACTCGCTCGGACGGGTCGGCGCTGGAGTTGCTGGATGCCGACCACACCTATGTGAACGGCCGGCTGGCGAAGTTTTATGGTCTCAGCGGCGTGTCGGGAGAGACGTGGCGGCGTGTGACTGGAATGCGGATCCGGGGGCGCGGCGGCGTGCTCGGCTTCGCCGCGACACTGGCCAAGCAGTCCGGCGCCTCCCGTTCCAGCCCCATTCTCCGCGGGAACTGGATCAGCGAAGTGCTGCTCGGTGAGCGCCTCCCGCGACCTCCCGCGAACGTGCCGCAGTTGCCCGCCGATGAGAGCTCCCTGAAGGGGCTCAGTCTCCGGCAGGTGGTGGCGCGGCACACGAGCGATCCCGCGTGCTCCGGCTGTCATCGGCGGATCGACCCCTTCGGCTTTGCGCTGGAGGGCTTCGACGGCATCGGTCGGGCCCGCTTGCAGGATCGTTCCGCGCCGGCCATCGATACCACCGCCGTGCTGCCGGATGGCGCGCGGGTGACCGGCCTCCCCGGTTTGAGGGACTACCTCCGGACCCGACGGCGGGAGGAGGTGCTGCGCCAGTTCACACGAAAGCTGCTCGGCTATGCCCTGGGTCGGGAACTTCAGCTCTCGGATGAACCGCTCCTGGCGGAGATTCGCAGGCGTATGGCGAACGAGAACTATCGGGTGGGCGCGGCGCTGGAGAGCATCGTGCTGAGCCGCCCGTTCCGGGAGATCCGTGGGGACGCCGGGGTTCGGGTCGCTGATCGAGGCGTTCCGGCGAGGGCTGCTGCCGTGAGGAAAGGGGCGTCGAGATGAACCGTCCACGACTGTCTCGCCGCGCCGTGCTGAGAGGGGCCGGCGTGACCATGAGCCTCCCCTGGTTGGAGTCCGTTCCCGCTTGGGGCGACCAACCGGCCCGGGGCGCCGCCAGGCCGCCGGTTCGACTGGCGGTGCTCTTCTCCGGCAACGGCTACCACCGCACCGAGTGGTCGGCGCGCGGCGAGGGACGCGGGCTGGAGTTGGGAAAAGTGCTCCAGCCGCTGAGCGACTTTCGGGAGAAGCTCACGTTCATTCGGGGGCTCTACAACGCTGAGGCGCTGAAGGGCAACATCCACAGCTCGCAAACGGGGAATCTGCTCTCGGGCGCGCCGCTGGCGTCCGGCGGCGAGATCCGCTCCGGCACGAGCTTCGATCAGGTCATCGCCCAGCGCTACGGCGCCGGAGCCCGCGTGCCGAGTCTCGTGTTGGGGTGTGAGCGGTCGAACCCCGGCATCCACAAGAACTACTCGATGCTGTACAGCTCCCATATCTCCTGGAGCTCGCCCACGTCTCCCACTCCCCTCGAGCTGTACCCCGCGCTGGCGTTCGATCGACTCTTCAAAGATCAGGCGGAGCGAGGGGATCAGAGCGTGCTCGATGCCGTCCTCTCGGAAGCCAACCGGCTGCGGAAGAGCATCAGCGCCTCGGATCGCCGGAAGCTCGATGACTATCTGGGCTCGGTGCGGGAGGTGGAGCAGCGCATTCAGCAGGCCGGTCGCCGGGGTGAGTTTCAGGGAACTCGGCCCGCGACTCAGCCGCCTCCCGCGAAGCGGCCCCCGGACGGTATTCCGCAGGATCTGCCGGAGCACATGCGCCTGATGTGCGACATTCTGGTGCTGGCGTTTCAAACCGATGCCACTCGGGTGTGCACGCTGAAACTGAACAACGATCACAGCTATCTGCGCTTCCCGTTTCTGGGTGTGGACGTGGGTCACCACGAGCTCTCCCATCAGGGCAACGACGACTGGATGCGCGTCAACCGCTTTTTCGTAGAGCAGTTGGGTTACATTGCCGGTCGCCTGGACGCGATTCGGGAAGGCGAGCGGAGTGTCCTCGACAACTCGATCCTCATGATGTGCTCGAGTATGCTGACGGGCGGGCACGAGGCGAACAGCCTGCCGGTGGTGCTGCTCGGCGGTGGCGGCGGAACCCTGAAGGGGGGTCGCGTCCTGGATTACACCGGACGCCCGAACCGCAAGATGTGCAGCCTGTTTCTCTCGCTGATGGATCGATATGACGTGCGCTTGACCGAGTTCGGGGACTCGAAGGAGCGCCTCGACGAGATTTGAGGTCTTGGAGCCACTCCCAGTGGAGCGAGAGTCGGGAACGGTTCCGGGATCGAACGAGAGAGGCGGCGACTCATGGAGTTTGAAGTGCGATTATCGCGGCGCGGCGTGCTCGCGGGGATCGGGGGAGTGATGGCGAGTGCGGGATCGGCGGCGACGGGAGAGGGCGTGGATCGTCCGATCCGAGGCGAGCGCGAGAAGAAGCGGCTCCTGGAGTGCCTGGGCGGAGCATGGCCCGAGAGTGGACCCCTCGAGATCCGGGTCGAGCGGGTGGAGCAGAAGGACGGCTACCGGCTGGAGCGCCTGACCTATCTGGTGGAGCCCCGAGAGCGCCTCGCTGCCTACTTGCTGGTCCCCAATGGGGTGACGGCTTCCAATCGTGCGCCCGGCATCTGTCTCTGGCATCAGCACAACGGCGCCTACGACATCGGCATGGCGGAGCCGGCGGGCCTGAAGCTCGGCCCGATGCACCACACCGGGGTCGATCTGGCGCGAGACGGCTATGTCGTGTTGTGCCCGGACGCCGCCGGGTTTGGGGAGCGGAACCGGCGCGGGAAGCTGAACGGTCGGAACCTGGAGCACTACCTCTTCGCGATGTATGTGGCTGAGGGGAAGTGTCTGGCCTGGAAGAACATCCTCGACATGCGGCGGGCTGTGGACCTGTTGTCCGGGCGTCCCGAGGTGCTGGCCGACCGCCTGGGCTGCTACGGCCACTCGATGGGATCCACCCACACCTGGCTGGTCGGCCCATGGGAGCCCCGGCTGAAGGCGCTGGTGGGGAACTGCTGCATGCCGACCTACGCGGCCATGGAGCGGACCGATCTCATCCACTGCTTCCCCAACTACATTCCCGGTTGGCGGCAGTTCGGCGACATCCCGGATATCGCCGGGTTCATCGCACCTCGGGCACTGCATCTGAACTTCGGTGAGGCCGACGGCGGAAGCCCGATCGAAGAGGTCCGAACCGGGGTGGAGATCATCCGGCGAGCGTATCGGGCGCGGAAGGCGGAAGATCGGTTCAGCTACTACATTGAGCCGGGTTCGGGCCACGTCCTCAGCCCCGAGATGCTTCGTCGGGTCAAGGAACACTTCGCCCGCCACCTCAAGAACGCCTGACCGCCCGATCCGTCGCCGCCGCGGGAAGTCCTGCGGGAGAGGGAACACCGGGGTGGTCGCCCAACGCCTGGATATCGGGAACCGCATTCGCGGCCTGGCCCGGGAGTGAGCCTCTCCGGGGAGGAATTGATGCTCGAAGGAGCCGGAACGACATGTCAGAGTCGACCCTTCGTCCGAACCGAAGAAGCCTGCTCGCGATGAGCGCCGCCGCGGCCACGGGGGCCCTCGCAACTCGCGGCGAGACCCGCGGCGGGTGGCAGCCCGATCCGGCCCTGCTCGCGGGGCTGGAGGCGAAGAACACCTCCTGGATCTTCCGCGAGCGCGACGTGAAGCCGTATTCCGTGCCCGATCCACTGGTTCGCCGCAGCGGCGCCCGGGTGGCCACGAAGGAGGAGTGGGAGCGTTCGGCGCGAGCGGAGACTCTGGCGCTCTTCGAGGAGCACGTCTACGGTCGCTCCCCCGGCAAGCCGGACAGCGTGACGTTCGAGGTGACCGGCCGCGAAGAGGGCGCACTCGGCGGGGCTGCCGATCTGAAGCACATTGCCATCACCAGCCGCACCGACGGCCGGAGCTTCACGTGTCCCTGCTCGGTGTTCGTGCCGCGCCGCCGGCGCGGACCCTTTCCGGCGTGGATCCTCATCAACAATCGCGCCGTTTCCGCTGCCGACCCCAGCCGTATGTCCCGAGAGGGGTTCTGGCCCGTCGAAACGCTGATCGATCGCGGCTATGCCACCGCCGTCTTCCGCACGAACGATGTGGATGCCGACAGCAAGGATGAAAGCCTTCGGAAGAACGGCGTGCGCGGCGTGTGGCCGGAGGGCGGCGGAAAGCTCGGCTCCACCGCCTGGGCCACGCTGGGCGCGTGGGCCTGGGGCGCTTCCCGAGTGCTGGACCATCTCCAGTCGGAGCCGAAGATTCACGCGGAGCGGATCGGCGTGGTGGGGCACTCCCGAGGTGGAAAGACGGCCCTCTGGGCGGGCGCGCAGGACCGCCGCTTCGCCATCGTCGTCTCCAATAACTCCGGCTGCGGCGGGGCCGCGCTGAGTCGCCGGATCTTCGGGGAGACGGTGAGCGCCATCAATCGAGGCTTTCCCTACTGGTTCTGCGAAAACTTCAAGCCGTACAGCGAGCACGAAGAGCGGCTGCCCGTGGAGCAGAATCAACTGCTCAGTCTGATTGCGCCCCGCGGACTCTGCGTCGCCAGCGCGGACGCGGACTTCTGGGCCGACCAGCGGGGCGAGTTCCTCTCCCTGGCGCATGCATCCCCAGTCTACGGCCTCTACGGCAACCCGCCGGTGAGGCCGGACGAAATGCCTCCGCTCGACTCTCCTCTGGTGCGCGGCGCCGTCGCCTACCACGTGCGGAGGGGCGAGCACAACCTGACCGCCTACGATTGGGAGCGCTACGCCGACTTCGCCGACGGTTTCTACGCCCGCTGATGTTCCGGCTGGATAGTGGGAACGAGAGGTGTGTTTCGCCTCGTCGCCAAGACTTGCTCGTTGGTTAGGTGATGAGAGCCCTGGGAGCGCCGGCATCTTGCCGGCTCCGTGTGCGCCAACACTATGCCACAGCCTCGCCTTCGGAGTACGATCCCCATCACCGTGCCAGGACCACAATCGTCATCCCCGCAGCAGTCACGGCGGGCGTACTCTCACTTTATAGAGCGGTGATCCATTCGCGACGACAAAGCGCGTCGCCCCGGCTGACTCGGTTGGGAGCTCCGC
>SYKE01000093.1 GCA_005798285.1 Actinomycetota bacterium
CCATCGACGTTCAGATGACGAACACACAGCTTCGAACACAACGAGGGGTCGGCCGTCCGTCGGCGCTCTCGGAAGAACATCGCCAACTCGTGGCGAGTTGGGTGGCGGACAGGCCCAACATCCCCGGTTCCGAGGTGCTCCGCAGGTTGGTCACCTCTCACAACTACCGGGGCGGACGCACGGCCTTCTACGCCCACTTCAAGACGGTTGTCCGACCCAAGCCTGCCCCTGCTCCAATCGTCCGCTTCGAGGGCCTGCCGGGCGAGTTTGCGCAGCACGACTTCGGAGAGATCGCGATCTCGTTTGAGGACGGGAGGCGGGAGCGACTGAAGTTTTACGCGGCTCGACTGAAGTACAGCCGCGTGCTATACGTCACGCTCGTGACCGGCGAGACTGCCGAGGTCTTGATCCGCGCCATGGGTGCGTTCTACAAGTACGTGGGCGGCTCGCCGAGGTGGAACACTTTCGACAACACCAAGGCAGCGGTCACGTCACGGAAGAAGGATCCCGAGACAGGAGAGACGGTGATCACCCTTCAGGCGGACCTGGCTTGCTATCTGGCTCGGATGGGGGTGATCGGAGAGCCGACGTATCCGTACTCGGGAAACCAGAAGGGCAGCGTCGAGAATCTCGTGGGCTTCGTCAAGCACTCGTTCTTCGAGTGCCGAACCTTCCGAAACCGAACGGACGTGGAGCAGCAGCTCAACGAATGGCTGCGTTGGACCAATCACGAGAGACGCTGCGACGCGACGAACGAGATTCCGTTCCAGAGACTGGAGGCCGAAAAGCCCTATCTGAAGCCGCCGCTAGAAGGAGATCTCGACTACGGGTTGATCCGAACGCGGGTTGTCGGTCGAGATGCCTGGGTTCAAATGAACGGCATGAAGTACTCGGCGCCGGCAGCCTGGATCGGGCAATGCATCACCGTGAAGGTTTACTGTAACGTCATTGCGCTGGAGCACGAGGGTGAGCGAGTGGAACATCCTCGGTATCCGGCCAACGGAAAGTACTCTCTCCTGGACGAACATCTCCCCTCTTACCTGGTCAAGCCACGGGGAGAGCTCATGGTGAAGCGGCAGTTGCTGATCGATCTCGGCGGGGTGTCCCAGGTGTTCTTTACGGAACTCATCCACCGTCGCCCAGGGACCTGGCGAAAGGACGACCTGCCCCGCCTTTGGACGCAATACGAGAAGGCGGGCGCCAAACTCTTCATCGCCGCGGTCCAGGAGTGCGTCGAGCAGGAGACCATCGGAGCGGAGTATGTGGAGATAGCTGTAGCGCGGCTGACAGCGCAAGGAGTTGGGCGATGAGCGAGTCAGCCCCCGACATCCTGGACGAAGGACTCAAAAAGCTCGCCCTGGCGACGATCCGATCCAACTACTCCGAGTACGCCCGGGAGGCGGTTCGGAGAGGCTGGAGTTACCAGGAGTACTTGGAGCAACTGGTGTGCCAGGAACTCCAGAGCAGAGCGGACGCGAAGATCGAGCGAACCGTGCGCCAGGCGTGCTTTCCGTTCCTGAAGACCCTGGAAGAGTTCGACTTCCGCTTCCAGACCACGATCACTCGTCAGGCGCTGGGGCCGTATCTGGGGGCGGAGTTGGTAAACAGCGGCCGCAACTTGATCCTCGTCGGACCGCCGGGAGTCGGAAAGACGGCCATCTGTATCGCATTGGCATACAAGGCGATCCAGTATGGGGCGACAGCGCGGTTCATCAGCTGCACGCAACTGATCAGCGATCTCTCGCGGGCTCGCCGACTGTCGATCTGGGAAGGCACGCTGAAGCGCCTGATCGATCCGACGGTGCTGATCATTGACGAGGTGGGATACCTGGGCTACGGGCCGGATGCGGCGAACGACCTGTTCCCGGTGATCGACCAACGGTATCAACGGGGAGATCGGCCGATCCTGATGACCACGAACAAACAGACGTCAGACTGGGGTCAGGTGCTGCACGATCCGGACCTTTCGGACGCGATTCTGGACCGTCTGCTGCATCGGGGAGAGGTCCTGCAAATGTCCGGGAAGTCCTACCGCCGGCACCGTCCGGGACAGGCGAACACGGGAGGAGAGAAGGCAATGTAGAGCAGCATCCAGGGAGCCGCCAGCCGGCCAGAGTTTCCGGACAAAACCCGGTCAGAATATACGGAGGTTACAGCGTGTTCGCGCAGCGAGCCGGGTGGTTCAACACCCGGCGGAAACGCAGCGCTCAGATCAACTCGGCGATTGGTTCGTGGCCGGGGAGCAGGTACTGTGGTCGGCCTGTGAAGTCGACGACGGTGTCTTTGCGGTTGTCGATGCCCATCCGCTGGTAGAGCGTGGCCATCACGTCGCGGTAGTGGAGGGGTCGTTCGTCGGCGTAGCCGCCGTCGGCGGTGGTGGTGCCGATGGCCTGTCCGGTGCGCATCCCGCCGCCCGAGAGGAGTGCGCAGCTCACATTCGGCCAGTGGTCGCGGCCGGCGTCCTTGTTGATGCGCGGCGTGCGGCCGAATTCTCCCCAGACCACGACGCTCACGTCATTCTGAAGACCCCGATCGTAGAGATCCTGGATCAACGCGGTGACGCCATGGTCGAGCATGGGCAGGTAGGTCTTCAGGTTGCTGAAGTTGCCGCCGTGCCAGTCCCAGAAGCCGTAGCCGACGGTGACGCAGCGGGCGCCCGCCTCCACCAGCCGCCGCGCGGCCAGGAAGTGGGCGTGCTTCATCGGCGCGGCATCGCCGACGATGCCGTCCCGTCCATTCCCATAGAGCTCTCGCGTCTTCGGATCCTCGCGGGAGACATCAAGCGCTTCCACAAACTTGCGGGAGGTGAGGATGTTGAACGCCTGCTGCTGCGCGGCGGCGATGCCCTGCGCGCTGTCGAGATCCTCCACCCGACGGCGGAAGTTATCGAGGCTGGAGAGAAGCCGCTTCCGATCGGTGAGACGGTCGAGAGTCAGATCCTTCAGCACCATGTCGTTCATCATCCCCTCTTCGTCGGGGCGAACGGCGCCGTATTGCCGGCCCAGCCAGCCGGTGGCGGCGGGGATGCAGTAGGGTTTGTGCTGCGTCTTGGGGATGAGGTCGACGAACGAGGGGACTGTGGGTTCCACCGGCGGGAGCATGCGCGAAAAAACAGCGCCCATGCTGGGGTGATTCACGCGCTGCTCGGCCAGGGTGTAGCCGCTCATGCAGACGGGGTTCGCATGCTCATCCCGGGCCCCCACGAGGGAACGGATGACGGCGAAGCGGTCCATCATCTTCGCGATTTTGGGCAGGTGCTCGGTGATCCGAATGCCGGGGACGTTCGTGTCGATCGGCTTGAACTCGCCGCGGATCTCCGCGGGGGCGTCCATTTTCAGGTCGAAGGTATCCTGGTGCGAGGGGCCGCCGGGCAGGTAGATCATGATGACGGCTTTGTGCGGCCGCTTCTGCCCCACCGCGGCCTCCGCAGCCAGCACGTCGGTGAGCGAAAGCCCGCCCATCGCCAGCCCGCCGATCTGCAGGAACTCGCGTCGAGACACGCCGTCGCAAAAGCGCTGTCGCCCACCCAGGATCTTCAACATCAGGATCTCCCCCGACCCATGTCCGCCCTCGGCTGCCCGCCCGCGTTCCGGGTCGGATGGCTCCACGGCATCATGTCCGGTTGCATCATATCCGGCCGAACGCAGGAAGGGGAGCGTTTCGCCGGCCAACTCCAATTCGGCCGTCGTGCCGGACCCGCCACGCCATGAGTGCTCCCGACTTTTCCGCCGTCGCCGCTCGAATTCAGACTTCGCTCGTCGAGTCCGGTGCTCCTTCTCTGGCCGTCGCCGTGGCGCGGGAGGGAGAGATTCTCTGGGAAGCCGCCTTCGGGTGGGCCGACCGCGAGCGGCGGATCCCGGCGACGCCGCACACGATGTACTCCCTCGCGTCGATCAGCAAGCCGATCACCTCCACGGCGATCCGCATCCTTCATGAGCGCGGCAAGCTGGATGTGAAGGCGAGCGTGGATGACTATCTTCAAGCGCCCCTCCGTGCCGCGGCGGGAGGGGGCCCGGCCACGATCGAGCAGTTGGCGAACCACACCTCGGGGATGCCGCTGCACTACCACTTCTTCTATGGGGACGAGCCCGCTCGTCCGCCGGCCTTCACCGAGACTCTTCGTCGCTACGGCGTGCTCTACACCCCGCCCGGGGAGCGCTTCCAGTACTCGAACCTGGGATACGGCGTGCTCGACCATGTCATCACGCGCTGCTCCGGCGTGCCCTACGCCGACTTCATGCGGCGCGAGGTGTTTCTGCCGCTCGGCATGACCCGGGTCGATCTCGGCGAGCGGCGGGAGCTGGATCCCTACCGGGCGGTGCGCTACGGCGAGGATGGGCTGCCGAACCCGCACTACGACTTCGATCACCCCGGAGGCTCCGCCGCCTGGGCGAGCGCCCACGACCTGATCCGCTTCGGCGCCGTGCACTCAGAGGCGCCCCTCTCCGACCAGCGGTCGATCCTCTCCTCCGAGTCGATCGCCGAGATGCAGCGCCCGACGACGACCCGGGAGCACAACGGCTACGGTTTCGGCTGGGGCAGCAACGAGGATGAGCACGGCGAACTGGCGATCAGCCACAGCGGCGGGATGGGGGGCGTCAACACGCTCCTTAAGCTGCTGCCCCGCCATCGGATCGCGGTGGTCGCCCTCTGCAACGCCTGCGGCCGGCTGCCCTTCGACATCGCCGAAGACCTGACCGCGGCGCTTCTTCCCGCCTACGCCCGCCGGCTGGAATCGGATCGAGCCGAAGCGAAGCCCCTCCGCGAGCCCGACCCGCCGTTTCGAGGCGATCGCCGCCTGAACGGCGAGTGGAGCGGGGAGGCGGCGCTGCCGGACGGTCCGCTGCCCGTGGCGCTGCGCATCGCCCGCACAGGCGAGATCCATGTTCGGATCGGCGACCGCCTCTGGTCGCTGGTGAACGACGTAAAGTGGAGCCAGGATGCCCTCACCGGCCGAATGTACGGCGACCTGCCCGGCACGGAGGTTCGCCCGCCCTACCTGCTGCACCTCGACTTGAAGCTCCGCGGCCGCCTCCTGAACGGCGCCCTGGTCGCCCGGACCGAACTCGCCCACCCCCAGGGCGGCGCCCCCCACCGCCGCATGGGAGACGCCCTCAGCTACTGGCTCGAGCTCCGCCGCTGACTCCTTCCGCCGAAACGGGATGTCAGCGAGGGGTGCGAGACGTTACGGGTCGATATCCGGACCGGCAACGGGGAAATCGGCAGTGGTGGCTCCACCGATGCGCAAGGAGAGTCGGGTCGACCACCGCACCGCCCCGTCCATCCACACTGCAAGATGTGGTTCCGCGTTGGCGCTCCCCGGAGGGAGTGACACAAGCGTCAATTGACCCGTTCCCAACAGGGGTAGGGTCCGTGTTCCGGGCGGCTCCAGCCATGACCGGAGCGCGCTTCCCAGTTCCCCGCCTTCCAGCGCATTCAGCGGAATCGGCTGGGAGCGCTCCATCGCCCGCCGCGCCCACCCGGGCGTCAACCCGACCACGCGGAGCGCCAGAGTGGTTCGGATGTCCCACCGCCCCGCCTGACGGATTGCGACTCGCATGGTCTTGGAGAGCTGTGGATGGGAGTAGCGCATCGCCATCCGAATGCGGTCTTCGATGGAGAACTCTCCCTGCCGCGCCAACAACTGACGCCAGTTACTGAGTTCCGGCTCCGGGATGTCGGCGCCCCGCGCGAGGGCCCAGGCGTACGGCCAGAAGTAATAGGTTTCCCCATCATTCACCATTCGGTAATTGAACATCTGGCAGATGTTCCGGACGACTTTGCGGCTCGATCCGGACAGGTCGGCGGGTGGCAAGGGCCGTGCCAGGCCTCCCGTGAAAACCGGCTGGTAGAAGTGTTCCTGGAAGAAAGTCAGCTTCGCCGCGTTGGCCACCCCTTGTAAGAGGAAGCCGACATCTCCCCGCATCTCCCGAGTCACGTTCGGCCGCTCGACCCAGGGCTTCAGATCAACGGGGACATCCGGTATCGAGTCGAAGTCACTTGGAACGCCTTCCGAATAGACATCCCAACCCGGGTTGGTTATGCCGGACGAGGGGTCGATCTCGAGGAAGAACAGGCCGCCTCGATCTGAAATCTCCCCGGGGCGGTCCCAACGCCGAAGACGCATCGATAGCCGGGAGACCGACCCGGCGACCATCGGGTCAGGGTTGTTTTCAGAAGCCGCCTTGGAGTCCTGGAGGACGATTGGATCGAGAGTGACCGGCTTGAACTCGCACAGATCGGCGAACTGGCGGTCGGAGAGGGAGGCCAGAGCCCGCAGGTGGACGCTCCACCGCTCTGCGAGCCACGTAAGTCGCAGCCCCGTTTTGGGAAGAGTCCGCTTTTCCGGAGCGGTCCGGGCGACCTTTCTGAGTTCGGTGAGGATCTGCAGGGTGCGGGTCTGCGGGAGCTCGAGCTCTCGCTGCTCCGCCGCGCGGGAGGCCGCTGAGCGGCGAAGGATGAGAGTGACGGGGTGGGGCGCGGCGCCATTGCCCGTCGTGCCGCGCGGATCCTCGCGCCGGCGCCACTGATAACCGTCCGGCCGGGCGGCGGAGTGGGAGAGAAGTCGAGCCAGGGAATCGAGCACACGATCGAGGGGGAGCGACTCGAACCGGAACGAGACGCGCTGCTCGCCGATCTCACGCTCAGCGAGAAGCTGGAACCCGGGCTTGCCGGTCTGGCCGGAGAGCTTCTGCAAGACCTCGCGCAGCGGCCGGCCCGTCGCCTCGGCGGTGATCTTCACCGCTGAGGTCTCTGCATCCGCGCCGGCCACGCCGGCCGAGGTCGCTGAAACCAGCGCCGCCGTCAAGAAAATCGAGAGGATGCGTATCCCCGGGTTCGGGAAAGTCCGTGGATCTCTGCTCCGCTGAATCCGATGGTTCAATCGAGTCATCAGGTTTTGATACTCCTCGAAAGTGGCGCCGTCACACGCCGCCCGGTTCCCGGTGGGCTCGCTGCGGGGATCTGATACCGGGCCATTCTCGACCGGCAAGAGCCTGGGGAACTGAGGGAGACGCCGACTGAAAGAGAAGGAGCGGGGACAGATGGCGGACTGTGCCCCACGCGGTTGAAGCCGAGATGCGAAACAGCCTCACCACCGTTCAGACACTGTGAGGAGGAAGTCAGTTCGAAGTCTCCAGGGAGGAGACCTCCCGTCCCCGCTCTTCCCCCTCGAGGAAGAGCACGTCACCTGGATGAGCGCCCGCGCGGCGCGCCAGGATTCGCCCTGTGGCGCATCGGGGCGGGAAGAGTGCGATAGAGTGGCCCCTATGGAGTTTGCCGAAGTCTTGGATGATCGTGAGCGTGCCGATGTTGATGCGATTGCGTGGGGCGGCCGTTCTGGTCGCAATGGGCCTGGGAGTTGGGGCGGCCGCGCTCATGGCCACGGCAGCGGATGCGCGTACGAAACACTCCTGGCCGGCGGCCTACTGCTTTTCCGGTCGTTGGGATCTCCGCACAGAGAAGCGAGCCATCACCGTCAACAGCGGAAGTTACGTTCGGGCTCGCTTCTCTGGAACCGGCATAATCGCCTCGTTCGATGTCGCTGGCAACGAACGGTGGCAGCAGACGCCGACTCAGCCCGGTTCGTTCCCCACCGTCGCGTGGCGAGTGGACGAGGGTCCATGGAAGGAGGCAGAAGTTGCCGCTTCGCTGTCCCTCGCGGAGGGCTTGATACCCGATCGGCATACCGTCATGTTGATGGTCCGTGGCATGGACGAGCACCAGAACCGATGGACGCCTCCACTGGTGGCCCACGTCACCTTCACAGGGTTTGCGTTGTCCGCGGGTGGTCGTCTCGATGGTCCGCCGGCGGAGTGGCGGGCGCCTTCCCTCAAGATGGAGTTTCTGGGAGACAGCATCACCGAGGGGGTGGTGGTGAACGAAGGGCGCGCCGGTGTCGTGGAAGGGATTCCGTTCAACTGGCCCTGGCTCGCTGATGCCCGTCGCTCCTATGTGGGACAAACGGCGCTCGGCCTCGGCGCCGACTGGCGACAGGTGGGTTTTGGCGCCACGGGACTACTCCTGGCAGGGAGCGGAGGCGTGCCGGGGGCTCTGGAGTCGTTCAACCTGGTCTACGCCGGTTGCCCGCGTGACAATTGGCAGCCCGATGTCGTGGTGATCAATCAGGGCACAAACGAACCGTCAATTCCCAGGCTCGAATACCAGTCTCTCTATCATCGCTATCTCTCCCTCATTCGCGCCGCATACCCCCGAGCAAAGCTGGTCGCTCTGCGTCCGTTCAACGGCTCCCAGGGCGCCGCTATCCGCAACGTGGTTGAAGAGCGCCGCGCCAAGGGAGATCGAAAGACCTTTTTCATCGACACTACGGGCTGGTATGACGGTCCGCTCCACCCGAATATCGAAGGCAGCGCCGCTCTGGCGGCCAGGCTGATTGACGCGCCGAAATCTCAGGTTTTGTAGCTTCCGGCTCAACTCCAAACGACGGCGCACCCTCGCTCGAATCCCGGAAGCCGCCTGGGAAGTCCTTCGGCGGCTGCGGCACGTTCGTCCCAACCCCGTACTCCGGGTCGCCGATGGGCCCCGGGATACGAGCCCTGGATAGCGAGGCAGCCACCGCATCGTCGATGGCTTCACACGATCCCTGCGCGGTGGCGGTGTGTCACAAGTACGGCTGGGGGTCCGGGTGAAACCTCGCCCGTCTGGGTATTCGCAAGCGAGTCGATCTTCGTTGAGAGGGCGGTCCAGGTGGGGCAACTATGGGGAGCGTCGGGCCGGAACTCCGGTTAGAGAGTAAGACAGGCTCTTCGCTCTCTTTGAGGTTCACTTATCGTCGGCGCCCTGAAACTCGTTAAGGCCCATGGTGGAGAGCAATGAACTCAAGCTCTGGAAGGTCCGAACTCGGATCAAGCGAGGTGTAGCCATGGAACCGGCGGGAATGATTCGGGTGGAAGTGCCTGTGGATTGGCTGCGGCGTTTCGGCGTCGATGCCAATGAGCCCACCATCTACTGGATCGATCGTTACCCCGTCACCTACGCGGACTACAAGGAATTCGTGGACGACTCGGGGTGGACCCCACCGATCCGAAACCTCGTCCGACCCTTCGGAAGCGAGAATCTGAAGTACCTCTGGAATGGCGGCAAGCAGTTTGGGTCGGAGTTGGTGAGGATGCCGATGATCTTCGTCTCGTGGTACGACGCGTTGGCCTACGCCGAGTGGAAGGACTGCTCTCTTCCGACACTCTTCGAGTGGAGCTACGCCGCACTCGGCCCCGAGAGCTATCGTTATCCCTGGGGCAATGGGAGATGGGACAAGGCTCGCTCCAACAATAGGTCGCCCAGCGCCGACTATGCCTGGACAATTCCGCCGTTGACTCCGGTGGATGCCTATCCGCGCGGCGCGAGTCCGTTTGGCTGCCTGGACATGCTCGGAAACGTTGAGGAGTGGTGTTTCAACCCGAGGAGCGATGTTCTGGACGGCGGAACCCCGACGGGTGAACCGGGCTTCGGTCGCTTCCCGGAGGCGCTGGTACCAGCTTACTTCCCAGGCGACCGAATGGGGCGCTGCGCCATGGGCAGGGATCGCCAGCAGCCAGCGCGGGGTGAGCCGCATTGGAACGAACATCCGGCCAACCTTCGATCTCCCCTCGTCGGCTTCCGGTGCGTCTGGCATCCCCCGGTGCGGCGGCATTGGCGGAGTGAGGCATCCCCGACTGCCCAACTTCCGTGTTCGGGCCGGGAGTACCTTCGAAAGGTCATGTCCTGGATGCAAACGGACGACCTGTCCAATGCCTGAGTGTGACTCTCCGCTTGATGAAGCAGTCTGCGGGCGCCGTACTGCCCGAAGTCCATCCCACAAACCGGGATTCCGCTCGGATCAAACCGGTCAACCGAGCTCCCCGCATCTCTTAGATTGCCGTGTCGCGCTGCTCTTTGCAATGACCCTTCAATGAGTGACTACGGGAACATCGGTTGGGTCACTTCGGCATTGTCGGGTCCCGGGATGAATGCCGTCCCCTAAGTATTCTCTCGGGGCAGGCGTCGAACCGGAAGGGTGGGCGCACCCGGCGAGAACTGCTTGCGACCCCCACATCCTCGCCATTCGCCAGTTTCCATTCGCTGTAACCCGCCATCGCCTGGCGTGGCTTTCGTAGATGTGCGCCTTGCCCAGTTCATCACAATCGCGAAAGCTGCATGGTTCGACGGGGCGGGCGAAGGGTGTGGCGACCGCGCAAGAGGCCGCCGGGTGTTGAAACACCCGGCTTGCTTTGTGGAAGTCCCTCCGGGACTGGAGGTCGACCGTCGGGCGGGCGTGCCGGCTCGGCCCGGAGGGCTTTCACGAAGCAGCCCGGGAATTGAATCCCGGGCGGCCCCTGCGCGTTCGTCCCAGCCTTCCGACTTCCATCGCCGTCAGGCGACCAACACAACCGCCTCGGTGAACGAGGCGGGCGACGTCACCGTGGGCTCGGTGGGCGACCCCAAGTCGGCGGTGGTGGACCATAACTACGGTTCGCGGCTCGGACGGGGGCCTCGACATCCCGTTCTGTCGAAGGTAAGTCGATGGTCAGGTGAAAGTGTTCTTCCAGTTCAAGCCACGAGCACGTCGTTGCGATCACACGCAAGCACACCTCTGGTCTCCACCTGGCGGCTGAAGAGCACGTCATTGCCGCGTCGCGCTGCTCCTTGCAATGACGTTCCTACCGGGCGAGCGGTGGGCATAAGCTCCGGCATCCGGCCGAGAGGGCGGTCATGGTGTCCGCCGTTGAACGTGATTGCTGGTTTGCCCCGCGAGGAAGACCGCTCTCCAGGATGCCTTGCCTCTGACGTGAGGTAAGCGCGCACGGAGCCGGCAAGATGCCGGCGCTCCCAGGCCACACACCCAGCCGCCCTCCACCCACTCCCCATTCGCTATTCGCCATCCCCACACCCGCTACTCCCTACTCGCTGTCTCCCCACTCACTACTCGCCATTCGCCATTCACCATTCGCTATTCGCCGTCCCCCACTCGCTACTCGCTTCTCCCCACCCGCCCTCCCCGAACCCGCAGAGGAACCCATGCCCGGACCGCCGAAGCGTACCGTGATCGATCCTTCTCCGCGTTTGTTCCGCCGAAAGTCGCCATGATCCGAATTACCGGACGCCCTCGAACGCTGTGTGACGGCATCACCCGCCGCGACCTGCTGCAGGTCGGGGGCATGGGCGCCATCACGCTCGCGGACCTGCTGCGCGGGCGGACCGCCTCGGCGCGGCCGATCGGGCCGAAGGAGTTCGGGCGGGCGAAGGCGTGCATTCTGCTCTTCCCTTACGGTTCTCCACCGCAGCACGAAACATTCGATCCGAAGCCGGATGCGCCTTCCGAGATTCAGGGCGAGCTCAAGGGCATGTCGACGTGCGTCGACGGAATCCAAATCTGTGAACGGCTCCCCCAGATCGCAAAGGTGATGGATCGCGTCACAGTGGTCCGCTCCGTCACGCACGATTACCCCCTCCACGGGGTGGCCTACGCGCTCACCGGCATTCCGACCTACACCCCTGCGTTGGAGACACGACCCCGCGACACGGCTCACTGGCCGTTCATCGGGTCGGTGGTGGACTACCTGGATGAACGCCGAACGGGCGCGGTGCTGCCGGAGGTCCCGCGAAACGTCGGGCTGCCGTGGGTGCTGAATTCCAAAACCGATGTCGACGTGAGCGCCGGTATGTACGCCGCGTTTCTCGGTCAGGCCTACGATCCGGTGTGTCCCTCGTTCGACGGTCCCGGCCTGAAGCTCTCGCCGAAGTACACCGAGGCGCAGGCGAAGCAGTTCATGGATCCCTTCGCCCAGACCACCTCCGAGGGCCGATTCCGGCTCGAGGGCAGCAGCGGGGCGGGCCTCTCGGCGGGGCGGCTGGACTTCCGCCGTTCGCTGCTGCGACAGTTCGACGGCGCCGCGTCGCGGATTGATCAGAGCGGCGAGGCTGGGGCCTTCGATTCGTTCCAGGAGCGCGCCTTTTCGCTGCTGCTTTCGCGCCGGATGCGGGAAGCGCTGGATATTGGTCGCGAACCGCTCGCCATGCGGGAGCGATACGGGATGCACCTGTTCGGGCAGTCTTGCCTGGCGGCGCGACGCCTGATTGAGGCGGGCGGGCGCTTCGTCACCGTATTCTGGGATGGCTACGGTCAGTTCTCCGGCTGCGCCTGGGACACCCACGCCTTCCACTATCCTCGTTTGAAGGACTATCTGCTCCCGGGTTTCGACCAGGCCTACAGCGCGCTCATTCAGGATCTGGACGATCGGGGAATGCTGGAGGAGACGCTGGTGCTGTGGCTCAGCGAGCATGGCCGAACCCCGCAGATCGATACGAAACCGCAGGGAGCGGCGCGCCATCATTGGTCCCGAGCCTACTCCGTGGCCCTCGCCGGCGGCGGCGCGGCGCGGGGGAAGGTGGTCGGCCGCACCGACCGGCTCGGCGGCGAGGTGGATGAGACTCCGGTATCGCCGAAGGATCTCCTCGCCACCGCCTACCATCTGCTCGGAATTGCTCCTGAAACCACGGTCCCGGATCGCTTCAACCGCCCGTTCCCCATCGCCGGAGACGGACGCCTCCGCGAGGAGATGCTGGCCTGACTCGAGCGGCTTTCAGTCCGCCTTCACGGTGGACTGAAAGTTCGGCAGTTCCGGATCGTCGGTGCGGGTCATGTGCTCGCGCAGGAGGCCTCGAAGCCGATCCCGCTCGGCCCGATACGCCGGATCATCGATGACGTTCTTGCGCTCGTCCGGATCTTTGGTGAGATCGAAGAACTGTTCGTGAACGCCGGTCTGGAGCTGGGTGACGCGAGCCCGAATGCGCTCATCCGTCTTCGCCGCCTCAACCAGCGCGTTGAACGACAGACCGCCCATCGCCTCGACCCGAAACTTCGGCGTTCCATCCGGCCAACCTTGCCAGAGGTAGGAGTGGGTGAGGGTGCGGACACAGCGTTGGGGGAACGACTTCCCGCTCGAGACGGTGTTGACGTGGGTGATTGCGAATTCCCGGACCGCGCGCTCCTCGCCTCGGAGCAGCGGTGTCAGCGAGCGCCCATCCATGCCCTCCGGCGCGGGCGCGCCGAGAAGCTCCAGCAGCGTGGGCATCAGGTCCACCGAGCTCACCATGTTCCGACGATCCCGCCGCGGGGCGGGCATCCCGGGCCACCTGAGCAGGAACGGAGACCACGTGCCGTTGCGATAGCAGGTCGCCTTGGAGAACGGGAATGACATTCCGTGATCCGACATCACCAGCACCACGGTGTCGCGCTCCCGACCGGCGGCGGCAAGCGCCTCCATGATCTGTCGAAAGCTCTGATCTCCCCGCCGCACCCCGGTGAGGTACTGCGCCACTTCCTTACGGATGTTCGGAAGATCTTCGAGGAAGCTGGGAACCGCAATCTCTTCGGGCTTGTACACGTGGTCCGGCTCGGCCGTCTGCGCGTTCGGGCGGGCGGCCTGCCTGGGGCCCAACGCGACTCCCGGGAACGGTCGGTGAGGGTCGGTGATGTTCGCGTTGATGAAGAACGGTTTGCCCGAGTCCGCCGCGGCCTTCAGGCACTGCTCCATGCTCGATCGCATCTTCGGCGGATTCTTGCCGGCGCCGGAGAGGGTCAGGCTCCAGGGAAACTTCGAGGCGGGCTGCATGTGCGCCACTTTTTCCACGGCGGCCGTGAAGTAGCCGCGATCTCGAAGCACCTCGACCATTGTCGGCACATCCAGCCGGATAGGGTTGAAGCCGAGTCCGCCGTTCCGATGCGGCACGCGGCCGGTGAGCAGCGCCTCGCGGCAGGGCTGGCAGATGGGAACGGTCACCTGGGAGCGCTCGAAGACGAAGGCTTTGCTCGCGAAGGCGTCGAGGTTGGGCGTCGCGCCGAAGCGTCCGGCCATATGGCCCGCCGAGTCGGCGTTCATGTCGTCGAAGGTGACCAGCAGCAAGTTCGGCGCCGCTTGAGCCGAAACCGTCCTCCCCGCGAGCACGGCCCCGGTCAGCAGACCCAGCAGCATGCTAATCCCCACCGCACGTCGCATCTGTCCCCGCCTTCGTGTTTCGTTCATGGCGCGCCTCACCCCACCGACGAGGGACGGCGGGTCCGGACTTAGCTTCCAGATCATCCATCGGAGGGCCTCCCGATTCGGCTCGACGCTTCTCGGCCACGGCTCGATGGCGCACCCGGGCGGTGGGAAGCCGGGGCCTGATTCCCCGAAGTCTCGGCTCAAACTCCGGGATGGCGGCCCAGAACGGCGAGCGGCTCCCCTTCCCGGGTGGGACTTCGATACAACGAGGGTAGGGTTCAGCGGCGGCGTCCCGCCGTCGAGCTGTGCCGGGAACTTTCATGAACCAGGCGCTCCTCTGGATAACGCCGATTTTGATCGGCTACGTGCTCGGCTCGATTCCCTTCGGCTACGTGATTGTGCGCGTGCTGAAGGGGATCGATATTCGCGAGTACGGATCACACAACATCGGAGCCACCAACGTCCTGCGGGTCGTGGGGTGGTTCCCGGCGCTGCTCACCCTGCTGGGTGATGTCGGGAAGGGCCTGCTCCCACCCATCATCGCGTCGCTGCCCGTCTTCTCGGGAGCCATCCCGAACGACCGGCTGGCCATGCTGTCGGCCCTCGCGGCGATCTGGGGACATGCCTACTCGGCCTACTTCTATCTGAAGGAACGCAAGTTCGCGCGCGGAAAGGCGGTTGCGGCGGGTCTGGGCGCCCTTATCGGGTTTGTGGTCATCGGCAGGGTGGGCTGGCAGGTGCTGGCGATTGTGGCGGGCACGTGGGTGGGTACGGTGTTCCTGCCGAAGCTCTTCACCCGCCGGTTTGGTTTCGTCTCGCTTGCCTCGGTCCTCGCCGCGGTGGCCATGCCGGTGAGCATGGCGGTGTTCCGGGCGCCGTCTCCCTACATCGTGTTCGGCATTGCCGCCGCCACCTTCGTGCTCTGGAAGCACAAAGAGAATATCGGTCGACTGATCGATGGAGTGGAACCTCGCCTGGGGGAAAAGCCACCCCTGGCGGGAGTAGATAAGAACGAAGTCGCCTGCGCGTTCCTCATTCACGCGCTCACGCCGGATGACTGGCTTCAGCCGCGGCGCTTCGCTCTCGCCACGACCCTTCACCGGGCCGGGCTCCTCCCGCTGGGGGTATTGAAACGAATGGTGCTCCTGCTCCGGCCCGTGAAGGTCGATACGATCCGCGGGATCACGACGACCGACGGTCGATCGGTGCAGGTTCACCTCATTTGCGTGCCGTGGCTGCCTGAGCAGATCAAGGCCCATCCGGAACGAGCCGTCGAGCGCTGTGCCCAGGCCGCCAGATTGGCGAAGGACCTCGGCGCCCGCTGCCTCGGCCTCGGCTCCTACTGGAGCGTGGTGGGGAACAAGGGGTTGGAGGTCCAGCAGGCGGCTCCGTTTATTCCCATTACGAACGGCGGCGGCTACACGGCGGGCACCGTGAAGCAAGGCGTGCCCATTGTCCTGCGGCGGCTCGCTGCCCGGGGCGTGGCGCCGGAGCAGGCCGTCGCGGCGGTGGTCGGCGCCAACGGCGTGGTGGGTTTCGGGATATGCCGGCTGCTGGTGGGCCGGGTCCGAAAGATCATCATGGTCGGAACCGATCTGGAGCGATTGGAGAAATCGGCGGGGATGCTTCGGCGCCGGGCCCAGAAGACCGGTGAACTGGAGGTGGAAACCACCACCGACCTCGCGCGCTGTCGCGAAGCTCAGCTCATCTTCACCGCCACCTCCACCGTGGAGCCGGTGGTGTTTCCCGAGCATGTGGCGCCCAACGCGATCCTGTACGACATCGGCCGGCCCGCCGATGTCGCAGATTCGGTGAAGGAGATGCCCGGCGTCACCGTTATCCCCGGCGGCGTGGTGCGCCCGCCCGGCGCCATGGAGGGGCGCATTGATGTTCACTTCGGTGAAGGCTGCGTTCCCGCCTGCATGGGGGAAACGCTGCTGGTGGCGATCGACGAGTGCTATGATCGGGTCAGTCTGGGTGATCGGACCAAGACCGAGAACATCGACTACTTCGTGGAACTGGCGGAGCGATTGGGCTTTCAGGTGGTCGATGAAGCGGCCCCTCAAAGCCGAAATGCCGTGTCGGGGCGATTAACGGCTCCGGCCCGCGCCTGAGGATTCGGCGAGACGCAAAAGCCACGTCACGAACGAAACCGATGGGATGGGGGCTTCGTTGAATGGGTTGGAAAACACCCATGAAACCGAAGCCCCTTTTCGTTTCCCTCGCGCTGCTGGCCCTCGCGACCGCGGCCATGCCCGTGCACTCCCAGGAGCGCGCGCAGGCCCTCGACGCTGAGCCGAAGCTCGACAAGCCCGTCACCGTCCGCTGGAGCAAGACCAGCCTTTACGATGCGCTTACGGAGCTTTCCAAAGCGACCGGTGTCACGCTCGCGCCCGAACGCAGCCGCGTCGACGAACCGATCATGGCTTCCGCTTCCCAGCTTCCGGCGCGGGAGCTTCTGAAGCAGATCGCCGAACTGAACCACTACTCCTGGATCCGGAACGGCGGCACGAAGGACAGGCCGAGCTTCCTGCTGGTTCAGACCAAGCGCGGCCAGGAAGAGGAGCTGCGGGAGCTGCTTGAGGGCCGGCTGGAGCTCATCGAAGCGCTCAAGCAAGAGTTGGCCCGCTACCGCAGCTACACTCGCATGGCCCCCGACGACCTGAAGAAGGTGCTCGATCGGGCCGACAGCCAGTTCGGCGCGATGATGATGTCGGCCATGGCCGGGGGCGGGGGAGCCGGCGCCAACATGAATCAAGGCCAGGCAATGCGGTCGTTCCAGGACTCGATGTCCGTTCGCACCGCGTCCTCGCCTCTCGGCGGCGCGCTGTTGGAGTTGATTGACGGCCTCTCGATTCAGCAGTGGAATTACCTGATCGAGGCCGAAGAGCCCGTGGTGTTCAGCACCTCTCCCAAGTCGGGCGAGCTGAGGATGCCGGACTTCATCGCTCAGAAGATGAAGTCTTCCAAGCCGCAGATGCCGTTCCCCAAGTCGCTCTTCGCGAGCTTCGGCCCCCAGGCCTCGGAAGGCATCAACAAGGCCGAGCAGATGATGCAGGAAAAGTGGTCCCAGGCCACGGGGATGGAAGTCAGCATCAGCGTGACGCTGGGCTTCACCGGCGCCCCGATCGGGATGCTCCGCGCAACCCCGAATCCGCAGGGCGTCGAGGGGGAACTGGGCCCACTCTTCTCGCTTTCCGGTCTGAACCTGATGGCGGCTCCGAAGCTCTTTACTGAACCGGAAGAAGATCCGATGGTTCGTGAGAAGCGACTGAACGCCGATCCGGTCCTCGGCAAGAAGGCGACTCTCAAACTGCCGGAGCTCCCCAAGGCTCCCTCGCCGGTGGGTGGGGCAATTGCCTTCGTCAACCAGTCCGGCCACCCCCTGTCGGTGGTGTGGCCCGCCGTGGAAGAGGCGTACGGCGTGCGACTGTTGGGGGACGCCTACAGCCGGCAATCGATCGGGCGCTATCGGGAGGCCGGCAAGGAGCCCGAAGCACTCTGGAAAGTGCTCGACCGCCTGGCGGCAGAGGGCAAGCGGTGGGTGCTGGACGGTCAGGTCATTCGGTTCCGCAGCAAGACATGGGCCAGCGATCGACGATCGGAGATCCCGCTGCGCCTGATGGCTCGGTGGCAGGAGATGCACAAGCGACAGGGCAGCTTCTCGCTGGAGAATCTGGCGGAGATGGCCACATCCCTCCGCGACGAGCAGACCGAAACCCTGATGTACGCGGCGATGGAGCTGGAAGCGAAGAATCCGCTCGACTACATGGCCGTCGGCGCCAATCGGGAGATCCTGCGGTTCTACGGAAAGCTGTTGCCGCAGCAGCGAAAGGCGCTCCTGGCCGGTCAGCCTCTGCCGGTGCGCGCGCTGTTCCCCTATCAGCGGGTGATGCTGGTGGGCTTGAACCGGGGGCAGAACAAGTCTCCCATGGCGTTCGCCTTCGGCTCCAAGCGCAGTCGAACACCCGATGAACTGATGGTCGCTCAGGTCACGATGGTCAAAAATGACCTCGGCGGAGGACCCAACACTTCCGTTCAACCGTCGCCCACCGGCGGCGTACGGGTGCAGGTGAATGTGAAAGTGCCCCAGGAGGCGGCGCCTCCGTCGCCCACCCCGGCGCCGGCACGGCCCATGCCCTCCGCGGCCAACTCGCCCCGACCCCAGGGGGCAGCCGCCCCTGCAGGAGGAACCGGCGTTTCGGCGCCCGGAATGGGACAGATCGCGGGCTTCTACACGTTCCAGGTGCAATTCCCGAACGGACAGAAAGATGAGTATCGCCTCATCTTGAACAGCACGCCCGGCGGGTAACGCCGCTCCCGGCGTTCGCCAGAACAGAACAAGGCCCGCCCGAGGAATTCCCCGGGCGGGCCTTGCTGTTTACTGGAGGCTTCGGGCGCCTACAGTTTCCAGTCGCCGCGGATCGACTTGTTGACCAACTTGTTGGCGTCGTCCGAGCCCTTGAACTTTTCGTGAAGCGGATCCCACTCCAGCGACTTCCCACCGAGACGGAGCGAGATGTTGCCGAGGTGGCACACCGTCGCCGATCGGTGCCCGATCTCCGCCGTGCAGATCGGCTGCCGGCCGTCCCGTACGCAGTCCACGAAGTTTGCCTGGTGGCTGTTGGAGGTGTAGAGCTTCACCGAGCCCCGAGGCAGCGGCTCGCTCAGCAGCTTTTCGTCGCTGGCTTCGATGCGGCTGCGACTCACGAAGAGCCAGCCCTTCTCGCCCTCGAATTTCACGCCGTTTTCGCCCTGGCACATCGCCACGACCTCAACGCCATTTGCATAGGTGTAGTGAACCTCGAAGTCGCAGGCGCAGTTGTAGCCGTTGGGAACGTCCGGAAGGACGCCCTTCGACTCGATCTTGACCGGACCTGTGTGATCCATGCCGAGCGCCCATTGGGTGATGTCCAGATGGTGTGCGCCCCAGTCGGTCATCATGCCGCCCGAGTAGTCATACCAGTGCCGGAAATTGCCGTGGGTGCGCTGGGGAATGTATTCCACCATCGGCGCCGGGCCGAGCCACATGTCCCAGTTGAAACCCGCCGGCACCGGCGCCGTGGCGAACGGGCCGCCCTTGGTGCCGTTCGGCAGGTGCGCTTCCACGCGCTTGATCTTGCCGAGGAGACCGCTTCGCACGATCTCACAGGCCAGCCGGAAGCGTCCGTCCGAGCGCTGCTGGCTGCCGACCTGAAAGATCCGGCCGGTTTCCCGCTGAACGTCCGAGATCCGGCGCCCCTCGTGGATGGTGAGGGTGAGCGGCTTTTCGCAGTACACGTCCTTGCCGGCGCGCATGGCGGCAATCGCGATGATGGCATGCCAGTGATCGGGGGTCCCGATCACCACCGCGTCGATGTCCGGTCGCGCCAGCACCTCGCGGAAATCGTAGTAGGCCTTGCAGTCCGGGCCGAAGCCGGCTGCGGCCTCGTTCGCATGGTCCTGATCGACATCCGCGATGGCGAGGACCTTCACGCCCATCTGCCGCGAGATGCCGCGCGTGTCGCCCAGCCCCTGGCGGAACCCGCCTTTGCGACCGCCGCTGCCGATGCAGGCGATCTGCATCGTGTCGTTCGGGGCGATGCAGCCGGGCAGGTTCGCAACCCGCTCCGTCTCCGTCGCTTCCACTTCCTTTGCATACCACAGCGGCAATCCGGCCATGGATATGCCCGCCAGCGACTGCGTCAGAAACTTCCGTCGAGTCGACTCCGTGATCTTCATCCGATCCTCCGCTCTGAGAGCTCTCGTACCAGATTGATTCCCGTGCCGCACTCCGGAACCCTCCCAGAGATTGGAACCGCATCCGGAGCGGGTCTCCGGGATTAACCGGGCGATGCCGCGGTGCGGAGAGCGAGTTCCAGGATCTCGAGTCCCCGGTCGAGTTCCGCTTCGCTGATGTTGAGCGGCGGCGCGAGCCGGATCACACGGTCGCTGTGGAGGGTCCATCCGAGGATCAGTCCCTCGGCGAGGCAGCGCTCGGCAACGCGACGGGTGCGGTCGCCGGAGTCGAGCTCCAGGCCGATGAGCATGCCGCGGCCGCGGACGTCGGTCACGCCTCCGTGACGCTCCCCTGCTTCGCGCAGCGCGTCCCGAATTCGGCCGCCGAGGCTCTCCGCGCGCTCGGGCAGCCGCTCCCGCTCCAGGACGCCGAGCGAGGCCAGCCCGGCGGCGCAGCAGACGGGATGGCCGCCGAAGGTGGTGACGTGAGCCAGCGGCGGGTCGACGGAGAGGGACGCCATGTGGGCATCCGACGCCACGAAGGCGCCGAGCGGCATGCCGCCTCCGAGGGCCTTGGCCAGCACCAGAACATCCGGCGTCACGCCCCAGTGCATGCAGGCGAACCACCGCCCGGTGCGTCCCATGCCGGTCTGCACTTCATCCAGGATCAGGAGTGCGCCGACCTCGGAACAGCGGCGTCGCAGCGCGGACAGCCATCCGTCAGGAGGCACGCGGACCCCGGCCTCTCCCTGGATCGGCTCCACGATCGCCGCGGCGCACCGCTCGTCAATGCCGGTCAGCGCCGCAAGGTCGCCGAAGGGGAGGAAGTCCACCTCGGGCAGCAGCGGCAGAAACGGATCGCGGTAGACATCGCGCCCCGTGACGGAGAGGGAGCCGTGAGTGTCGCCGTGGTAGCTGTTTCGAAAACCGATGAGACGGCGGCGCCCGGTGACCTTTTTGGCGAGTTTGAGGGCGCCTTCGTTGGCCTCCGTGCCGCTGTTGGTGAAGTAAACGCGGGAGAGCGGCGGCGGGGTGACGCGGGCCAGCGCCTCCGCGAGCCGGGCCTGCGGTTCCAGAACGTACTCGCCGTAGACCATTGCATGGAGGTAGCGTCCGGCCTGATCCTGGATCGCCGCCACAACCTCGGGATGAGCGTGGCCCACGTTGTTCACCCCGATCCCCGCCAGGAAGTCGATGTAACTCCGGCCATCCGAGGTGTACACGGTGGCGCCGCGCGCTGAGGTCACCTCCAGCGCGAGCGGGGAGTCGGAGGTCTGGCACACATGCTGAAAGAAGGCGTCTCTGGAGGTCATTCGATAGGTCTCAACAGCGGAGAAGGCTCTCCGGCACGGTCAGTTCCTTCACTGCGAGCTCCAGCTCTTCGCACACCCAGGGATCCGCTTCAAGGCGCAGACGTCCCCGCAGCGCCTCGACGGCGAGGATGTCTCCCAGTCGTCCCAGCGCCCAGGCTGCGTGACCCCGCACGAGCGGCTCCTCGTGCGACAGGGCGTGCGCCAGCGGCGCCACCGCCTCGACACGGCCACTGTTCCCCAGCGCCACGCAGACGTTGCGCAGCAGGCCCCGGCGCTTCGTCCGGTAGACCGGCGTGTGGCGGAACCGTGCTCGGAATGAGTCGGGAGTCAGGCCCAGGAGCGCGATGAGATCCTCCGCCGGCGGTGGTAGGAGCGGAGGCGCCTTCCGGTTCCAGGGGCAAACTTCCTGACAGAGGTCGCAGCCGAAGATCCAGTTGCCGACCAGCGGCCGCAGCTCTCTCGGGATCGGACCCTTGAGCTCGATGGTGAGGTAGGAGATGCAGCGGCGGGCGTCCAGCACATAAGGAGCCACGAAGGCGCCGGTTGGACAGGCGGTCAGGCAGCGGCTGCATGTTCCGCAGTGGGCGGAAGTGGGGGTGTCGGCCGGAAGAGCGACATTCAGCAGCACGGCTCCGAGGAAGAAGTAGCTTCCGTGGGAGCGATTTAACAGACAGGTGTTCTTGCCCACCCAGCCCAACCCGGCTCGCCGTGCCACATCTCGCTCCAACAGCGGGCCGGTGTCGACATACCAGCGACCCTGCACTGTATCTCCGCCCCACATCCGCGCCGCATCCAGCAAGGTCGCGAGCCGTCTCCCGAGATCGTCGTGATAGTCGGCCAGGGGTTCGGCCTCCGGATCGTGCCGGCCCAGATACGACGCCAGGCGTCCCTGAAGCGGCTCTTCCGCGCCCAGCCCGAGCGATGCTGGGTAGCGGCGGCCCACGACGAGAATCGACTCCGCTCCGGGGAGCACCCGCTTCGGATCCTTCCGTCGCTCGGGATCGCGACCGAGATAGCCCATCTCGCCGGCCATCCCCGCATCCACCCACGCCTGATAGGCACCCGCCGTGTCTGCCCGCCCTGCATCCGCGACCCCGGCCAACTCGAACCCGAGCCGGCCGGCCTCCTCGAGGAGCGCAGACTTCAGAGCTTCCGGCGACAGCAGGGCGCTCAACCCAATCGAACCGACCGTCCCTCGCGGGCGCTGGTATAGATGCCGTCCAGCAGGTGAGTGAGGTTGCGGCCATCTTCCACGGTGATCTGCATCGGGGTTCCGTGCGCGAGACAGGCGATGAACTGCTCCAGCGGCGTCGGCAGCGCGTCCGGCAGCCTGGATGGAACGAACGTGCCCGACAGCCCGGCCGCTTCCACTTTAGGTCCCTGCACCATGACGGGCATCCCCGGATAGCCGCGTCCCGCGAAGCCGTCGGTCCCGTAGATTTCCCAGGTGTTCGGCCCCGCTCGATGGACCCAGGAGACATCCAGGATCCCGGTGGCGCCGCTCTTGAAGGTCACCACGGCGACGCATTGATCATCGATGTCATAGGCGCCGGCGAGATTGGAGGTGGTGGCGATGACCGACTCCGGTTCGCCGAGGAACCACCGCATCACATCCACGGTGTGGCAGCCGAGATCGAACAGGCTTCCGCCGCCGGCCAGCTTTGCATCTCCGAACCAGAGGCTGCCTTCCTTGAACCACCGATCCAGCGCCGCTGAGTGGGCGATTCGGGCCCGCATCATCGTGACCCGGCCCAGGAGGCCATCGTCCAGGCATCTCTTGAGGAACTGGACCTCGGGATGCGAGCGCTGGGGCAGGGAGATCATGAAGTGGATGCCGGCCTTGCGGATCTCGCGGGTCACGGCGTCGGCCTGCTCCGCGGTGATGGTCAGTGCCTTCTCCGTGAAAATGTGCTTGCCTGCTTCGGCGGCCGCCAGGTAGAGATCCGGGTGCTTGTTGGTCTCCGAGTTGACCACCACCCCATCGATCGAAGGGTCGCCCAGCACTTCGTGGAGGTTATCCTCGAACGGAACCTCGATCTGCCGCGCCGCGGGTCGACCCCGCGACGGATCGTCATCCCACACGCAGGCGATCTCGGCGTCCGGGTTCTGCGCGATCTGTCGCGCGTAGCCTCGTGCATGGACATGCGCCATGCTCAACATCGCCAACCGTACTTTGCCCGCCATGCCCGCTCCTGCTTTCCAACGCGCCGCGTCTCCGGCGGTCCAATCCCACAACCTCTCGAACACCCGCGAAGGCGTTCGAGCGGACCGAGTTGACCGGCTTCGGCAGTTTTCGCCGACGGATGGGCCATTCCTGCTCCGTACGAGGCGGAGCAGCCGACGGAAAACGAGGCTGGACCGCCCCACATCCGCAACTCGCGGCCACTGCTATTGTCGCACTCTGGTGGCGCGGCGTCGTGCAAGAGCAAGTGGCCCGGGATGGAGCGTTGAAAACGATTCGTTCAATATGGGCCGTGCGGGTGTGTGTCAGGGGGGCTCGATGGGGAGATGGAAAAGACTGCCGATGCATGCGGCGGTGGTCGGGCTGGCGCTGCTGGGAGTGGCCGCGCGGGTCGGAGGGGCCACTGCGGCGAGTCGGTCGGTAGCTCCGGCGGGCGGCGTCACCGTCGAACTGGTCGAGCAGGGCGTGCCGCTGGAGAAACAGTGGCCCACCCATCCCGGCCCCGCCGCCGAAAGTTACGAAGAAACCGCCTTCGGCTTCTTCCATGAGCCGTGGCGCTACATCTCGACGGGGGTTCGGGAGGATCGGCCGAGCCCGCACCTGTTTCGGGCGAAAGCCCGCGTCACACTGCCCGCGGGAAGCTTCCGGGTTCTGCTGCGCGCGCGGGGGCCCGCCCGGCTGACCGTTGACGGACAGCCGGTTGTCGATCTGCCGGTCCCGCCCGAGCGAACCGACGGCCACAACCCCATCCGGCATGACTTTCTCGAGCTGGGACCGGAAACCCGCTACCGTGCCGCCGGCGACCATGAGGCTGTGGCCGACCACCAGTCGACCGGCGCGCCCCGAGAATGGGTGCTGGAGACTCTCGTCGGAGGCCGGGCCGGCAAGGAGCCGCTGCGCCCCGAGTTGGGTGAGACGCTCGTGGCGGTCGCGGCGAAGGGCTCGGACCGATTCCACCTGCTCTCCCCGGCTCGTCGAGTACCGCTGACGGATCCGGGCTGGGAAGCCTACCGGGCCGAGCGCGAGGCCCACTATCGTCGGGTCGAGGCCGGACGACGGGCTGTGGCGCGGCTGGCGTCGGCGGACTACTGGGCCATGCGGCACACCGCGGCCCGAGACTGGGTGAAGCAGCACCCGGCGCCCTTGCCGCCCCCGGCGGGTCCCGCGACGCATCCCATCGACCGCTTTCTCGAAGCGCAACTGAAGCCGACCGTCCGCAACGCCGCATCCGGCGCCTCGCCTTCGTTGGCCACTCCATTTGATCGAGAAATTCGGCCCCTGCTGAAGGCCCGCTGTCTCAACTGCCACGCATCGACCGCCAGCGGAGGGCTGCGACTGGACTCAGCGGCGGCTGCACGAAAAGGCGGCGCATCGGGCCGGCCGGCCATCGCCCCGGGACATCCCGAGGCCAGCACACTCATCGCGCGAGTCGCCGGCACGAGCGCCGAGCACCGGATGCCGCCGGGACCCAACCCATTGACCCCCGCGGAGATTGCCCGGCTGACAGAGTGGATCCGACGGGGCGCTACGTGGACCGACGACCCGGTTGTTGCGGTCCGCCCCTCGCCCCTCATCGATGATCCCGGGTTTCTTCGGCGGGTGACGCTCGACCTGACCGGTACCGTTCCCACGCTGACCGAAGCCCGCGCCTTCCTCGCCGACCGGCGACCGGATCGGCGCGCGCGCCTCATCGACCGACTCCTGGACGACCCCCGCTGGGCCGATCCGTGGGTGGCCTACTGGCAGGACCTGCTCGCGGAAAATCCGAATCTCGTCAACTCCACGCTGAACAACACGGGGCCCTTTCGCTGGTGGCTCTACGAATCGTTTCTGGATCGCAAGCCGCTCGACCTGATGGTGACCGAGCTGATTCGCATGGAGGGGAGCCGTTTTGGAGGTGGTCCGGCGGGGTTCGGGCTGGCGGCGATGAACGACGCGCCCCTCGTCGCCAAGGCGAACATTCTCGGCACCGCGCTCCTGGCGACGGAGATGAAGTGCGCGCGCTGCCACGACGCGCCCTACCATGCCTCGAAACAATCGGATCTCTTCAACCTCGCCGCGATGCTCGCCCGGGCGCCCGTGGCCGTGCCGATCACGAGCAGTGTTCCGAGCGCAAAGCTCGGCGGACGGACGCCGCGGATCAAAGTCACGCTCCAGCCCGGGGAGAAGGTGCCCCCGCATTGGTCGCTGGAATCGCTGGCCCGAAACGAATTCCCTAACCGCTGGCTGGCACAGCCGGACGACACCCGAGATCGGCTCGCGGCGCTCATCACGGCGCCGTGGAACGAGCGATTCGCGGAGGTGATGGTGAATCGGGTCTGGCGACGCTACATGGGTCGAGGACTCGTGGAGCCGCTGCACGATTGGGAGAATGCCAGACCGTCGCACCCGACGCTCCTCAAATGGCTCGCCCGGGAGTTCGTCGGCAGCGGCTATGATCTGCGCCACCTGAGCCGGCTCATCCTCACCAGCCGCGCGTACCAGCGGCAATCCCGCACCAACCCGGAGGCCAACCGTCTCTTCGCCGCCCCGCCCCGGCGACGGCTATCGGCGGAACAAGTCGTCGACTCGTCGTTCGATGCCTTCGGCCGGAAATTCGACGTGGAGCCGCTCTGCATCGATCTCGACGGCGCCCGCCCTCCCATCAACGGTCTGAACTTCGGCAAGCCGCGCCGGGCATGGGAGTTTGTCTACAGCTCGAACGAGCGCGATCGTCCCAGTCTCACGCTGCCGCGCAACGAGGCGGTGACGGAATTGCTGCTCGCCTTCGGCTGGACGGGGAGCCGGCAGGACGCTCAGGCGGACCGGCGGGTTGAGCCGATGGCGATTCAGCCCGCGCTGCTGGCGAACGGCACGGTGAGCCGCTGGCTGACTCGTCTCTCGGACGACTCCCGGTTGACCGCGCTCTGTCTGCAAAACCGCCCCATCGAGCTGCTGGTGGAGGATCTCTTCCTTGGCATCCTCACCCGGAAACCCACCGACGAGGAACGTCGAGCGGTGATCTCCGTGCTGAAGCCCGGCTACGCCACGCGCGTGAACGCTGTCGCAGCCGCCGTTCCTGCCCGCAAGCCGCAGCCGTACGTCGCCTGGTCCAACCACCTGGATCCCGAGGCGACGGACATTCGAATTCGAGAGGCGGCCGAAGCCCGACAGGGACCGCCCCCCACCCGCCGGCTCACACCCGCGTGGCGCGAGCGGATGGAAGACGTGCTCTGGACCCTGCTGAACCTACCGGAGAGGGTATATGTCCCCTGATCGACGCTCCCGAAGAGAGATCCTGCATGACGGCGCCGGCCTGACCGGCGCAGCGGCCCTGCTGCCCGCGGTCGCCGCATCTGCGTCGGCGGCGGACCCCCAGACATCCACACCGCTGGGGAAAGCTCGGCACTGCATCTTCCTGTGGCTCGGCGGCGGGATGGCCCAGATCGACACCTTCGATCCCAAACCGAAGGGCGATCCCAAACTGAAGAAGCCCGGCTGCTATTACGACACCATCCCAACCGCGGTGCCGGGCGTCTCGGTGTCGGAGCATCTGGAGCGCACGGCCCGCGTCATGGATCGGGTCACCGCGGTGCGAACCGTCTTCCACGGCACCGTGGACGAACATGCGACGGCGGTGCATTATGTCCACACCGGCCGCGCGATCAGCGAAACGATCCGCTACCCGAGCATCGGTGGAATCGTCGCGCACGAGCGAGGCAGCGGGAGCCCCACGACTCCCCCGTATGTCGTCATCGGCTATCCGAACGCCTCTCGGGATCCCGGCTTTCTCGGCGCCGGGAGCGGCTATCTCTATGTGACCCGAACGGATGCAGGTCCCGCCGGCTTCGTTCGGCATGAGGATGTCACGGGCGACCGGCAGGCCCGACGGGAACAGCTCCTCGCGCAGCTCCGACGCCGGGCGACTGCCGATCCGGATGTCAAGCAGTACGACGACGTGCTGGCCCAGAGCCTTCGCCTTGCAGGGCCGGAGTTCACGCGGCTGTTCAACCTCAACGAGGAGTCGTCGAGCGTACGGCAAGCCTATGGCGGAGAATTCGGTCAGCGTTGCCTGCTGGCCCGACGCCTTGTCGAGAGCGGTGTCTCGTTCGTAGAGGTGAGCCACAATCTCAACTTCATCAACGGCACCGGCTGGGACACCCACAATGAGGGGCAGCTCAACCAGCACCGGCTCATTCGGGAGCTTGACAGCGCCCTCTCGGCGCTCATTCTGGATCTGGAGAAGCGGGGCAGCCTCGACCGCACGTTGATCGTCATCGGCACCGAGTTCGGTCGTCCCGCGGCATTCGACGCGGGAGGCGGCCGCGGACACCACGCAAAGTGCTTCTCGCTGGTGCTGGCCGGAGGCGGACTGCGTCACCGCGGCGCGTGGGGAGAGACGGACGTGCTGGCCCAAAAGGCGCTCACGCCCGGCGTATCCGTACCGGACTTTCACGCCACCCTCCTTGCCGCACTCGGCATTGACCCCGGCAAGACCCTGTACGACGGCGCCCGACCGGTTCCCATCACGGATGGGGGACGGCCCATCCGTGAACTGTTCCCGAAGCTGTGAGGGCGGAGCTTCCCACGTTCCGAGTGCAGGGCGCCTTGCGGAGGGAAAGGGCCGATGGGGATCTATGATCGAGGGAGCAAGTGGCTCATCCAGCACTTCGGCGATGTGTTGCTGCGGCTGGCCGGGTTTGGAAACGTCGTCCGATGGAAGCCGCTGCAGGCGGAAGTCATCAGTCCCGGCCAGTTGCCGGACGGTCTGATCGAAGCGTGGCTTGAGGGCGACCCCGAACCCCACCTCTTCATCTTCGAGATCGGCACTTATCCCGAAACCCGGCTGACCGAACAGTTGATCCGGGATGCTCTCACGGTATTTCTCGACCGTCGCGTGCTGCCCGAAGTGGTGGCGGTGCTGCTTCGGCCGCGGGGCCGCCTCAAGGTTGCCCATGGGGCGCACCAATCGAGTCGCCTGGCGACGACGGAGCTGCGGCTTCGGTGGAGAGTCGTTGAGTTGTGGAACCTCTCCGCCGAAGCGCTGCTGGCGCTCGGGCTGCCGGGATTGGCGCCCTGGGCCGTGCTGGGCCGGCTCACGGGCTCTCCGGTGGACCTGATTCGCGACTGCCGCGAACTGATCGACCAGCACCCGGACCCGCTGGAACGAGAGTCACTTCTCGCCATCACGTGGGTGTTCGGGAGTCTTCGTTATAATGATCTGGATCTGCCGGCTCTCCTGGGAGGACGAGAAAAGATGCTGGAAATCCCGCTGTTTCAAGAGTTATCGGAGGAGTTCCTCGCAAAGGGCATCACCCTGGGCCGAGAGGAAGGCTACACCCTGGGCCTGGAAAAGGGCCTAACTCAGGGCCGAGAGGAAGGCATCACCCTGGGCGAGGAAAAGGGTGTGGAAAAGGGCATCACCGTGGGGGTGCGTCAAGGCTTGATCACGCTGTTGAAGGCTCGTTTCGCCGACTTCACGCCGCAGCTTGAGCGAGAGATTGAAGCCGTTCCCAGCCACGAACGCCTGGAAGACCTGATCCGGGTGGCGTCGGCCTGCGGCAGCCTTGCGGAGTTCGATCGCATCTTCCGAGCCTGATCGCTTCGCGTACAATCTGCGGTGGATGGTTCGGCAGCCCGCTGTGGATGTTCAACGGGCCCCGGGGTCAGGCATCGCGAAGTTGGCGCCGCACATCCTGCGAGGAAGAGCGAGAATGCTGGAAATCCCGCTGTTTCAAGAGTTATCGGAGGAGTTCTTCTCTAAGGGCATCACCGTGGGGGTGCGTCAAGGCTTGATCACGCTGTTGAAGGCTCGTTTCG